>JAWWPY010000532.1:0-2552 GCA_033854735.1 Streptosporangiaceae bacterium | reverse complement strand
TTCGCCGTCCAGTACGCCAAGCAGCGGACGCAGTTCGGCAAGCGGATCATCGAGCACGAGTCGGTCGGCAACATCCTGGCCGACATGGCCACGGAGATCGACGCCGCCCGCCTCCTGTGCTACCGGGCCTCGTGGATGGCGGCGGCCGGCGCCCCCTACGAGCACGCCGAGGGCTCGATGAGCAAGCTCAAGGCCAGCGAGGTGGCCGTGCGGGCAACCGAGCGCGCGATCCAGGTGCTCGGGGGGTACGGCTACATCCGCGACTTCCCCGTCGAGAAGTGGTACCGGGATGCCAAGATCTACACGATCTTCGAGGGCACGTCCGAGATCCAGCGCCTCGTCATCGCCAGGACGCTCGCCGGGGACTGACCCGATGGAAGCGGCGAAAGGCGGGGAAAGCACCTGACACTTCCGACGGCTTGCAATACGCCACACATTGAACATTATGTAGAATTAGTGCAAATATTCTCAGCGGTCGCGCTCTCGGCGGTCAGGGCTCAACATTAGAGTTTTTTCATGTTGGACCGCGGGCGAGTACCACGGGAAGCATCACTCCCTACCGAGAATCGCTCAAGGCAGAATGGCTCATGGCCGTCAATAGTCCAGAATGGGATATGATGGGGTGTTGGTCCGACTCATGCCGCAGCCCAGAATGCTTTCGCTGACGTGCATTCCTGTCTAATGGGTTGCATTACTGACAGAGATTCAACATTATGTAGAATAAATACCCGAAGCACAAGAAGTGGCTGGAGCCCGCGATAAGGGTACAGCTTGTCTCACGCGGGCGCGCCACTCGGCCGCCGTCAGATAAAGGAGGGACATGGGTTCGATCACCGATATTTTGAACAGGCTCCGCGACACGTTGATGCTGGTTATCGGATCGCTGTCCCTCGTCATGTTGACCGTGGGCGGCATTCGCTACGTCACCGCCGGCGGAGACAAGGACGGGATCAACGGTGCCAAGCAGACCGTCAAGCATGCTCTTCTCGGCTTGGCGGTGGCCATTCTGGCGCCGGTGCTCATCCAGATCATCAAGACCATTCTCGGTCAGTAGAGACGTTATCTCGTGCGGGGTGTATCTGGTGCCTCTCCGAACCAGTCTCGGGTCCGGGCACTCGGGGCTGTGTTGCTCGTTGCCCTTCTCGTACTCCTTGCCCTGAGCACAGCGCTCTCACCCGCTGAGGCCACGCCGGCCGGCCCTGTCCACGCCGCTGCCGCCCCATCCCAGGTTCCGAACCCTGCTGACTGGCTCTTCGGGCATCTCTTTGCCAATCCCTTCAAGTCCTCGGTCAAGAAGACGATCTCCAACGCGCTCAAGTCGGCGGAGGTCGCCTTCCAGACTCCCGACGTCTCCACGCAGCCGAGAATCCGGGAAATCTGGCAGAGCCTGCTGATCATCTCCGACTCGCTGCTGCTGTTGCTCCTGGTCATCGGCGCGATCATGGTGATCGCTGGCGACTGGACCTACCTCGAGGCCAAGGAGCTCGCGCCCCGGGCTGTGATCGCAGGACTCAGCGTGAACCTGTCTCTCCTGCTGCTGGGATGGGGCATCGGCATCTCCAACGAGCTGGTAAAAGGATTCCTACAGGTGGATCCCAATTCTCTCTCCGTGACGACGGACCGGCTGGTCCAGTCTGGGACGGTTGCGCCGATTGTTCTTTCCCTGCTTCTCATCGGTGCGCTCTTCCTCCTGCTCTCGAACCTCATCCGCATCGTCATCGTGGTGCTCCTCGGCATCGGCGGTCCGATCCTGCAGGTGTTCGGTGTTCTTCCCCAGACCGACGGCATCGCCCGCGGCTGGTGGCGGGCGGCGGCGGCGGTCCTCATAGCGCCGGCGGTGCAGGCCCTCCTGCTCACGATCGGCGTCAAGGTCTTCTTCTCTGACGGCGGCACGACGCTCGGAACCGCCGCCGCCGCCCATGGCGGGGGCAGCACCATGGTGGACCTGGTCCTCGTCCTCGTGGTCATCACGCTCATGGCAGCGATCCCCCTGTGGATGCTGAAGACAGCGGTCGGCGTGACGCACAAGCACATCCGTACCTCGGTGCGGGGCGTCATCTCAGTGGCCGGGGTGGGCGCGTGACCCGCATCCCCGGAGACCTCGACCGCCCGGATCAGTTCCTCTTCGGGCTGACCGCCCGCCAACTCCTGATCATCGGTCCGGCCTTCGCGGTGGTTGCGGCCGTCGGCTGGCTGATGTCCACGGTGCTCCACCTCCCGATTGCCGTCGTCATGCCGGTCCTGGCCGTGCTCAGCGGGCTTGCCATATCGACCACGCTCATCAAGCAGGACGGCCTGTCGCCCGACCGCCTCGCGGGTGCCTTCTTCCAGTACATCCGTGCCCCGCGGCGCCTGGTGTGGGCCCCCGAGGGCACCCCGCCGCTTCCCCGGCGCCTGCGGGGACTGCAGCGCAAGGTCAAGCCCCGCCACAGCCTGGGCCAGTTCGAGGAGCCCTGGAAGGGCTTCCGCGACGGCGACGTCGATCTCGGTGACGCCTGTGTCCGGCTGCTGGCGGTGTCGTCGCTCGACCTGCAGCTCCGGTCGGACAAGGA
>JAWWPY010000531.1:0-2892 GCA_033854735.1 Streptosporangiaceae bacterium | reverse complement strand
GGTTCCTGTTCCGCGACCGCGCCGGGCAGTTCACTGACTCGTTCGACGCGGTCCTCGCCGCCGCCAGCGAGACGGCGGTGCCGGGTGAATATCAGCCACCTCAGCTGGCGATCCTGGCCCGGCAATTCCGGCGGTGCCGACATGGCTCTTCGCCCCCCTCCAGCTGTCACGGCCGGGGGGTGCTGCCCCGGCACGGCCGGTGCGTGAACCTCTGGTGGGGACATGCGGCCTGATCGCTGATTCGTAAGGCGGAGGACGGGGAGCGCGCCGCGGACGGACTTCCCCGCTCCCCGCGGGGGGTGGCACGGGCGGGGTACAGGAGCATGCTCTTCTCCCAGCTCACGCTCCATGCCTTGTCCCCGCCTGGCCACTGCGTGCCAGGGCTGTGGTGGAAGCGGCCGGACGGTCCGGTGAGTTCCCGGCGGCGTAAGCGTCTACTTCACGGAGCTACGCCGCCACCGAGCGCCCGGGGCCGCATGCCGTCCCCGCAGCAATGAGGAGATCGAGGCATGAGTAAAGCCAGCGCTATCATCCGCCTCCCGGCCGGACGCCGGACCAAGTGGGCCGTCGTGGTCTTCTGGCTGATCATCGTGGCCGTGACCGGCCCGCTGGCCGGCAAGCTCACCGGCGCGGAGAAGAACGACGCGTCGGCGTGGCTGCCAGCCGCGGCCGAGTCGACCAAGGTGCTGGACGTGCAGTCGCGGTTCCAGTCGCCCAACATCTACGCGGCGGTCGTGGTGTATGACCGCGTCTCGGGCCTGACCGGCGCGGATAAGGCCAAGGCGGCCGCCGACGTCCGCAGGTTCGCCGGCGTGCACGGCGTGGTGCGCAGCCAGGTGGCCGGTCCGATACCGTCGGCGGACGGCAAGGCCATGGAGACCATCGTCCCGATCAACCTCGGCTCCAAGGGCTGGAACGGCGCATCGGCCGCCGCGACCAAGCTGCGGGTCATCGCCCGCACCGACGCGAACGGCCTGGCTTTCCACATCGCTGGCCCGCTGGGCAACGCTGCCGACTCGGCCAGCGCGTTCAAGGGCATCGACGGCACCCTGCTGTACGCGACCCTGGCGGTCGTCATCGTGCTGCTGCTGATCACGTACCGCAGCCCGGTGCTATGGCTGCTGCCGGTCATGTCGGCCGGGGTCGCGCTGGCCGCCGCGCAGGGACTGATCTACCTGCTGGCCCGGCACGGCCTGACCGTTAACGCGCAGAGCGCCGGGATCCTGCTCGTGCTCGTGTTCGGCGCGGGAACCGACTACGCGCTGCTGCTCACCGCCCGCTACCGCGAGGAGCTGCGCAGGCACCAGGACCGGCATGAGGCGATGGCCGTCGCGCTGCGCCGCGCCGGACCGGCCGTCATCGCCAGCGCGGGCACCGTGATCGTCAGCTTGCTGACGCTGACCATCGCGGAGCTGGCCTCCACCAAGAGCCTGGGACCCGTGCTGGCGATCGGCGTCGTGGTGGCGCTGGCCGCGATGATGACGCTGCTGCCGGCCCTGCTGGTGATCTTCGGCCGCTGGGTGTTCTGGCCGGTCAAGCCTGCGTACGGCACTGGCGAGCCGACGACGAGGGGATTCTGGGCGCGGGTCGGCCGCCGTATCGCGATCCGGCCGCGGCTGGTCTGGGTGGTCACCGCGGTGATCCTTGGCGCTATGGCGCTCGGCCTGACTGGGCTGAAGGCCAGTGGCCTGACCACCGCGCAGGGATTCCGGCACACCCCGGACTCGGTTGTCGGCCAGACGGTCATCGACCAGCACTTCCCGGCCGGCGCCGGCCAGCCGGTGATCGTGATCGGAAACCAGGGCCACGCCGCCGCGCTGCTGGCCGCGGTCAAGGCCACGCCGGGGATCACCGGCGTCACCGGGACGAGTAGGGCCGGGCACGCCTACCTGACCGGTACGCTCACCACTGCCCCCGACAGCCAGGCCGCGTATAACACCATCGACCGGATCCGGACGGCCGTGCACGCGGTCCCCGGCGCGAACGCGCTGGTCGGCGGCAACACGGCGATCAACCTCGACGTCAAGAACGCTTCGGCGCACGATCGCACGGTGATCATCCCGGTCATCCTGGCCGTGGTCTTCCTCATCCTGGCGCTGCTGCTGCGGGCGCTGATCGCGCCGATCATGCTGATCGCCACCGTCGTGCTGTCGTTCGCCGCGGCGCTGGGCGTCAGCGCGCTGGTGTTCAACCACGTCTTCGGCTTCGGCGGCGCCGACACCTCGTTCCCGCTGTTCGTCTTCGTGTTCCTGGTCGCCCTGGGCATCGACTACAACATCTTCCTCATGACCCGGGTACGCGAGGAGGCGGGCAAGTACGGCCCGCGGCACGGCGCGCTCACCGGCCTGGCGGCGACCGGCGGGGTGATCACCTCGGCCGGCGCCGTACTGGCCGGCACCTTCGCCGCGCTGGCGACGCTGCCTGTCACGTTCCTGGCCGAGCTGGGCTTCGCCGTGGCATTCGGCGTGCTGCTGGACACGATCATCGTCAGGTCAGTCCTGGTCACCGCCCTCAACCTTGACCTCGGCCGCTGGGTCTGGTGGCCCAGCAGGCTCGCCCGCGAGCCAGTCCCCGAAGCGGACATCACCGTCGAGCCGGCAGCTGTGAGCGGATGAGCGTGTCGTTCCCCCTTGGGCGGGCCAGCGAGCGCTGGGCCGTCCAAGCCAATCAGGCCCGGATTCTCCCTCGGCGCGTGGGTGCCGATAATCTCATCCGCGTCGTGCGACCAGGTGATATTCGTTGATCACGCCATCGACGTGAGCGTGTCTTCGGACGCGGTACAGGTCGAGGCCGACCGGCTCGGGTAGCGGTTTCAGCGGCGCGACGCCGCGATGAGAGCGGTGCGGCCGGTGCTGATTGTGGTGGGTCTCGTACTGGCGAAGGATCTGTCGC
>JAWWPY010000530.1:0-4314 GCA_033854735.1 Streptosporangiaceae bacterium | reverse complement strand
GGCGGTCGGCCTCCCCCCGGCACCGGGCCTGCTCGTGCGGTCGGTAGAACCCGGACTGCCCGCCGAGCAAGCCGGGATCCTGCCCGGAGACGTCCTCACCTGCGCCGGGGGACGAGACCTCAGATCTCGCGCCTCGCTCTACGCCGCCCGCCGCGACTCCACGGACAGTTCCCTGACCTTCGTCGTCCTCCGCGGCAGCCAGACCTTCCAGACCAGGCTCACCCTGCAGCCCGGCGCCGCCGCCAGCCACGCCGCCGCCGACGGCCGATCCTCTGGACGCCCCGAACACACGCTATGACGCCAGCCAGCAACAAGGCGCGCGCAGGGACCGCGCGCCCTCGTGCCCGATGTTCGGGGACGGCTCAGTCGTGCACGATGTCGGTGTGATGGCAGAAGTGCACCCGGGACGGTGTCATCGACCGGACGCGCCCGATCGAGGTCTCCCAGGACGGCCGGTCGGCAGCCTGGCCGGGCGGCAGCCTCTGGCCCAGCGGGCCAGAGTACTCGCGCGGCGTGTAGGCGGCGTCCCCGATCAGCAGGTCGAGCGAGCCGTCGCCGGTCCCGGCCACGACGCACTGGTGACCGACGGTGTGGCCGGGGGTCGCGATCACCGACAGGCCGGGCAGGATCTCGGTGTCGCCGTCAAGCAGTTCGAACCGCGCGCCCATGAAGTCGAACCAGCCGGACAGCGCGGACGACTCGCGGCGGGTGCGGTCGAGTTCGGCCCGCTGGACATAGAACGGAGCGTGCTTGAACACCGGATTCTGGCCGCAGTGGTCGAAGTGCAGGTGGGTGTTGATCACCAGCGAGATGTCGGCGGGGGACATGTCCAGCTCGGCCAGGGCGTCGGCCGCCGAGACGTTGACCACGCGCCAGTCATTGAGCAGATCCTCTGGGCCGCCCACGCCGGTGTCGACCAGGACCGCGCCGCCCGGATGGGTGATCACGAAGCCGTGGACCGGCCACTGCCCCCGCTCGCCGCCGGGCGGGCTCAGCTTGGCCAGGTGCAACCGCTTGATCTCCAGTGACACCGGCGCGCCTCCCGCGTTCGTGTCCGTTTTCGGGCCGGGGGTTCCGTTTTATCAGCCGCCAGGACGGAGAATCCATAAAGTGCCGGAGGGCGTGGCGCGGGCGCGCTTGGGACAGTGGGTGACATGACAGATTCCTTCGCCGCCCGGTTCGCGGCCGCCCGTGACCGCCACGGCCCGCTCGCGATCGGCGCGGACCCGCACGGCCAGGTGCTGGGCAAGTGGGGCCTCACCGACGACGCCGACGGACTTGAGCGGTTCACCGACATCGTGCTGAGCGCGGCGGTCGGCACGGCCGGCCTGATCAAGCCGCAGTCCGCCTTCTACGAACGGCACGGCTGGCGGGGCATCCGCGCCCTGGCCCGGCTGGCCGAGACCGCCCGCGCCGAGGGCCTACTGGTCATCCTGGACGTGAAGCGCGGCGACGTCGGCTCAACTAACGGCGCTTACGCAGCGGCCTACCTCGGCGACGGCGCGCCTATCCAGGCAGACGCGATCACAGTCCACCCCTACCTGGGCCTGGCGGCCATGGACGAGTTCGTCCACCGTGCCCACCAGTCCGGCGCGTGCCTGCTCGTCGTGACCCGGTCCTCCAACCCCGAGGGCCGGGCCGTCCAGTCCGCCAGGGCAGCACCTGGCATGACCGTCGACCAGCGCCTTCTCGCGGACATCGCCACGCTCAACGCGCGGCTCGCGCCCGGCCGCATCGGCCCGGTCGGCGCCGTGATCGGGCCCGGCCAGATGGAGCCCCCACTCGACCTGGCCGCTGCGAACGCACTGTTCCTCGCTCCCGGCGTCGGCGCCCAGGGCGGCACCCCCGCCGACGCCGCGGCAACATTCTCGGCCTGCCCCGACCGCGTCATCCCGTCCGCCTCCAGGTCCCTGCTCTCGGCAGGTCCCGGCATCGCCGCTCTGCGCGACGCGGCCGCCCGCCTCAACGCCGAGTTCCGCGCCCGGCTCGGGCGGGCACCCGACGAGCAGGGCGCCCGTGCCGATGAGGTGCACTAAGTGGGCTGAGGCGACCTGCCCACCTTGCGCAGACCTACGACGTACCTAGGGGCTGACCGCCGCGATCCGCATGGCCCGGCCGGGCAGCACGGTGCCCAACCCCGCCGAGCATGATCCCTTGTGCCTGGCTGCTTGCTGGTCCGCGTCACTGGCCAGGGCTGGTCAGTATCTGGTGCAGTTCTTGCAGCGCCTTGACGTTCCAGACCTCACTGGTCGTGAGGCTGGCGTGGCCGTCCGTCCCGGTGGGCGTCTTCCAGCTCAGGTTCAGCGTCGCTTCGCGATGGCTCACATCGTGTTTGCGAAGCTCGTCGTTGCTGAGCCAGGGTGCGGACAGTTTCAGGGTGCTGATGTCGTTCCAGCTGAACGAGTCCCGGCCGTAGGTCACTTCGGTCAGTGTTGCTGACAGGGCGCCGAAGTCCACCCGGTGCCCTTCCTCCAGTTCCTGCCTCAGCCGGGGCAGCAGAGCCTCGGTCACCTTGTCCGCGACCCAGGCGGCGGCATGGCCGGCATGAGTATTCAGCTCGGACCGGTCTTCGCTCACCCCGTAGCGGAAGTAGTCAGAGGCCAGCGTGCGGTCCGGCACCCATCCGACGTAAAACCCGGCCGAGCTGCCATCGACGAACGTGAAGTCGAACCTCTCGGACTTGTAGGTGATGACGCTGCCATGGTCCCGGTCGTACCGGACCGTTATACGCCGGCCGTGCCGCATCGTGGCTACCTCGCGCCAGGGCTGGGCCACCCGGATGAATAACAACGGGCCGCGCCAGCCGGCCGTGGTCACCAGCCCGCCCAGGTAGACGTAACTCCCGGCCTGTGAATACCGCGGGACCGACGTCTTGTCGATCCAGGCTGACCCGCCCCAGCCCCGCTCCTCGGCAATCGAGTACACCTTCGGCGGAATCTGCATTTTTCCCTCAGCCATCGCCATGACCTCCTTCATCCAGGCACAATCGCCGGCGCGGGCACGACATGACCGCATCCCCATGACCGCCTGACCGCTCCCCGATGATTGTCACAGCCTGCCCCGTAACGCGTTCGCCGGATCAGCAGATGGAATGCTGAAGTGCCTGCGGGTCGGCTGACTCGATGCCCGTCGCCGAGCCGTGCCCGAGGAGCGCAACGGCTTGCGCGCTGCCGAGGGCCGGGTGCCAGGTGATGCGGGCCGTCCCGGCGGGCGTGGCCACGAATTCCTCGTTCACTGGCCGCTCCGGGACCCGTCGAGCGCCGGCGCGGCACTCCCGCTGCGGGAGAACCCGGCCAGGAAGCCGGCGATCGGCGCCGTCACGGCGGTGCCGGCGGGAATGACGTGGCCGCCCGGGTGCTCGATGACCAGCGGGTCCGCGAACCGGTCGGCGAGCAGTAGCGAGTCGCGCCTGGGCACGATCGCGTCGGCACGGCCGGTCACATGGACCGAGGGGACCGTGAGCTTGCGCCGGAACAGCTCGGCGTGCTGCGCCATGGTGCTGGTGAACCCGCCGACCATGATGGCGAACTCGAACTCCAGCGGCGACCGGTGGCTGTCCCCCAGCGCGGCCAGCAGCCCGGCCAGGGCGGCGCCCTGGCTGAACCCGAAGATCCCATCGATGCGCGGCCCGGTGCACAGCAGCTCGACGGCCCAGTCGCGGGTGCGTTCCCAGCCGCGGAAGCCTTCATGCCACCACCCGAAATCGCCCGAGGACAGCGAGGGCGCGTCGACGAATACGAGCTCGACGTTTGAGGGGATCGCGGCGGCCAGCGGTGCCATCTGGCGGCGCAGGATCGCGCCGGTGCCGTGGTAGCCGTGCAGGCACAGCATGCGCAGATCTCGCACCGTTTTACCTCCTAGCTGTGGAGGATCTGGGTTGGCCGGCATCGCAGGCCCTCAGGCGGGCGACGCGGGCGACGCGGGCGTCGGGCAGATCAGCGTCGCACGGCCGAGAGTGTGCCCGGCGATGGTGAATCCGAGGTAGGCCGCGCTCGCGTTCTGATCGAGTCCCGTCTTGGCCACGCTGAGCGCGGTGACGGTGATGTAGTACTCGTGCACTCCCGAGCCGGCCGGCGGCGCTCCGCCGACGTACTGGTGCGCGCCTGCATCCCCGGCGAGCTGGAACGCGCCGCCTGGAAGATCCGCAGCGCCGGGTGCTCCGGCGCCGGCGGGCAGCGAGGTGGCGGCGGCCGGGATGTCGGCCACGACCCAGTGCCAGAAGCCGCTCCCGGTCGGTGCCTGCGGGTCGTACATCGAGACGACGAAGCCTTCGGTTCCGGCGGGAAAGCCCGACCATGACAACTCCGGTGAGAT
>JAWWPY010000529.1:0-29826 GCA_033854735.1 Streptosporangiaceae bacterium | reverse complement strand
TGGCAGCGACGCTGGCGGGCACCGGCCCAGTACGGCACCATTGACTGACACAAATGTCATATTCCCGGGGCCAGGTCAACCGGCACGGACCACGGGTCAAGAGGCTCCGGAGCACGGGTCAAGAGGCTCCGGACGGAGTACGGGTCAAGAGGCTCCGGAACACGGCCAACGGGCCAACGGGCCAACGGGCCAACTTGCACCGGAACTGGTCGATCAGCGGCCGCCCGATCATCCCGGGGGGTCCCCATGTTCTTTGTCATCGCATCAAGCCGGTCGGGCCGGGTGGGTGTCGCGGGTCAGGCTGCGCAGCCGTCGCCACCCTGATCCCAGGTGCAAGGCCACCCCCCAGGCGGGTGCCGGGCTTCCGTGCACTCCCCTGGTGCCAGCGCCCCGGCAGATTCTGCGCGGTGCGAAGTGCGCGCACAGGGCGCACAACTCACCGCGCTGACCGGTGCCAGGGGTCGTGGCCGATCTGCGCGGTGCGAAGTGCGCGGACAGGGCGCACAACTCACCGCGCTGACACGCAACCGGTGCACCGCCGCCACCCCGGGCCGCGCTGTGCACGTTTTGGCGACAACCCTTCGTAGATCATGAGAACCCCGTAAGGGGAGCCTGTGGAGCGGTCGGTAAACTCCCGGCGGCGCAGCGCAATCGGGGACGCCAGGCCAAGCGTGCTGGGGCAGGAACGGAGCGTCAGGTCGTCAATATTTGTCATTTCGGTATATAACGGGCAAATCATCATATCGTGACCGAAAGATTCCCCGATTTGCCCCCTATTAGCATGGCACCCTGCTAGTGTCCAAGCGCCTGGGGGGTACGAAGTTTCTTCGTAGCACTCTGGTTACAATCCGTTCAAACTCACACTTTGAGGCCAGAGCAGCCATGGGTTTCCGTCTCCGGTCCATACGCCAGAGGATCTTCCTTCTCATTCTCGTTCCCGTGCTGTCCCTCATCGGGCTGTATATCTTCGCGACGAGCATCACGGCCGGGAATGCCATCAACCTGGCGCGGGCCAACACTCTCAGGAACGCCACCGGTGAGCCGGCCGGCCTCTTCCTCAGCGCACTCGACATCGAGCGGCCACTGGCGATGGTCTACCTGTCCAGCCCCACCGGCGCGAATCTGGCCGTGCTGGAGGCGCAGGAGTCAAAGACCAACGGCGCCATAGCCAGTGCCCGCGCCGCCTTGACGTCCAGCGCCACCCAGAGCAACGCGTCCGCTGGCGAGAAAGCGGCCATCCAGACCCTCCTCGCGGACGCGGCCGGGCTGCCCGCCCTGCGCTCGCAGATCGCCGCGCAGATCATCACCAGAACGCGGGCATTCGACGACTACAACAACATTGTCGCGGATGGTTACGACGTTCTGGACAAGACGATCCTCCAGGAGACCAGTGCTTCCGTAGTCACCCAGGCCCTGGACCTCGTGCGGATGGGAAAATCTGAGGAGATGCTCCTGCGGGAGGAGTCTCTTCTGGTCGGTGATCTGGCCGCGCGGTCGTTCCCGGCCAGCGATCGCCAGCAATTCACCGAACTGGTCGGAGCGCGCCGGACGCTCTATAGCGAGACCCTGCCCGACCTCGCCCCGGAATACCGCGCCTATTACCTGAAGGACACCAGCCCGAAAGCCCTCGCCGCTGTCACGGCCCTGGAGAACAGCGCAGTCAGCGCCACCTCAACGGCGAGCCCGCCGCCGGTCGATCCGCTCGCCTGGCAGCAGGCCGTGGGCGGGGTCTCCGTCGGGCTCGGGAACGCCGGGACGCAGGCGGGCAGGCTCATCACCGCCAATGCCAGCGCCGCCGCCCGGTCCAGCGAACTGCGGCTCTTCCTGGTCGGCGGACTTGGTCTCCTGGCCGTGCTGCTGTCCGTCATCGTGTCGATCTGGATCGGCCGTGGCCTGGTCCGGGAACTGGCGGCGCTCCGGCAGTCGGCGCTGGAACTGGCCAATATTCGCCTGCCGAGCGTCGTTCGGCGCCTCGCCGCCGGCGAGGATGTGGACGTGCCCGCCGAGGCGCCGGACATTCCCCCCTCGAGGTTTGACGAGATTGGCCAGGTCAGGCAGGCCTTCGCCTCGGTACAGGAGACTGCCGTGGAGGCCGCCGTGGGCCAGGCCAGGCTGCGCCGCGGGATCAGCGATATCTTCCGGAACCTGGCCCGGCGCAGCCAGTCGCTGCTGCACCGGCAACTGACCCTGCTCGACGCGATGGAACGCCGGGCCGGCGAGCCGGACCAGCTCGCGGACCTCTTCCGCATCGACCATCTGACCACTCGCATGCGGCGGCACGCCGAAAGCCTGATCATCCTGTCCGGAGACGCACCCGCTCGTGGCTGGCGCAATCCCGTGCCGCTCGTCGACGTGCTCCGTGCCGCGGTCGCTGAGGTAGAGGACTACACCCGGATCAAGGTGTCCTCGACCACTCAGGCCGCGCTCTCCGGGCCCGCCGTGGGCGACGTCATCCACATGATCGCGGAGCTGGCGGAGAACGCCGCCATCTTCTCCCCGCCGAACACGCCCGTGCTGATCAGCGGCGACATCGTGGGACGCGGTTTCGCCGTGGAGATCGAGGACCGCGGGCTGGGCCTGAGCGATGAACAGCTCGCGGAGATCAATGACCGCCTCGCGAACCCGCCCGCGTTCGATCTGTCCGGCAGCGACCAGCTCGGCCTCTTCGTGGCCAGCCAGCTCGCCAGGCGGCACGACATCAAGATCTCATTGCGTGCCTCGCCCTACGGCGGGACGACCGCGATCGTGCTGATCCCGGTGGGCCTGGTCGTACCCGAAGGCGCTTACGAGAACGACCCCTCAGCGGGCACGGTGGATGAGCGCGCGATCCAGCTGACCGGCCGTCACGCGGCGCGCGACGACGAGGCCAGCGCCAGGCCGGTCACCAGCCTGTTCGCCCAGCCGCCCGGCGATCCGGCCAAGAACGGCCGGGTAGGAGCCGAGTCCGGGCTGTCCTTGCCGGAGTCCGGCCTGTCCTTGCCGGAGTCCGGGCTGGCGCTGCCGGAACCCAGGCTGATCTTCCCGGAGGAACCCGGTCCGCTGAGCTACGCCGACGATGGCGGCTCGCTGGCTTACCCGGAGGAACCCGGACCGCTGAGCCACGCGGAGGAGAACGGTTCGCTGGCCTATCCGGAGGAGGCCGAGGACTGGTCGGCGGCCCGCATCCCCCAGACGGCGGATCCAGTAAGCACCGATGACCTGGAGGACGCGGATCTGCCGCGGCGCATCCGCCAGGCCAGCCTCGCGCCCCAGCTACGCGACAGTACCGGGCGTATCGATACCAGCACTGACAGCGATCCGGTGGATATGCGGTCGCCGGAAGAGGCTCGGGCCACCGTGTCGGCGATTCAGCAAGGCTGGCAGCGTGGCCGGTCACTCTTCGACCCGTCGGCCAAGCCCGCGGTTACCGGCACCACGCCGGCCGAAGACGATGGGATGCAGGCAGACGATGACTAGACCGAGCACAGCGGCAAGTAACGTCAGGGGGGATGTCACATGGTTGGCACGGAGCAGCAGAAGACTATGAATGCGAAGTCGCCTGGCGACCTGAACTGGCTCCTCGACGACCTGGTCGCCCGCGTGACGCAGATCGACAAGGCCGTCATACTTTCCCGTGATGGCCTGGCCATCGGCGCTTCGCAGGGACTCAGCCGCGAGGACGCTGAGCACCTGTCGGCCGTGGCGGCCGGTTTCCAGAGCCTGGCCCGGGGAGCAGGACGGCATTTCGGCGGTGGCCGGGTCCGGCAGACCATCGTCGAAATGGATACCGCCTTCCTGTTCGTGACCGCCGCTGGCGAGGGCAGTTGCCTGGCTGTGCTCAGCCCGGCCGCGGCGGACGCGGGGCTCATCGCCTACGAGATGGCGATCCTGGTGAAACGCGTCGGCCCGCACCTGGCGGTCGATCCTCGGCCGGTGCCGGCCGAGGACGCTACAGGCTGAGCCCGGTATGCCCACCCCCCGCGACCAGTGGCTCGATGAAGAGGCGGGCCCAGTGGTCCGCCCGTACGCACTCATCGGCGGCAGGACCAGGCCGAGTGGTGAGAGCCTGGACCTCATCGCGATCGTCACCGCGGTCCGCGGTGTGCGGGGCGATCCCGTGGAGCTTGATCCGGAGCACTTCGCCGTGCTCCGGCTGTGCCGGCTGCCCACATCGGTGGCCGAGCTCGCGTCCGACCTCAACCTGCCGCTCGGCGTGATCAGGATTCTGCTCGCCGACCTGCGAGACCGCTCGCTGATCTCAATTCACCATCCCATTCCGCCCGCGCGGCTGCCTGACCCGCGCATCCTTAGGGAGGTAGCTGATGGCCTACGCCGGCTCTGACGGCACCGGTCGTCCGGCAGGCGTGCCCGTCACCATCAAGATCCTCATTGCGGGGGGGTTCGGAGCCGGCAAGACCACCCTGGTCGGCTCGGTGACCGAGATCCGGCCGTTGCGGACCGAGGAGCCGCTGAGCGAGCCGAGTACGCAAGTCGACAACCTCAAGGGCGTCGAGCGCAAGACCACCACCACCGTGGCCTTGGACTTCGGCCGGATCACGATCCGCGACAACCTGTCGCTCTATTTGTTCGGCACGCCTGGCCAGGAACGGTTCTGGTTCATGTGGGATGAACTGGCCCGCGGCGCTCTCGGTGCCGTGGTCCTCGCGGACACCCGGCGGCTCGCTGACTGCTTCCCGTCGGTGGACTACTTCGAGCAGCGCCACATTCCGTTCGTTGTGGCGGTGAACTGCTTTGAGGGAGCGCGGCGCTACCGCCCCGAGAGCGTCCGTCAAGCGCTCGACCTGGAGAAGCACATCCCGATCATCATGTGCGACGCCCGCTACGCGTCGTCCGGCCGGGATGTGCTGGTCGTGCTCGTCGAGCACGCGCTCCAGCTGATGAGCGGCCCGCATGGCCGCCAGGCCGCCAGCGTCCCGGCCCGCTAGCACCCAGGCATCAACCCCCCGGACAGCACGGCTACGAGCGCCAGATGAGGACGAGCGCGCAATCGTCGGAACCGCCGGTGCTCGCCCGCACCACCCGGACCAGTTCGCCGGCGGCGGACTGGAAGCCGGATGCCATCAGACGGTCCGCCTCGCCGAGCAGCCGGTCGGTGCCAAGGTCTATATCCAGGCCAGGGGCCTCGACCAAGCCGTCGGTGTAAAGCATCAGCGCATCCCCGGGCCGCAGCGCGCCATGCGCCGGCACGCATCGCAAATCGGGGACGACGCCGAGAACGATGCCCCGGGCCTCGGTCAGCCGCCACCTGCCGCTGCCCGCATCGAAATGGGCCGGCGGCGGATGCCCCGCCGAGGCCACCACGAAGTCGCCCGTCGTGAGGTCGAGAGCCAGGTGCACAGCCGTGACAAAGCCTTCCGCGGCCGGACCGCGGCGGAGGTAGGCATTGCACGCGGGGAGGAATTCTGCGTGCGGGACCGAGCCGAGCAGTCCCCCGAACGCTCCGGAGAGCAGCAGCGCACGGGTTCCCGCGTCCAGGCCCTTGCCGGACACGTCGACGAGCGCCACTTCCAGCGTCTTCCCGTCGCAGGACGAAACGACAAAGTCGCCGCCAAACGATGCTCCCCCGGCCGGCCTGAGCACCGAGGCGGATCCCCAGCTGGCGGGGAGCGCAGGCATCCTGCCCTGCGCCTGGATCCGGTCCCGGAGGTCGATCAGCATCTGGTCGCCGCGCAGGCCGCGCATGCCGAGCTTGTACCTCGTGCGGGCCAGCACATCTGCGAACAGGGCGGCGACCACGATGGCCGCGATGATGCCGGGACCGGCCCGATCCATCAGTGCGTCATACACCAGCATGAGCGCGATCAGGCCGAACAGGATCCGCAGCGCCCGGGGCCAGAGCAGCAGGCTGCCGGCCAGCACCGGCAGGATCATCAGGCCGGGCGAGAACCACGAGACCGACACGTGGACGGCAGCGATCCCGATTACCACGGTCGCGATGGCCAGCCCGAAGGCCACCC
This sequence comes from Streptosporangiaceae bacterium, assembly GCA_033854735.1. GTDB lineage: Bacteria > Actinomycetota > Actinomycetes > Streptosporangiales > Streptosporangiaceae > JAWWPY01. Next base: position 23,869 of record JAWWPY010000529.1, on the reverse strand, counting down.
GGCGGTTCCTGGTGATCAACTGGCGCCGGGTCTGATCGCGAACGAGTGTTGTGGCCGAGCGGAGGGCGCGGCCGGCCTGGGTCAGTGGCGGGGAAACCATGATGGCGGCACTGTATCGGCACACCGCGGATCTGGCACGTTCCCAGCGTGGGAGGTCCGGTCCATGGGCCGGGGCCAACTGTGCGAAATTGGCATGGCGCGGACGCGACTGATTCACGGCGCCCGTGGAAGACTGGGACTGGAGGGCGCGATGCCTGGGATGAAGATCACGGTGGATGCCGCGATGCGGGTCAGGGACGTGTCACAGCCGCGGCCGGATCACGAGGCAGCAGCGCTGGCCGCCGATGCGCTGGCCGCTCCTGCCCGGCTGGGTGGATCTGGCCCGGCATTGGCCCGCCCGGGCAGCGCCCGCCCGGACCCCACCAGGGGCCCGGACCCGGCCAGGGGCACGGCCCGCCCGGATGCGGCCAGGGGCACGGCCCGCCCGGGCCCGGCCAGGGGCACCGCCCGCCCGGGCCCGGCCAGGGGTCCAGGGCACCTGGACACGGCCGTCCCGGATGCGGCCCAAGCCGGCCGAAGCCACCCATCCCGTGATGGGGACCCCGCCTCTCCGGCCCCCGGGTCTCCCGCCCCGGCAGTTCCCGGCTCCACGTCTCCCGGCTCCACGCCTTCCTCCCCCGCGGCTGCTGCCCCGGCAGCGACCGAGCGTGCCGGGCGTGAGCGCCGTGGCACCGGAGGAAAGCGGCACCGCTCGCGCAGGAGGTTCAACCGCTGACCTTGGGCCAGCCGCACCGGATCGGCGGCCTGCTGTGGCAGCGGAATTTCCGGTTGCTGTGGATCGGGGAGGGGGAGCTTCTGGCGCCTACCATGCATTCATGGGATGGGTACCTGATGGGGCGCTGTCGCCTACCCCGCATCACTACCAAATCGAGGGTCGCGCCGCCGAGATCGCGCGGGCTCTTGGGAGCCCGGTCGGCGGAGCGGAGCACCTGTTCCTGGGGATGCTGCACGACGGCGGGTGGCCCGTGAATGTCATCTCTCATCTGGTCGACCTTGACCACGCCGAGGCGGCGGTGCTCGGCATCCTCAACAGTCCCGGCTACTCGCCCCCGTCTCCTCCCCGGTTCCTTACGCGCGATGGCTACGTGCAGACGTGGGGCGCGGATATCGCCTTTGAAATGGGCGATTCCTGCGTCGGCGTGGAGCACGCGTTCCTGGCGATGATCCGCATGCGGGAGACGGTCCCCGCGCGTGCACTCGCGGGCCTGGCCGATCTTGACGCCTTGGAGGCCGCCGTCCTCGAGGCCAAGAACGCGCCGGCGGGCGGCCCTCCCGAGGACGCGGTGTTCCTGCCCGAAGGCCAGGATCTGGACGGCCCGCTGCGGAGGGCGATCGCCGACGCACTGCCCGCGGGCACTACGTTCGGCTACAGCTGCGACGAATACGATCGCACGTGGATGCACGTGATCGGCCCTGGCGATAGTCGCGACCCCGGAGTCACCCGCGAGGTGCTGGACACGGCCCTGGCCAGCTTGGGCCGCCCCACGCTTGGCCGCTAGAAACAGATACCCGCCCTCACCGCTGGGATCACCGCCAGCGGTCACCCGCAACTCTGCTGCCGCCCTCCGTCGAACCGGCGATTCGTAACTGGCTCTTGACGGCTAGGTTTTGTGGTTGTAATAACACTTGTATTAAGGCATTACCGAAGCCACTCCCCCGCTGGAGAGATTCGGGCCCGGCCCCCGCTCAGGAGATCCCATGTCAGGCATCAGTTCCTTGCGTGTGCACAGACGGCCAGGGCGGGTCGGAGGCCGACGGTATTACATCGTCGCTTTGACGATGGCGTTGCTGGCGGCCCTGGTGCTCGTGACGACGGGTCCGCGGGCCGCCGCGGCTGGCGCCTTACTGTCGCAGGGCCAGCCGGCGACCGCCTCCTCGGTCACCGCGGGCAACGCGGCCGCCAACGCGGTGGACGGCAACGCGAACACCCGCTGGGAGAGCGCCTACAGCGACCCGCAGTGGCTCCAGGTCGACCTCGGGTCCACCGCCACGATCAGCCAGGTCGTGCTCCAGTGGGAGACCGCCTCCGCCCAGGCTTACCAGATCCAGACCTCGGCCGACGCGATCACCTGGACCACCATTTACTCCACCACCACCGGGCCGGGGGGCACCGAGACGCTGAACATCACCGGCTCCGGGCGCTACATCCGGATGTACGGCACGCAACGCAACACCGGCTACGGCTACAGCCTGTGGGAATTCCAGGTCTACGGCACGGCCGGAAGCGGGTCAGGGTCTTGCGGCACCACGAACGCCGCGCTGAACCAGCCGGCGACCGCCTCCTCGGTCACCGCGGGCAACGCCGCCGCCAACGCGGTGGACGGCAACGCGAACACCCGCTGGGAGAGCGCCTACAGCGACCCACAGTGGCTCCAGGTCGATCTCGGCTCATCCCGGTCGATCTGCCGGGTGGCTCTGCAATGGGAGACCGCTTCCGGCCAGGCTTACCAGATCCAGACCTCGGCCGACGCGATCACCTGGACCACCATCTACTCCACCACCACCGGGCCTGGGGGCACCGAGACGCTGAACATCACCGGCTCCGGACGCTACATCCGGATGTACGGCACGCAACGCAACACCGGCTACGGCTACAGCCTGTGGGAATTCCAGGTCTACGGGAGCGGGGGCGGCGGGGGCGGGGGCGGTAGCTGTTCCGACCCGGTCATCTCGCAATTCATGCCGGTGAAGGCTTCCTCGTGGGTAGGTGCCAATGCCCCGGCGGCCGCCCTCGACGGCCGGGCCACCACGCGCTGGGAGAGCGCCGCGAGCGACCCGCAATGGCTCTACGTAGACCTGGGCGGGACCGGCACGGTCACCTGCGTCACGCTGAACTGGGAAGCCGCCTACGCCACGGGCTATCACATCGACGTTTCCAACGACGCCGTCACGTGGACCACCATCTACTCGACCACCACCGGCCCGGGCGGCATCGAAACCCTCCCGGTCAGCGGCACCGGCCGCTACGTGCGGATATACGGCACAGCTCGCGCGACGGGCTACGGCTATTCGCTGTGGGGGTTCGATGTCCACGGCACAGTCGACACTTCGGCCAGTACCCCGCCCTTGCTGTCCGGGCCGACGCGGCCGCCGGCGACCACCGGGCAGTTCGCCCTCTCCGCTCCGGCCGACGGCGCGATGGTCACCGATACCCGCCGGCCCGCGCTGTCCTGGGCGAGCGTCCCCGGTGCCACCCACTACCAGGTCTGGATCAACATCAGCCGCAGCGATTACGACTTCACCGCCTCCGGCAACCTGATCGATCTGTACACGAAGGTGGCGGAGCCGGCCGGCACCAGCTACACGCCGACCTGGGATCTTCCCGATCGCTGGACCTACAAGTGGTTCATCGTGGCGGTGAACGCGTCCAACGCGACCAGCACCTCCAACATCCGGACCTTCAGCGTCTATCTCCCGGCCGTCAGCACGGTCAGCGACGGTGTACCCGTCATCAATGGCATGCGGGACCTCAACCGGGATGGGCTCATCGAGCCCTACGAGGACTGGCACCTGCCCATCGCGACGCGGGTCAACGACCTGCTCGGGCGGATGACCCCGCAGGAGAAGGCCTATCAGATGTTCTACAACAACCAGGTCTATCCCCAGTCGGGGTGGATCTTCGGGCCGGCCCAGCCGCAGGACCTCAACAGCTTCCTGCTCGCCTCGTCCGGGACCCGGCTCGGCATCCCGCCGATCGCCGCCGGCGACACGATCCACGGGTATCAGACCACGTATCCGGCGCAGAGCGCGCTGGCGGCGGCCCGGGACTACCCGCTGGACTACAAGCTCGGCGACATGCAGCGGCGCGAAGAGGTCCAGGCCGGCGCGCGCGGTGTCCTCGGCCCCCTCGCGGAACTGGGCACGAAGGTGCTGTACCCGCGGATCCAGGAGGGCAACGGTGAGAACGCCGACGTCGCCGCGGCGCAGGTCCGCGCGCTGGTGGCCGGGCTGCAAGGCGGCCCGGAACTCAATCCCCAGTCCGTGCTGGTGACCGTCAAGCACTGGCCCGGCGAGGGCGCCGGCGGCGAGTCGGGAATCACCTACGACGCGACCACCATCAAGTACACGATGATCCCGTGGAAGGCCGCCATCGAGGCGGGCGCCGGCAGCATCATGACCGGCTATGCCGGCAGCTCGTACCTCGACCCCAGCGGAGCGGGCGCCGGCAACAGCGCCCCGATCATCAACTACCTGCGCCAGAACATGGGCTTCACCGGCCTGATCACGACCGACTGGCTGCCCTCCGGGGCCTGGGTCAGCGCGGCCAACGCCGGTGCCGACGTCATGGGTGGCGCCGACCCCGGCGCCACCGGCTTCTCGATCGACAGCTTCATCGCCGGCGTGCCCGCCAGCCGGATCGACGACTCGGTCCGCCAGATCCTCACCGTCAAGTTCAAGCTGGGCCTGTTCGAGAACCCCTACGGCGACCCGGTCAACGCGCCGTACCGGTTCCACCAGCCCTCCTACGTCGCCCTGGCCAACCAGGCGTCGCGGGAATCCATGACGCTGCTCAAGAACGATGGTGTACTCCCGCTCAAGCTCAACGCGGGCGACAACATCATCGTGGCCGGCCCCCGCGCCGCCGATGGCGCCTCGTGCTGCCTCTGGACCAGCTACTTCCACCCGGAGTACGGCTCCCTGGACATTCTCGACGCGATCAAGGCCAGGGCGGCCAAGGCGGGCGTGAACGTTTACCAAGACACTGGCCCGTCGCCCAAGCTGGCCGTCGTGGCGGTCGGAGAAGCCTCGTACACCCACGCCACGAACTGGGTCAAGGAACAGCCCTACCTGCCGCCGGACCAGCTTTCCATCATCCAGAACTTTAAGAACCAGGGAATCCCGGTGGTAGTGCTCCTGGTCATGCCACGCCCATATGTGATCACCGACTGGAACAACCTGGCCAATGCCCTCGTGGTCACCTACCGCGGCGGGGAAGAGATGGGCCCGGCAGCGGCAAGCCTGCTCTTCGGCGACTACACACCTTCCGGCAAGCTGCCCTGGCAACTCCCGCGCAGCATGGACCAGATCCTGACGCCGGGCGGCACGGACGTCCCGGCGGACGCGGTAGAAGCCTGGGACCTGCCCTACGACCTCGGCGCCACCGCCGCCGAGCGCGCCGACATTCGAGCCCACATCGACGCCGGCCTGCCGGTACCAACCACCTACGGAAACCCGCTCTATCCCTACGGTGCGGGTCTCCAGGGCTGGCAGTAAAAGGAGAGGCTGTCTGCCCCCGGCCGGGCACCTCGTCACTAGCCGCGTGGGCCAACCGGGTAGGCCAGCCGCGTGGGCCAGCCGCGTGGGCTAACCCCGTGGGCCAGCCGCGTCCGGCAGGGGGGGCAGCACGCCGGTCTTCTCGTAGTCCGCGATCATCTCCAGCCGCCTGGCATGCCGCGATTCGCCGGAGAACGCCGTCTCAATGAAGACCCGCGCGAAGCCGAGAGCGTCCGGCAACGGGTACATCCTGGCCCCGAGGCTGAGCACGTTGGCGTCGTTGTGCAGCCGGGCCAGCCGGGCGGTCTCGTCGGTCCAGGCGACCGCCGCGCGGATGCCGCCGATCTTGTTGGCGGCGATCTGCTCCCCGTTACCGGATCCGCCGATCACGATGCCCAGACTGCCCGGGTCACCGGCCACCCCGGCGGCCGCCCGCATCACATAGGGCGGGTAGTCGTCCTGCCCGTCATAGCCGGCCGGACCACAGTCCACCGCCTCATGGCCCGCCGTGGCCAGCCATCGAATCAGGGCTGCCTTCAGCTCAAATCCGGCATGATCAGAACCCAGATAAACGCGCACGCAGGCCAGTCTGCCACGACGCGGACCGCCCCGGCCCGGCCAGCACAGGCGCTGGTATCCGGGCCTGGTACCGGAGATCGGGCCTAGTCGAAAATCGGGTCGCGGGTCCGGCTCCGCTTGAGCTCGAAGAACCCGTCAGTACCCATCACGAGCAGCACGCCGTCCCAGAGCTTGGCCGCGGCCTCGCCGCGCGGGATCGGGGACAGCACCGGCCCGAAGATCGCGACACCGCCGATCGAGATCACCGGGGTGCCCACCTCGTAACCCACCCGGTCCATGCCGTCGTGGTGGGATGCCCGCAGCGCCTCGTCGTAGTCACCCGAGGTCATCGCGTCCGCCAGTTCGGCCGGCAAGCCGGCCTCGGCCAGCGCCGCCTCGATGGTCGGACGGTCCTTGGGGGCCTTGTCGTGATGGAACCGCGTGCCGAGCGCGGTGTAGAGGCTGCCCAGGACCCCGGGGCCAAACTTCTGCTCGGCCGCGATGCACACCCGCACCGGGCCCCATGCCTGCGCCATCAGTTCCTGATAGCGCTCCGGCATGTCCGCCTTACCCTCGTTGAGCACCGCCAGGCTCATGACGTGCCAGCGGACTTCGACGGGGCGCAGCTTCTCCACTTCCAGCATCCACCGGGACGCGATCCACGCCCACGGGCACAGCGGATCGAACCAGAAATCGACGACGGTGGGCTCCTGCTCGGCCATGGCGCTCCTTCTCCTGAGGTACCCGCTTCACGGGTACCGTGCGTCAGCGGGCACCGCACGCCGGGGACACCGCACCCGGGCTGGGTACCGCAGGCGTTAACCGGGGCAGGGGCGGCGGCATTCCACCGCGGGCATGGGAAGATGCCGGGACGGCCAGCGCCCGGAAGAACCCGGGACGCCCCGAGAACGGAAGGGATCAGCAGGTGGCTAGCAATCTGACCCGTGACGAGGCACGCGAGCGAGCACGGCAGCTCAGCGTCAGCTCCTATCAGGTGCACGTTGACCTGACCGGCGGGGAGACGACCTTCACCTCGGTGACCACGGTCAGGTTCCGCTGCGGGAGTCCCGGTGCGTCCACCTTCATCGACCTGACCGCGCCAGCGGTCAGCGAGATCACCCTCAACTCCGCGGCCGTCAGCCCCGACGCCTTTGACGGCGACCGGATCAGGCTGACGGGCCTGCAGGCTGACAACGAGCTCCGGGTCGTGGCGGAGTGCGCCTACTCGCGCAGCGGTGAGGGCCTGCACCGGTTCACTGATCCCGTGGACGGCGGCGTCTATCTCTACTCGGACCTGGAGACCTTCGACGCCCACCGTATCTACGCCTGTTTCGACCAGCCCGACCTCAAGGCGGCCTTCGAGTTCTCGGTCGCCGCGCCCGGGAGCTGGCGGGTCATCTCGAACATGGCACCTGACGTGACGCCGCAGGCCGCACCGGGCGGCGACCCGGCCGCTGCCTACTGGCATTTCCCGCCGACCCCCGTGATGTCCAGCTACATCACCGCGCTCGCCGCCGGGCCGTACCACGTGGTCACCGCGGAGCATGACGGCATCCCGCTCGGTATCTACTGCCGGGCGTCCCTCGCGCAGTACCTGGATCCTGAGGAGATCTTCGAGGTCACCCGGCAGGGGTTCGACTTCTTCCACGCCGCGTTCGGCGTGCGCTACCCATTCGGCAAGTATGACCAGCTCTTCGTGCCGGAATTCAAGGAAGGCGCGATGGAGAACGCGGGCTGCGTGACATTCCTCGAGGACTACGTGTTCCGCTCCCGGGTCACTGACTTCGCCCGCGAGCTGCGGGCCGAGACGATCCTGCACGAGATGGCGCACATGTGGTTCGGCGACCTGGTCACCATGCGGTGGTGGGATGACCTGTGGCTGAACGAGTCGTTCGCCACCTGGGCCGGCACGCTCGCCCAGGCCGACGCGACCCGCTGGCGGGCGGCCTGGACCACGTTCGCACAGTTGCACAAGGCCTGGGCCTACCAGCAGGACCAGCTGCCTTCCACGCACCCCATCGCGGCTGATATCCCGGACATCGCGACTGTCGAGGACAACTTCGACGGCATCACCTACGCCAAGGGCGCCGCCGTCCTCAAGCAGCTGGTCGCCTATGTCGGCAAGGACAACTTCCTCGCCGCCCTGCGCCGCTACTTCGACCAGCATGCCTTCGGCAATGCCACCCTCGCCGACCTGCTGGCCGCCCTGGAGGCGACCTCGGGCCGGGATCTGTCCACCTGGTCCAAGCAATGGCTGGAGACCGCCGGGGTCAACACGCTGCGGCCTGAGTTTAACACCGACGCCGACGGCATGATCACGTCCTTCGCCGTGCTTCAGGAGGCCCCGGCCACCCATCCGGTGCTCCGCCCGCACCGGATCGCGGTCGGGCTTTACGACCGGACCGAGGCCGGCCTCATCCGGCGGCGCCGGGTGGAGGTGGACGTGAGCGGCGATCGCAGCGTCCTCACCGACCTGGCCGGTGAACACCGCCCCGACCTGGTGCTCGTCAACGATGACGACCTCACTTACGCCAAGATCAGGCTGGACGAGCACTCCCTCCGCACGCTCATCAGCGCTATCGGGGAGTTCCAGGACCCGCTCCCCGCCGCGCTGTGCTGGTCCGCAGCCTGGGACATGTGCCGTGACGCCGAGATGGCGGCCCGCGACTACGTACGCCTCGTGATGCCGGGCCTGGATTCGATGGGCGATATCTCCGTCACGCAGACCCTGCTGCGCCAGGCCGGGGCCGCGGCCCGCCGGTATACCGACCCGGCCTGGCGGGACACCGGACTCCGCCTCATCGCGGCCACCTCGCGTGAACTGCTGCAGCGCGCCGAGCCAGGCTCGGATCGCCAGCTTGCCTACCTCCAGGCCCTCACCGGCGTGGCCGCCGAGCCCGGCGATCTGGCCTTGCTGCGGGGCTTGCTCGACGGGTCCACCACGCTGGACGGCCTGGCCGTAGACACCGAGCTGCGCTGGCGGCTGCTGCACCGGCTGGTCAGCCGGGGCGCCGCTGGGCCCGCCGAGATAGCCGCCGAACTGGCCCGGGATGCCACCGACGCGGGTGAGCGGCGCGCCACGACCTGCCGTGCCGCCATCCCGGATGCCACCGCCAAGCAGGCCGCATGGGACGCCGTCACGAGCGGCACGCTGCCGAACGCCGTGTTCCGGGCCACGCTCTCCGGCTTCGTCGACCCTGACCAGCCGGAACTGCTCCGGCCCTACGCCCAGCGTTACTTCGACGTGATCGGGGACATCTGGCGGGACTGGAGCAGCGACATGGCGCAGTGGTTCGTGAACAACGCCTACCCGCTGTTCCTGGTCTCGCCGGAGACGGTCAGGATGACCGACGAGTACATCGCGGGGGCTAACCCGCCGGCCCCGCTGCACCGCCTGCTCACCGAGTGCCGCGACAGCGTCCAGCGCGCCCTGCGCTGCCAGGAACGAGACCGCCAGTAAGGCTGAATCCCATGCTGGCACCGCGGGATAGCCGCAGCCGGGAGTCTCGCCGGCTCGACGGGCTGTGGCGGTTCCGCTTCGACCACGGCGGCGAAGGCACCGCCGATCGCTGGTGGCAGCGGCCGCTTCAGGACGCACGCGAGATCGCGGTGCCAGCCAGCTACAACGACCTGGTGACCGACCCGGCCGAGCGTGAGCACGTCGGCGACGTCTGGTATCAGCGCGACGTCCTGGTGCCGGCCTCGTGGCAGGGCAGCCGGATCGTCGTGCGGTGTGACGCCGCGACGCACCGCGGCACGGTGTGGATCGGCGACGTCGAGGTCGCCGACCATGCCGGCGGCTACACCCCGTTCGAAGCCGATGTCACCCGGCACGTCCGGGGTGGCGAGTCGTTCCGGATAACCATCAGGATCAACAACGAACTGACGTTGGCGACCATCCCGCCCGGAGTGATCGCGGTCGCGACCGACGGCCGGAAGAAACAACGCTACTTCCATGACTTCTTCAATTACTCCGGGCTGCACCGGTCGGTCTGGCTGTACAGGACGCCCCATGCGCACGTGGCCGACGTGGCCGTGACGACCGACCTCGACCCGCAGGCCGGAACCGGCCTGGTCAGTTACCACGTTGACGTGGCCGGCGCCGGCCCGACATCCGCCGTGCTCCGGGATGCGGCCGGGGCGGTGGTCGCGGAGGGCGAGGGCGGCGACGGTGTTCTCGTCGTCCCCCGTGCCCGGCCGTGGCAGCCCGGGGACCCGTACCTGTACCAGCTGGAGGTCGAGCACGGCGAGGGCGCGGAGGCTGACCGCTACCCGCTGCCCGTCGGAATCCGCACCGTCCGCGTCGATGCCACGCGCCTGCTGCTTAACGGGCAGCCGGTCCGGCTCCGCGGCTTCGGGATGCACGAGGACACCGCGCTGCGCGGCAAGGGTCATGACGACGCCCGGATGGTACGCGACTTCGCGCTGCTGGCGTGGGTCGGAGCGAACTCGTTCCGCACGTCCCACTACCCCTACGCCGAAGAGGTCCTCGACTACGCCGATCGCCATGGCCTGCTGGTCATCGACGAAACCCCCGCGGTCGGCCTCCATTTCAGCCTCGGGCACATGGGCGACCCGGGGGCACGCACCTTCGGCGACGGCGCGATCGGCGAGCAGGCCCAGGCGGCCCACCGGGCCGCGATCGGGGAACTGATCCACCGCGACCGCAACCACCCGAGCGTGATCGCGTGGTCGATCGCCAACGAGCCCGACACCGCCGAGCCGGGCGCGCGGGACTATTTCGCGCCCCTGGTGAACGCGGCCCGGGAACTCGATCCGGGCCGCCCGGTCTGCTTCGCGAACGTCGCGACCGCGCCCCCCGACCTCGATGTCGTCACCGACCTCTTCGACCTGGTCTGCGTCAACCGTTACTACGGCTGGTATACCGACACCGGCGACCTCGCGGAAGCCGAGCGGAATCTCGAGAATGAGCTCCGCGAGTGGGCCCGGTACGGAAAGCCCATCCTGGTCACCGAGTTCGGTGCCGACGCGATGTCCGGGCTGCACGCGCTGCCGCCGACCGTCTGGTCGGAGGAATACCAGCAGGCACTGATCGCGATGTCGCTGCGCGTCTTCCGGAGGGTCCCCGAAGTGATCGGCGAGCACGTGTGGAACTTCGCCGATTTCGCCACGGCCCAGGCGGTGCACCGGCCCGGCGGCAACCACAAAGGAGTGTTCACCCGCGACCGCCAGCCCAAAGCCGTGGCCCACCTCCTCCGCGACCTGTGGCGCACCTAAACCTCTCCGCGCCCCTCGCGCGCCTGAATTCCGTGGGTCACCTCTTGCGGCCGACCGCCCCGACTTGCGGTATCTCAGGACCGGGGATGGCGGCCGGATCAGGCCGCCAGGCGCTAGATTTCCCGGGTGATCTCGTTGAGGAAGCGGGCGGTGCGGGCGGGGGTGAGGGCCTCGGTGCTCAGGAGATTCATGACCTCCATGTAGTGGTCGACGTCCTCGCGTTTGTCCAGGTAGAGGGCGCTGGTGAGCTGCTCGATGTACACCACGTCCGGCACCTCCGGTTCACCGAAGCGCAACACGGTGAACGACCCGCCTGCGGCGGCGTGCCCGCCGCGGCCGAACGGCACGACCTGAACGGTGACGTGGCGCAACTCGGCCACCTCGATAAGCCGGTTCAGCTGGGCGCGCATTACCGCGCTGCCGCCCACCGGGCGCCGCAGCGCCCCCTCGTCAATGACCGACCACACCTGCGGCGGCTCCGGGCCTGTGAGCAGGTCCTGGCGCTTGAGCCGCAGGCTCACCCGCCGTTCGATCTCCTCTTCAGGTGCGGCTGTGTGACCGAGCAGGGTGACGGCGCGGGCGTAGGCCTCGGTCTGGAACAGGCCGTGCACGAACTGCATCTCGAAGGTTCGGATGACCGAGGCAGCTATCTCCAGGCCCAGGTACGCCTCGAACCAGTCGGTCAGGACCTCGCCGTACTTCGACCACCAGCCTGGGGCGTTGGCCTGCTGGACGAGCGACACCATACCGGCGCGCATTTCCTCATCGGTGATGCCGTACAGGGTGAGCAGGTCGGCCACGTCCCGCTCCTTAAACCCCACCCGGCCGTTTTCCATGCGGCTGATCTTGGACCGCGATGCCCGGATCTCATACCCCGCCGCCTCGGGCGAGACACCGGCTGCCTCGCGAAAACGGTGCAGCTGGTTTCCCAGTATCATGCGCAGCACCGTAGGACCCAGGGTGTCGGCAGGAGGCTCGCTGCCCGGCTGAACCGTGCTCATCCTCACTCCGGACCTGATGGATTGGCGCTCAGTGCCCGCCTCTCGTGCCGGACGGTCACCACCATGCCGCCGCCCGCCACACCGGCCACGGCCGGGGCGCAGACAGCACGATATCAGCACGTTTACCGCACCGCAGGGCCACAGACGACAAGCATTCCAGCATCACTCCACTATGCCGGGACACCCTGCGGAGGATCCGCGCCACATAGAGCCGCAAATCCTCCGTGTACCACGGAATCACCCGCGTTTCCGCCGTGGTCGCAGAGGATTCCTGGTCGTGCCGAATGATCAGGCTGGTTCCCAGCGCCAGCCGTCGTTGTTCTCGCAGGTGATGGATTTACCGTCGCCCGCCACGCCACTCACCCCGTGGTCGGACTTCCGGCAGAATTCACCCGGCTCGTAGCAATTTCCCGCATTGGTGAGCGGATGACAGCCGACCTTGGGCGGCGGCGGGGGTGCCGTAGTCGCGGGCCGGGGAGGCGGCGGGGGTGGCGCCGCCGCGGCCGTGGCTGGCACTGACACCGCCGCGCTCGTGGCTGGTACTGGCGCCGGGGCCGTCGTCTGGACTGCGCTCGATGATGGTGCTGCCGTAGTCGGTGACGGCGACGGCCGGGGCGCGGCCCGGGTCGCGCTATGGGCCGCAGGTGACGTTGCCCGGGGGGACGGCGTGCCCTTCGTGGTGCCGGCTTGGGCGGCGACGCTGACGAATAGTAGTAATAAGGCGATCCCGCCGAGCGCGGTGAGCACCTTGTGCCGGCGTACCCACAACATCCACGGTGCAGGACTACGAGGGGCTTGATATGACATGCCCAACATTCTGTCAGGGCGGAACTCGCAAATACCTTCAATAAGGAAAATACGCATGGACTATCTTTACCGACATTTAAAATTCGTCTATGATCTCCGTACATAATATGACAGTGATGGCCAGCGCACGTAAACCGGTGATATTGGACATTACTCGGTTCCAGTTGGCCGGATATCCTCGCGTGTGCTGTCTCCTGGCGCTGGGGGGCTGAATCGGCTCACTTATGGTCATCCTGCGCCGGCGCATCTAGGATCTCTCTCGAGTACAGGCTGTCGTCAGGACGCGCCTAGACGTCACATCCCGGGCGCAAGAGCACCTACAGCGGCAGCAACGGCGGGAACTGCGTCGAGGTGGCCGACAACCTGCCGGGTATCGTCGCCGTCCGTGACTCCAAGGACCCGGACGGCCCTTCAGCCCCGATGAGTGGCAAGCGTTCACCACTGGGGTCCGGTCCGGCGAGTTCGACCTGTTCTGACACGCTGGACCGATCAGAAGCCGAGGTCGGCCGCCCCGGGCGTCCCGGGTTGAGGCTCCAGCCGAACTTCACCACCGAGTTCATCCCCGCCCAACGGAACCTCGCTGTACGTCTCCATGATCACGGAACATCCCGGACACATAGACCCAGAAATCCTCCGTGATCACGCCCAATGAGTGCGTCAGGTGCCCCGGCCACCTCCCCGTACCAGGCCTCTCATGATCACGGAACATCCCGGACACATAGACCCAGAAATCCTCCGTGATCATGGAACTGCCGGGGCCCCGCCGGCGGGGCGTGATCAGGGGACGGCTGGGGGTTCTCCGGTGACGGCGGTGGCCACTGCGTGGACGTCCCGGCGGGCGGGCAGGTCCTCGAGGAGCACGGGGCGGCCCTCGCCGTCGCATAGCGGAACCCGCCAGTTCGGGTATTCGCTGATCGTGCCGGGCATGTTCTGGGGGCGGCGGTCGCCGATGGCATCGGTCAGCGAGACCCCGATCAATGCGGCGGGCGTGCGGGCCAGGTAGGCGTAGAGCGCGGTGGTGAACTCCGCAGGCGCCGGATCGCGGCCTGTGGGCAGCAGCCCGCGGCTGGCCAGCGTGTCCCGCCAGGCGGAGACGGCCGCCGCGGCCGAGGATCGTTCTACCGCCTCTGGACGGGTGAGCAGGCCGAGCCGGGCCCGCAACGCCACCTGTTCCCCGGTGATGAAGGCCGCGGCGGGCGGAACGTCGTGCGTGCCCACCGTGGCCAGGCAGTCGCCGCGCCACTGGCCGGGCGGCAGCGGCAAGCCATCGGCGTCGCGCTCGAACCAGAGGAGAGACGTGCCGAGCACCCCCCGGGAAGCGAGGTGCGCCCGGATCCACGGCTCCACGGTGCCGAGGTCCTCGCCGATGGCCAGCGCGCCGGCCCGGGACGCCTGGCCGGCCAGCACGCCGACCATGGCCTCATGGTCATACCGGACGTAGGTGCCCTGATCCGGGGACATCCCGGCCGGCACCCACCACAGCCGCAGCAGCCCCATCACGTGATCCACCCGCAGGCCGCCGGCATGCCGCAGGCCAGCGCCGATCAGCGCGGCCAGCGGAGCGTACCCCTGCTCCGCCAGCCGCTGCGGGTGCCAGGGCGGCTGCGTCCAGTCCTGGCCGCGCTGGTTGAACTCGTCGGGCGGCGCGCCCACGCTGATGCCGGGGACGAGGACGTCCTGGCCGGACCAGGCGTCGGCACCACCCGGATGGCTGCCCACGGCCAGGTCCTTGATGACGCCGATGCCCATGCCGGCGCCGCGCGCCGCGTCCTGGGCCGCCGCCAGCTGGTCGTCGGCGAGCCACTGCAGCCAGGCATGAAAATCGGCGCTCGCGGCGAACCGCCCGGCCGCCCCGGCCGCCCGGCGGACATCCCGCAGCTCCCCGAACTTCCGCCAGTCAGGACCGTGGATCTCGGCGAGCGCGCACCAGAGGCTCCAGTCGACGAGGTCCGGGCCCTCCCGGGCCCTGAACCGCTCGAACCGCGCCCGCCGCTGATCCGTGAGCGGCTGCCGGTAGATGATCTCCAGCGCGGCGCGCTTGGCCAGCCAGACCGCATCCCGGTCGATGAGGTCGCTGGTGACGCTCCGGGCGCGGAGCGGGGCAGCCAGCGCCTCGATACGCGTGCGATCGCCGCCGGCCAGCCCCGCGTACTCCGGGATGTCCTCGATCCGCAGGTAGAGCGGGCTGGTGAACCTCCTGCTCATCGGCAGGTAGGGGGACGGGCTCACCGGCGGGAGCGGCTCGGCCGCATGCAGTGGGTTGATCAGGACGAATCCGGCGCCGAGTTCCCGCGCGCTCCAGGCAGCCAGATCGGCCAGGTCACGCAAGTCGCCGTGACCCCAGGACCGCCGCGAGCGCAGCGAGTAGAGCTGCAGTGCGAACCCCCAGGACCGGCCCTGCGGCGCCGGGGCGGTCGCGTCGGCCAGCGCTTCGCGTCCGGGGCGCGGGCCGCCGGCCGGATGGCCGGCCGGAGGGGTCGGGCCGGCAGGAGGGGTCGGGCCGACTGGATCGGGCTGGCCGGCCGGAGGGGTCGGGCCGACTGGATCGGGCTGGCCGGCTGGAGGGGTCGGGCGGGCCCGGTCGGGCTGGTCCCCGAGGGCGGCCAGGATCGCGGCCAGCGTCTCCTCGCTGACCTCGACCCGCTGCCCCCGCCAGTCCCGGTAGCTCGTGGCGACGCCGTGCTCCTCCGCCCGCCGCCTCAGCT
Organism: Streptosporangiaceae bacterium; assembly: GCA_033854735.1. Taxonomy (GTDB): domain Bacteria; phylum Actinomycetota; class Actinomycetes; order Streptosporangiales; family Streptosporangiaceae; genus JAWWPY01. The sequence continues at coordinate 8,286 of JAWWPY010000529.1, read as the reverse complement.
CCGCGATCGTCACTCCGCTAGCCGGAGGCGCCGGCGTCGAGTGTCGCGGTCCAGGCCAGGCACGCCGCGTAGTCCGGCAGCAGGCCGGCGGCCAGCGCATCGGCCAGGGTGGGAGCCGCCCCGTCGCGGTCCGACACGATCGGTGAATCGGCCGGCCACTCGATCCCGAGGTCAGCGTCGAGCGGATGAACGGAGTGCTCACGCTCCGGCGCGTAGGTCTCCGAGCACAGGTACGTCAGCGTCGCTTCGTTGCTGAGGGCGCAGAAGCCGTGGCCGATACCCTCCGCGATGTACACAGCCCGGCGGTCCACCTCATCGAGCCGCACCCCCTGCCACTGCCCGAAGGTCGGCGAGCCGGTGCGGAGGTCCACGGCGACATCGAGCACCGCGCCGCGGACGCAGGTCACGTACTTGGCCTGGCCCGGCGGCACATCCGCGAAGTGGATGCCGCGCACCACGCCACGGGCGGACACGGACATGTTGGCCTGCGCCAGCCGCAGCGGGTGCCCCACCGCCCCGGCGAGCTGGTCGAATCGGTACCACTCCAGGAAAAGGCCCCGTGGGTCGCCGTGCTGGGCCGGGACGACCTCCCAGGCGCCGTCGATAGCCAGCGGCAGGATCTTCACCGCACGGCCGCCGGGGCGCTCGGGGCCTGGAGCATCTGGACGCCGTCGGTCTCGTCCAGCACATTGAGCAGGTACGTGCCGTAGCCGCTGGGAACAAGCGGTTCGGCCAGCGCCCGGAGTTGCTGGTCGTCGATGAGGCCAGCGCGCCAGACGGCCTCCTCGACACAGCCGATCTTGAGACCCTGGCGTTCCTCGATCACCCGGACGAATTCCGAGGCCTGCATGAGGGAGGTGAAGGTACCGGTGTCCAGCCACGCGGTGCCCCGGTCCAGCACGGTGACATGCAGTTCGCCATCTCGCAGGTAGGCCTCGTTGACCGCGGTGATCTCCAGCTCACCGCGGGCGCTCGGGCGCAGCCCGCGGGCAATGTCCACGACGCGGTTGTCGTAGAAGTACAGCCCCGGCACGGCGTAACGGGATCTGGGGTTGGCCGGCTTCTCCTCGATCGACAGCACCCGGCCGTCCGCCCCGAACTCCACGACCCCGTAGTCACGGGGATTGGAGACGGGGTAGGCGAACACCCGGCCGCCGGCCAATGAGGTGTGCGCCCGGAGCTGCCGGCCGAGGCCGGTTCCGTGGAAGATGTTGTCCCCCAGGACCAGGGCGACGGCCTGGTCACCGATGAAGTCCGCGCCGACCAGGAAGGCCTGCGCGATGCCGCCGGGCCGGGGCTGGGCGATGTAGTCCAGCCGCAGGCCGAACTGGTCGCCGTCGCCGAGCAGCCGCTGGAACTGCTGCTGGTCATCCGGCGTCGTGATGACCAGGATGTCGCGGATACCGGCCATGACCAGCGTTGACAGCGGATAGTAGATCATCGGCTTGTCGAAGACCGGCATCAGCTGCTTCGATACCGCTCTCGTGATCGGCCACAGCCGTGAGCCAGTTCCACCGGCCAGGATGATCCCACGCATAGGCCGAATCCTAGCCTTGGCCGGCCAGGGGTCGTGGACAGAACAGTCCTGGCTGGGGCGGGTGGGAGCGCCCGGGCGGCCGTTAACGGCACGGGAACGCAGCCTTACGGGCTGCGCGCGGCCAGGCACCTATCATGGAACCGCGCGCGGGCTGGGCCGAAGCAGGCATCGCGCCGCTGGCCGGCAGGCGGGAAATGCCGGCCGGCAGGCGGGAAATGCTGGCCGACGCGCCCAGCCGCCCGTCATTCGCTGAACTCCAAGGGGACCTGCGATGAGACTCACGTTGCTGACGGCCGTGACCGCCGTAGTGGTTATCGTGCCCATTTTGGAGTTGCTCCGACGCCGGCAGCTTCGGGAGAAGTACGCTGTTCTGTGGATATGCGTGGGTCTGGTCGTCTTGCCCCTCGGCTTTTTTCCGCGGTTGCTCGACTCCCTTTCCGGACTCACCGGAGTGGCATCAGGCGTCAGCCTCGTCCTCTTCTTCGGTGTTGTTTTCCTGCTGCTGGTGTGCATCCACCTGAGCTGGGAAACCAGCCGGCTGGAGGAGAAGACGCGGACGCTCGCCGAGGAAGTCGCCCTGATCCGCACGCAACTTGCTGAGCGGGAGCCCATCGAGTGATCAATAACCGACGTGTTCTGATCATTGTGCCGGCCTGGAACGAGGTCGGCTCGATCGGCGACGTCGTGAAGGAAATAAAGAGTGAGCTGCCGGGGACCGACGTTCTCGTGGTGGACGACGGGTCGGCCGACGACACCGCGCGGGTCGCCCGGGAGGCCGGCGCGATCGTCAGCCGGCTCCCCTACAATCTGGGCGTCGGCGGGGCGATGCGCCTTGGCTACCGGTACGCGAAGAGCGCTGGCTACGACGTCGCCGTGCAGATCGACGCCGACGGTCAGCACGACCCGCGGTACGTGCCCAAGCTCATCGATGGCCTGCAGGACGCCTCCCTCGTGATCGGCGCCCGGTTCGCGGGCGAAGGCGATTACCAGGTGCACGGGCCGCGGCGGTGGGCCATGGCCATGCTGTCGTTCACGCTGTCCCGGATGGCGGGAGGCAAGCTGACCGACACGACATCCGGGTTCCGGGCCTGTGATCGCGACCTGATCAATCTGTTCGCCTCCTGGTACCCGGTCGAGTACCTGGGTGACACGGTCGAGACCGTGATCCGGGTCATCCGGCTGGGCTACCGGGTCAAGCAGGTGCCGGTGGCCATGCGGCAGCGATTCGCGGGCGTGCCCAGCAAATCGCCGGCCAAGGCGGTGCTGTATCTGGGCCGCGCCTTTTTCGCGCTGCTACTGGCCCTCAGCCGCCGATGAAGCTCGCGACCAGGGCGCTGGCTCTGCTGCCGTCAGGGACGCTCCCGGTGGGAATCGGGCTCGGGGTGCTGGGCGTCGCCTCGTACGTGCACCTCGCGGTGGCCGGCCATGAGCTGAGCAAGCCGGGCGACGCTGCCCTCTCGGTGCTCTGGGTCATCGTGTTCTGCCTCGGTCTCGGCCTGTTCTTCCCGATCGAGCAGGAGCTCATCAGGCGCGTCGCGGCGCGCGCCGTGACCGGCGAGGGGATCGCCCCGGTGGTGCGCCGCGGCGCCGCGGCGGCCGGGATCATCCTGCTCGCCGTGCTGGTCCCGCTGGCGGCGGCGGCCCGGCCGCTGGCCGACAAGCTGTTCGGCGGCGACATCGGGATGGTCGCCGCGCTGGCGGGCGCGTTCCTGGCCCTGGCCGTCGTCTCGGTCAGCCGTGGCGTGCTGGCCGGGATGGGCCGGTTCCACGCCTACGGTGCGCAACTCGGCCTCGATGGCGGCCTCCGCGTCGTGTTCGCGGGGGCGCTCGGCATCTCGGGCGAGCGCTCGCCGGTCATGTTCGGCCTGATCCTCACCGCCGCCCCGGTGCTGTCGGCGGTCTTCACACTCGGCCCGACGGTGCGGGATCTTCGCCCCGGGCCGGCCATCACCTGGATGCAGCTATGCCGGGGCCTGGGCCTGCTGATTGGCTCCAGCCTGCTGGCTCAGCTCGTGGTGAACGTCGCCGTCATCAACGCCGATCTGCTGTCACCGGGCCATCCCGCCGTCGTCGCCGCGCTGCTTGACGGCATGGTGGTGGCCCGGGTGCCGTTGTTCGTCTTCGCGTCGCTGCAGGCCGCGCTGCTGCCCGGGCTGGCCGGGACCATCGCGGCGGGCCAGTTCCGTCAGTTCTGGCGGCTGCTCGGGCGGGCCAGCGCGATCGTCGCCGGGCTGGGACTCGCCGGAGGCCTGCTCGCGGTGATCTTCGGGCCGGGGCTGATCCCGGTCCTGTTCGGCGCGCGGCACATCCTCGGGCCGGCCGACTTCGCCCTGCTGGCGGGCGGGACGACCTGCTACATGCTGGCCATGGTGCTCGGCCAGGGCGCGATGGCGGTGAGCCGCCACCGCGACCAGCTGCTGGCCTGGTCGGCTGGTGCCGTGGTCCTCGGGGTCATCACGTTCCTGCCCGGAGAGGTCAAGCTCCGGGTCGAGGCCGCCTATGCGCTCAGTTCGCTGACGGTGGCCCTCGTCCTGGGGCTCGTGGTGCTGCTGCGGGTGCCCAGGCCGGGCGGCCCCGACCCGGAGCCCGGAGCCGGCCAGACGGCGCCGGCCGCGAGCCTCACAGGAGACACCCGGTAATGCAAACCGTCACGGCGGTGATACTGGCCTACGGCGCCGAGCCGTGGCTGCAGGACGCGGTACACGCGGCGCTCGCGTCCACCGGCATCGACATCGACGTCGTCGTCGTCGACAACGGCTGCACCTCCGACGCGATCGACCAGGTCAAGGGGCTGGACGGGGTCCGGGTCATCACATCTGAGACCAATTCCGGGTTCGCCGGCGGCTGTGACCGGGGTGCGGCCGAAGCACGCGGGGAGTACCTGGCCTTCGTCAACTCCGACGCGGTCGTCGCGCCCGCGGCGCTGTCCCGGCTGGCCGAGGTGGCGTCCGAGCCGGAGGTCGGGCTCGCGACGGGCTCCATCCGCCTGGCCGACGCGCCGGACACGATGAACTCGGCCGGCAACCCGGTGCACTTCACCGGGCTGGCCTGGTCCGGTGGCTTCGGCGAGCCGGCCACCCGGTACGCGCGGCGCCGCCCGGTGACCGCCGGATCGGGTTGCTGCTTCGTCATCCGCCGGGACCTCTGGGAGGAACTGGGCGGCTTCGCCCCTGAATATTTCGCGTACCACGAGGACACCGAGCTCAGCCTGCGGCTGTGGCAGCGGGGCCGGACCGTCGAGTACGTCCCCGACGCCGTGGTGGCCCACCACTATGAGTTCTCGCGCAACGAGCGGAAGTTCTACCTGCTGGAACGCAACCGCCTGCTCCTGCTGCTCACCACCTACCAGCGCCGCAGCCTGCTGGTACTGGCGCCGATCCTGGCCCTCACCGACCTGCTCATGCTCGGGGCGGCGATCGCGGGCGGCTGGGGCCGGGCCAAGCTGCACGGCTGGCTCTGGCTCTGGCGGCACCGCGGCTGGGTCCGGGCCCGGCGGGCCCTGATCCAGGGCGAGCGCACGGTCCCGGACACGGTGATCTTCAACCGGATGACGGCGCGGATCGATCCGGCCAACGTCGCCGCGCCACCCGGAGTTGGCCTTCTCAACGCCCTTATGAGCGGGTACTGGTCCGTTGCACGCCATTTCCTGTAGGCCACAAATGGCCGCCCCCCGGGGCCGCCATGGGCGGCCGCGCCAGATCCCGTCACTCCACCCGACCACGCGACGTCCCGGTCTATCCTCCTTGGTGAACTTCGCGTTGACTGACGCCGGACCCGGCAGCTGAGGAGCACGAAGGAGCCCCATGCGCATCAACGAGACAGCCCCGCCGGTCCAATCCGGCGCGGCGCCCGCCGGGCCCGCGGGCGCCGGCCGTCCCGCAGGGCGCAGCGGGGTCCGCTATGTTCCGCCCCGGGTCGGCGGCCTGCTGGCCAAGGTGCCGCCGCCCTGGCGGCTGCCGCTGGTCACCTACCTCGTCTGCCAGCTGATCCTGCTGTTCTGGTGGGCCGCGTTCTACCCGGGACTGATGAACGCGGACTCGATCAACTTCGTCCTGCACGTGACGACCGGGCCGTGGATCAACAACGCCTCCGTCCTGTACGACTTCCTCGTGCTGGTCAGCCTGAAGCTGACCGGTGACCTGGGCCTGCTGACGCTGGCCCAGACGGTGGCGACGGCGGCGGCCCTGGCGTACACGGTCTACGCGTTCCGCCGCCTCGGCGTGCCGGGCCGGTGGACCGCGATCGCCGCCGCGATCGTCGTGGCGCTGCCGCCCGAGGGCTCCTTCATCATTTTCGTCTGGAAGGACGTGCCCTTCACGATCTGCGCCTACCTGCTCGTGCCGACCCTGGCCCACCTGCTCTCGCTGCGCGATCTGCCGAACTGGCGCCGGCACCCCCGGGTGAACCGGCTGCTCGTCGCGATCGGCCTGGAGCTGCTGGGCGTCTGCCTGTTCCGGCAGGACGGGGTCGTGATCACGGGGCTGACCGCGGTCGGGCTGGTGATCCTGCTGGCCGGGTTCCGGGGGCGGCTCGCCGCCCTGGCCGCTGGGGCCATCTTCCTGACGTTCCTGCTCAACCTGGTCATCTTCCCGGCCGTGGGTATCAAGCTGCCCAGCAGGTCGCTGCTGTTCGGCCCAGCCAACGCGGACATCGCCGTCGTCTATGCCGAGGCGCCGCAGACGTTCACCGCGGCCGACCGGAAGCTGATGGAAAAGGTGGTGCCGCTGGCGGAGTGGAAGGCTTCTGGCGCGTATCCCAGGTGCTACAACTCCAACTACACGACCTTCCTCCGCAACTTCGACAACAACGCGTCGAGAGTGTCCACCCCGCTCTTCAAGCTGTGGCTGAGGACACTCAAGCGGACACCTCAGCTGGTCATCGGCGCCCGGATCTGCCGCGGCTCCATCGCCTGGCTCGCCTTCCCGGGCAGCTCGGCCGCCGCTACCTACGACTACCTCTCCTATTACCCGGCCAACCTGTGGGGCTGGGGCAACGTGCCGGCCGTGAAGCACAACCCGTACCGGCACGACTTCTCCGCCCGGCCGCTCCTGGGCAGCTTCGGGAACAACACGGCGATCTTCCTGCGCGTCGCCAGCGAGACGCGCCAGCTGGACTGGCTGCTGTGGCGCGGATCGACCTGGTCGTACCTCTCTTATGCGATGGTGGTGGCGTTCGCGCTGCGCCGCAGGAACTGGGCCCTGCTGTCCATGGTCGCGATCGTGGCCGGCCAGCAGCTCATGGTGTTCGCCGACAATCCAGACCAGCTGTTCCGCTATATGACTACGGCGATGTTCGTCGGCCCGATGCTGATACCGCTGTTCCTGGCGCGCAACCGGCCCCAGCCGGCGCTGGGCAGCTCTGAGGCTGGCACCGGCACTGGGGCCGGCACTGGCACTGGGGCCGGCACTGGGACTGACGGCAGCCCGGCGACGGCGAACGGCGCTGGGACGGCGGCCGGAACGCCAGACCAGGCTCCGGCCGAGTAGGAGACCCAGCGCCAGCACCGCGCCCCCAGGATCGTCGATGACGGCTGGTTCGACCCGCTAACTGCGGTCCGACCCGCTAACTGCGGTCCGGCCGCGGGCTGAGGGCACGGCCGAGCCAGAGACCGAAAAGCGCCTGGATGACGGCGACCAGGAGGGTGGCCGCGATCGCGACCGCCGCGTGCGGCGGCAGGCCGGCCAGCGCGGCGACCACCCGGGCGGTCGCGCCGACCGCCGACCCGCGCCAGGCCGACCAGACCAGCGGGATCCCCCAGCCCGCCGCGGCCATCAGCGTGACCGCGAGCAGTGCCACCCGCAGCCGCCAGCGCCCGTAGCGGGCCGCGACGCCGGCCACGGCCCCCACCACGAACGGCCCGAACCACCAGCCCAACGAAGTTCCGCCCCCGATCACCACGACCCCGGCGAGGCAGCTCAGCAGCCAGCCAAAAGCGGGCCCTCGGTGCCCGGGGGCGAACGACGGGTAGTGCGCGCCGGGCAGGCTGACCCGCTCGGGCGGGGGGGCGCCGAGCCTGCCGAGGCGGTAGGACCCCCGCCGGCCAAGCCTGCGCGGGTCAGCCATGAAGGGCCAGCCTTCCCCGGGCCGTCGCCGGCGGACTCAGCTTCCACTGGATCGCGCCCGTCGGGTACCCGCCCGCCGGCGGCAGCGGCAGGTAACGGCCGTTCCACCAGTCGGCCACCAGATTCTGGTACCAGGGGGACGCGGGGTTCTCGCTCTGCCCGCCCGGGTACACGCCCCACCCCGTGGCCTGGCCCGGGCCGCTCCACCGGACGATCATGCGCCAGCTCGGGCCCTGGTGTGACTGCAGCCCGCCGTCGGCAGCATCCACCGTCCACGGGTCCCCGGCTGAGGGCCTGGGCCCGTACCCCAGCGCGCTGGCCCTGGTGAGCGAGGGGAACTCCCGGCTGTGCAGCCGTCCCCAGGCCCAGCTCGACGGGGCGCCACCGAGCCTCGCCGCGAGGTGCGCCACCGCTGTGCCGAACGCGGCCCGCATGGCCTGGTCCGCGGTGGCGGGCCGGCCGCCCGGCCGGGTAAACGCCGGGTTACCCGGGTCGTGGAGAGTCCAGGTTTCCAGGTCCTCGTCCAGGCTGGACTGCGCCGCCGACACTTGCAGCCCGGGGCGGTCCTGGCGGACCGGCACCTTCGCCGATGTCCACCACGGCTGGAAGACCGCGGACAGGTAGTCGGTCCAGAACGTCCACCACACGGACGGCGCCGCCGAGGCCGCGCCCATCTCCGCGTTCCAG
>JAWWPY010000528.1:0-2781 GCA_033854735.1 Streptosporangiaceae bacterium | reverse complement strand
CGGGCCCGCCGGGGGGGCCGCCCCCGCCGGCGGACCACGTGAGCAGGCCGCCGGCGCCAGCGGGCAGACACCCAGCGGCCAGGCAGCCGACGGCCAGGCACCCAGTGGGCAGGCAGCCGACGGCCAGACAGCCAGCGGCCAGACCGGGCATGAGCAGGTCGTCTTCTGCCAGGATGCCCAGACCGGCCTCCGGGCGATCATTGCCATCTACTCCACGGCCCTCGGCCCCGCGCTCGGTGGGACCCGCTTCTATCCGTACCCCACCGAGGACGACGCCCTGGCTGACGCGCTCAACCTCTCCCGGGCGATGGCGTACAAGAACGCGCTGGCGGGCCTGGACCTCGGCGGCGGTAAGGGCGTCATCATCGGTGACCCGGCGCGGCACAAGTCCGAGGCCCTGCTGCGCGCCTACGGGCGGTTCATCGAATCGCTGAACGGCCGCTACATCACCGCGTGCGACATCGGCACCTACAGCGAGGACATGGACATCATCGCCCGCGAGTGCCGCCACGTCACGGGTCGGACCGTACCGAACGGCGGAGCGGGTGACTCCTCCGTGCTGACCGCGTTCGGGGTGTTCCAAGGGATGCTCGCGGCCGCCGAGCACAGCTGGGGGACACCCAGCCTGGAAGGACGCCAGGTCGGCGTGGAAGGCGTGGGCAAGGTTGGCCGCCGTCTGGTGAACCACCTCCTGGAAGCGGGGGCGGGCGTCGTCATCTGCGACGTGGACCCCGGCGCGATCGACCGGGTAGTGGCCGGGCATCCCGGCGTGCGGGTCGCCGCTGGCCGCCGCGAGCTCATGGGCCAGCAGTTGGACGTCTACGCGCCATGCGCGATGGGCGGCGCGCTCGATGATGACGCCGTGGCGAACCTGCGCGCGAGGATCATCTGCGGCGGCGCCAACAACCAGCTGGCCCACCCCGGCATCGAGAAGGTACTGGCCGACCGTGGCATCCTCTACGCGCCTGACTACGTGGTGAACGCGGGTGGCGTGATCCAGGTGGGCGACGAACTCGGCGGTTTTAACTTCGACCGGGCGAAGGCCCGTGCGGCCAACATCTTCGCCACAACGAGGAAAATCTTCCTGATTGCGGACGAGGAAGGCGTGCCGCCCGCCGTCGCTGCCGACCGGCTGGCCGAGCGCAGGATGTCCGAAGTAGGCAGGCTGCGCAGCATCTGGCTGGGTCCGTGATGGCCTGGTGAGGTCTGCGCCCGGGGCCGGCGCGGGCCGGCCCGCCGAGCGGGTGGGTGCCCGGCCGCCCCATGATCGGCTCCCGCTGAGGCGTGGACGCGGTAAAACAGGTACGGTTGGAGGCGTACGCTGGCCGGAGCGCGTCGCACTTCAAGCGGTGGAGCGGCGACGGGCGTTGCGGCATGCGTGCGGGCCGCAAGTATCAGCGCAGGGAGCAGGGGCCTGACCGAGGCTCCGCACGTTCGAGGGGGTCGAGCCAATGGGGCGCGGCCGAGCCAAGGCCAAGCAGGTAAAGGTGGCACGCCAGCTGAAGTACAACAGCGGCGGCACGGACCTTGACCGGCTGCGGTCCGAGCTGGGTGTCGGCATGGACCAGGACAGGGACCAGCAGGACGTAGGCGGCGAGCCCGCCTACTCAGACCTCGCGGACCCGTACGCCGATCATGCTGACACCGGCGATGACGAAGATGAAGACGAGGACGAGGGTTTCGGGAACGGACTCAGGCAGAGCGCCGGCCAGTAAGCCGGCGCTCCCGGCAGGGGCGGTCGGCCAGTAAGCCTGCGCTCTAGACAGGGTGCTGGCCGGTAAGCCGGGCACCTGAGCCGGGCACCACCTCTCCTAGCACCCAGGCGGGAACCCCCCTGGTGGCCAGCAGGCGCAGGGCCCGGTCCGCGTCGGCCCGGCCGACCACGGCGGCCATCCCGACTCCCATGTTGAAGACGTGCTCCATCTCGTCCGGAGCTATCGCGCCGTGCGACGCGAGTACGCCGAAGACCGGCTGCGGGTGCCAGGCGCCGCGGTCCAGCACGGCGCCGGCGCCCGGCGGCAATACCCGGGCCAGGTTCGCGGCCAGGCCGCCGCCGGTCACGTGCGCATAGGCGTGCACGTCGCACTCGGCGGCGAGCGCGAGGCAGTCGCGGGCGTAGATGCGGGTCGGCGTGAGCAGTTCCTCGCCGAGTATGCGGCCGAGTTCTGGGACCTCGGCGGCCAGGTCCAGCCCGCCCCCCGGTCGGCTGAGCACCTGCCTGACCAGCGAGAATCCGTTGGAATGCAGCCCTGACGAGGCTAGCCCGATCACCACGTCGCCGACCGTCACACGATCGGGGCCGAGCAGGCGATCCGCCTCCACCACCCCAGTGGCCGCGCCGGCCAGGTCGAAATCATCCGGGCCGAGGTGCCCCGGATGCTCGGCCGTCTCCCCGCCGATAAGCGCACACCCCGCCTGAACGCATCCCTCGGCGACTCCGGCCACAATCGCTGCCGCACGCTCCGGCCGTAGCTTGCCGAACACGACGTAGTCGGTCATGAACAGCGGCTCGGCGCCGCAGGCGACCAGGTCGTCCACCACCATGCCGACCAGGTCTATGCCGACCGTGTCATACCGGCCGAGCCTGCTCGCGATCACCACCTTGGTGCCCACCCCGTCGGTGGAGGTGGCCAGCAGCGGCCGCCGGAACGTGGTCAGCTTGCTCCCGTCGAACAGGCCCGCGAATCCGCCCACACCGCCCAGCACCTCTGGCCCGGCGGTACGCGCGATAGCGCTGCGCATCAGCTCGACAGCATGATCTCCCGCGGCGATGTCCACGCC
>JAWWPY010000527.1:0-3580 GCA_033854735.1 Streptosporangiaceae bacterium | reverse complement strand
TCTGATCCCGCGCCGACTTGGCCCGGCGGTTACCGTCCCGCCGGGTGGCGTGCATAGCACCGTGAAGTTGTCCTCGCGGTTGTCGGGCAAAGGCCCCAGCGTCTGGAAGTCAGCTGGCGCTGAGGATAACAGGCTTTATGAGCTGTCACCCAAGCCGATGGGTTGGTCGAGTTACGGACCAAGTGTGGAAACCGGAGTTCGAGTCTTCCGGACTCCACCCGCCGAATCTGCAGCTAGATACATTAACCCAGGCTCACTCGCGACGAGGCGGTCATTCGAAGAGTCCCTCGGCCTGCGCCCATTCTAGGAATGTGCTCCCATCGCAGGGAAGAAAAGCCTCATGATCGCGCAGCAGGTCGATCGCGGCCACAGCTTCTGATTCTTCAATTATCTGGTTACGAATTCCCTTACACAGAAGTTCAAGCGTTCCGGTAACCACAATGCCTCGCTCCACACCGTGACGTCGTCCAACCCGGTCGTCTACCACTGCCGCCATACCGCGAAGTTCCGCATAGGCAAGAGTAGTTGCCTCTCCGACGTTGCGACTTCCTCCGCCTAAACGACTGTGGTACTCAGAAAAGAGCTTTAGGAACTCTATGGACGAATCGTTTACTACAGTTAGCCAAGTTTGAGTCGGGGCTTGATACAGTTGAGCCGACTTCGGGCCACCTTGCAGCAGCTCATCCTCGACAGCGCGCGTGATGAAGCATATGTCACCGCTAACCAACTTACCAAGAATTGGAAGCTGATTGGATCGGGCGAAATAATTCAATGGCGAGCTGTCAAAGACCAGGCGGATACCAGTCAATGCAGCTCGCCTCTCAGCGACTCAAGCGGTATCTCATCTCGCGCAGGAAGATCATCTATATCGATCTGCCCGTGCACCATCGCCACCACGCGTTCTGCGGAAAGCCGGTGACCACGGTAGGCGCGGATCGCGGCGGCCGCCATGCCCGTTGGGATATGCGGCGGCTGAAGCTCTTCGATCACCCGTATATTACATTCGAGGTAGTCAGCTCGCGTCGGTGATCTCGAATCGAGGAGCTTCTGTTCGTTTCGTGAGATCAACCCAAAATATCCAAGCTGCCTAAGGGTAGCGCTCCAGCTGACCCGAAACTCTGCACTCAGAATAATGGCGGTCTGGCGAAGCTCCCGTTCCTTACGCAGAGTATGCCAGCGTTCACTGACACCTGCACGTGGCAAAAGGAGGTGACCGGCGAATACGTCAAGCACACGTTCTGTTGTACTAGTGTCGGCCCCCCAATCCACCGAGTAGGAGTCGCCGAAGAGATGATGACCTAGCTCATGGGCCAAGGTGGAGCGCCTGCGGCCAGGGTCGATCTCCCCATTCACTACAGCAACCCCCAGCCCATCAACCTCGGCATAAGCGCCATCAGCGGATGCACGACCTAGCCGCAGGGAGTAGGTGAAGAGGCCGACGCGTTCCACGATCTCTGCTAGATCATGCAGCGGAGACCGCGCATCGACACCAAGCAGGGATCTTGCCTCAACAGCGGCTTGCTCGACTGCCGGACCCGAGTCCTCCGGCCTGATGGCGCGGAGAGATCCTATGGCGGCTACCGGCGCCAGTGCTCGAACGCCGATCAAGACCGCCAGGTCGCGAGCCGCATCTTCGATTGCATGATCACTAACCTCGTCATCACGTTGACCAGCCACTGCGGCTCGGCGGCTGATGATCGAGAGGGGAGGACTGGAGACGAACGATTCGAGGGGGCGTTCAAGCACTTCAGCTAGACGTACCAGCTCCAGGGTATTGATGTGCCTGCGGCCAGCCTCGATCTTGGTGACTGCGGTGCGATCTAGTCCCAACTTGCTAGCCAAGTCGTCCTGGCTGAGGCCATGTGCCTTACGGCCGGCCGCGATACGCGCTCCGACCTCGACCCACTCCTGATCATTCGCCATAGTGCTATTATCGCACATCGACGGTTGCCGCTGTGGCACTAGAAACGGGAAACCTCCCCCACCTGGGAGGGCTCGCCGGGAGCCAGAAGGGGAGCCAACGGACTCAACCCCTGCCTGACCACCACAGACCCCTCTAGGGCGTTTCTGCTCGTGAGAGGCTCCCCGCTCGACTCTGCACGACCCATCCGGGTGCTTGCACTGCCGGTGGCTTCCTCTGGTCGCAATGAGATAGCAGCCGTCAGTCTCGATCGGTTTGATGATCTCGTCGGCCTTCAGCGGCACGCGGCGCTTCTTTAGCGTCGCGGCGACACCTCGCGCACTGCACGCACACGGGCGCGGCGGCGACCATGGCGAGGGTGAGGCAGCTAAGTGCGAGCAACGCTGGGTAGTCGCCGTACCCGTGGAAGCGGAACACGACCTGGTCTGTGCCCGCGGGGACGTCAACGGCGACGAGCGCCGGCGCCACCATCCGGATAGGCCGCTGCCGGCCGTTCACGGTTGCCGTCCACCCGGGGTCATAGGAGGCGCTGAGGACCGCGACTCCGGGTCGGCGCATCCGCACCGTCGCCGAGGCCTCGCCATCATCGAGGTCGGCGCGTTCCGTGCTGACCGCGCCGGCGGAGGGCTGGCTTCGCATCGGCGGTGGCGGGTCATCCCCGCCACGGCCGGACCCGTACCTGACAGCGAGATAAGCGCCGTCCGCGGCGAGCCCGGAGCGAAGCAGCGGAACGCTGCGGGCACCCACGTTCGTCCGGTTCGCCGGGAGCTCGCCGACGATCTGGCCGGCCTGGATGTAGCCGCCGCCGATCGTCCACAGCCAGTAGGGGCCGGAGCGCATCGCCAGCCGCGCGGGCACCGGCGGCTGGTCGCGGGCGGGAAGGATGAGGTAGCGGATTCCGAACAGCCGGTAGTCGGAGGAGTCGCGGTCGTCAAAGAAGTACTCCGGGCCGGTCATCAGCGACGCCGTCCGTAGCGTGTATCCGACCTCGTCGACGTCGCGGCTCTCCAGGTACTTGAACACGGGCACCGCCCCGACGGTGAAGTCCTGACCCCAGTTCGACGGCATCCCCGCGTACGTCCGGCCGCCGCCATCGCGTTCGACCACCGCGACGAGGCGATCGAGGTCAGTGCCCTCGGTGTTGTCCGCGCGGCGCTGGGCCGCGATCGCGGCGCTGTCGTGGCGGTCGTAGGCGCCGAGCTGAAACCACGCGGGCGCGAGCACCGCGACCGCCGCGACGAGAACGGCCGCCGGGGTCAGGATGGCCGTCCAATGTGGAACTCGGGCTTCGAGCAGCCGCACGCATCTCGCCGCCAGCCACGCTGCTCCCCGGCCGGCGAGCAGCAGCGCGGCAAGCTGCACGCCCATCATGAAGCGGCGGAAGAAGATGTCGGCGCTGCCCGGGATCACGTCGACGAGCGACCCGAACGTCGTGCGGCCGAACGCGAACAGCAGGCACACCGCGAGCGCGGCCAGCAGGGCGCGGGCGTCGGGGGACGAGGACCAGGCCAGCCACGCCAGTCCGAACCCGAGCGCCGCGAACACGGTTACGACGGGCAGTCGGCCGGAGTCGAGCATCTGTCCCGAGAGCAGCCAGTGCATCACCTCACGCGCGCCATAGCCGTTGACGAGTCCGCTGTCCTGCAGCGGCTCGTTGAC
>JAWWPY010000526.1:0-18482 GCA_033854735.1 Streptosporangiaceae bacterium | reverse complement strand
CACCACCCCGGCCCCCACGAAACCTCCGGCCGGCCGCAGCGAGGCGTTGCTGAGGGTCATCTGCGCAGCTTGCCACGCCGGAAGCCAGGCCCCGTGGTAGCCACCAACGAGGACCGCCTGCGCGGTGCTGGCCCGGGGGGGACCTTCCAGAGCGCTGTCCAGGTCGACCAGGTTCCGCAGGGGGGTGCCAAGCGCCGCTTCTACGACATCTTTGGTCCCGTCGGTCTGATGCACGGTGCAGAGCATGCTACCTGGCTCCTCGGCGCTGCCCAGGGACCGGAACCAGCGGGGGCCATACCGGGCGATGAGGGCGATGTGGGCCAGGGTCTCGACGTTCTGCACCAGGGTGGGCCGGCCGGCCACCCCGCGCTCGAACACCCGGGGCTGCTTGAACCGCGGCCGGGCGGGCCCGCCGTCCGCCCGGCTGGCCAGCGCCGACTCCTCGCCCGCCAGGAACCGGGGCGGCGCGTCAATGATCTCCACTGGCGCCCGGTCGATTCCGGCCGCGGCCCGCTCGGCCAGGGCGGCCCGCAGCCGGTCCTGCAGCCGGGAGTGGCGGTGCAGGTAGAGCCCCACCGCCCGAGAGCCGACCGCCTCCGCCGCCAGCTGCAGGCCGTCCAGAACGAGGTGGGGTGAGATCCACAGGAGCGCCTTGTCCTTGTCGCTCGCTGGCTCGCCTTCCGCGCCATTGCCGATCACGATCGGCTTGGTCCCGGCCTCGATGACCGCGGCGAGCTTACGGTGCACAGGGAAGGCCGCGCCGCCGCGTCCGGTGAGCCCAGACTCCAGCAGCACCTGGATCAGCCGCCCGGAACTGCCGCGATAGGGCGGGCTGCCATGGCGTTCCAGGTGCGTTCGGAGGTCGACCGGCACGGCCCCATGCTGGGGCAGCAGCCTCGGCAGCCCCTGTGCCCCACCGGGCGGGGGCTGGATGCGCGGCACTGTCGTCCGGGCCGGGTTCGGGGCCGCGGTGGCGTACGTCATCGCAGGTCGGCTTCCTTGATTCGGTCAGTGGATGGTCGGCTCCGCGGCTGCGCGGTGACTTGTGCGAGGGTGACCGCCGCGCGCTCCGCCCGTGGCACGTCGCGGGCCGCCCGCGCCACCCGCCAGATCACCGCGCCGACGACGGCCAGGGTGCAGCCGATGGCGACCCAGAGCAGCACGCCCCGCTGCATGTCCGTGCTGCTGCCGATGCTGTGCGCGAGGGCGACCGGCCATGCCGCGTAGGCCAGCCAGTGAACGCCCCGCCAGATCCGGCGGCTGATGTGGGCCCGGGCCAGGCTGGTCACGATCAGCGCGGCGATCAGGTCAAGCGACACCGCGCCGAGGCCAAGCCAGAACGTCTCGTAGGTCGAGGTGAAAGGGATGACGGCGGCAGCCAGCTGGATGCTCACGTAGGGATCGGCGATGGCCGTGATCACGTGCACGGCGACGAACACGACCGACAGCAGCGAGAGGCTGCGGTGCAGCCCGGTCACCACGAACTTGGGCAGGCCGGGGAGACGTCCTTGCCGGTTTACCAGCACCCCGAGCAGCACCACGGCGGTGAGCAGGAGCAGGCTCACCACACCGGTCGCGCGGCTCGCGTACCACAGCGCGGTGCTCCCGGTGATCCCGTTCATGTCGCATCCTTTGTCTGGATCGTTGCTATGGGAAGAGCATGACCGGCAGGGCGCAGCGCCGCCTCTTGCTCACCTCTCAATTGGCTCTGAGCGCTCTGGCCTGCCCAAATCCTGACCCTGCCCGGGGCCGGAGCAAGTGCATTCGGTATACATACGAGTCAGCGAACGTCGCGGCGAGCCATCGCCGGTACTGGTTCTCAGGACGAGCGGCGTCCCGTCCAGGTGGAGGCCGCATGCCCGCGCAGTCGGCGCAGCCTGGCCGGAGGCGGCGTGGCGTGGGCGGGATGTTCGTGGATGTCGGGCCGCTGCGGCGGCACCGGGATTTCCGGCGGCTGTGGGCCGGGCAGCTGGTGTCCCAGGTCGGCAGCCAGCTCACGATCGTGGCCGTCGCCTACCAGACGTACCGGCTGACCGGCTCCACGGCCATGGTCGGCCTGGTGAGCCTCGGGCAGCTGCTCCCATTGCTGGCCGGATCGCTGCTCGGCGGCCCATTGGTGGATGCGTGGGACCGGCGCCGGGTCATGCTGTGCACCCAGGTGCTGCTGGCGGTGGGCTGCGCGGGGCTGGCCGTCAACGCGCTGCTGGCGCACCCGATGATGTGGCTCATCTTCGTGGGCACGGCGGAATCCGCTGCCTTCCAGGGACTCGACTGGTCCGCCCGGCGCGCTTCGCTGCGCCAGCTCGTGCCACCGGCGGAGCTGCCTGCGGCGCTGTCCCTGCAATCGGCGGCCTTCCAGGTCACCTCCGTGGTTGGCCCGGCCGCCGCCGGACTGCTGATCGCGCAAGCCGGCTTCGCGCTCGTCTACTGGCTCAACGTGGCCTCGTTCGGCGTGGCGTTGGTGTCCGTGGCGGTCTTGCCGAGGCTGCCGCCGCAGGACGGCGGGCAGCCGATCGGCCTGGCCTCCCTGGCCGGCGGCGTCCGCTACGTACGTACCAGCCACCCGCTCGCGGGTGTGTTCCTGATCGATCTGGGAGCCATGGTGTTCGGGCTGCCCCGTGCGCTATTCCCGGCGCTGACGGTCACCCTCTACGGGGGTGGCGCGGCGACGGTTGGTTATCTCAACGCCGCGCCGGGAGTAGGAGCCCTAGTCGGGTCCTTGCTCACCGGCCATGTGGGCCGGGTCAGGAGGGTGGGCCGCGCGGTGGTGATCTGCGTGGTCGCCTGGGGCGCCGCGATCACCGGATTCGGGCTGGTGCCCTGGCTGCCTGCCGCGCTGGTGCTGCTCGCCGTGGCCGGCGCGGCCGACGTGATCTCGTCGGTGTTCCGCATGGTGATCGTGCAGCAGGCCGCCCCGGATGGCATGCAGGGCCGGGTCAACAGCCTGATCTTCGCCGGCATCCAGGGTGGCCCACGGCTGGGCGACGCCGAGGCGGGCGCGGCGGCCGCCCTGGCCGGCCCGCAGTTCGCCGCGTGGTCCGGAGGCTTGCTGAGCGTGCTGACCGCGGTGGCGACGTGCTGGGTGCTGCCGGAGATCTGGCGCTACGTGTCCAGTTCCGCGCCTGGGCCGGACCCGCCGAAGCCAGGGATCCCAGGGCAGCCGGAGGCTGGCTAGCCCCGTTTCCGCACGTAGCTCTTCTTCGGGGCCGTCCTACGGGTCTCGAGCTCCAAGGAGGCTGGGGTCATCGGAGCGGGCCTGATGTCTCGGTTTGGTCGTCAGCGTGGGTGGGAGAGCGCAGGCAGGGGCGCAGGAGATCGATGATCTGTTGGGGGGTGCGTCGCGGAGGTCGTCGAACTGGAGTCCGGTGACCGGTGTGACGAGGACGTCGCGCTGCCGGAACCGGAAAAGGATGGCGCGGGTTTTGTAGTGTGCCTGGCATGCCGCGTGATGCTGATTGCTTTGAGGGGCCCAGTGACGAGATGGCCGCGCTGGAGTCGGCTGAGCTGTGTTACGAATGCGAGATCTCCCTGCCCGATGGTGCCCAGATCGAGTTCAGTGAGTTCGATCTGGAGGGGACGGCCTGTGGGGCCCGGCGGGTCGAGTTCGATGAGTTCGATCTGGGTGATGGACGTCGCGCCTGTCGCCGGATCGAGGGCGCATACGCATGGGGGGGCGCGGAGGAAGTGCTGGCTGTGGCGGCGGGTGTTCCGGCTGGGGACCCGTGGCTGGCCGCGGTGTGCCGGGCGCTGCAGCGTGAGCGGCAGTGGGCAGGTGGGCCGGGTTCTCGGCGTTCCAGGCTTTGGGTGGTGCCGGGCGAGGGTGAGTTGTTCCATGTGACGGCTGTGGCGAACCGCGGATCGATCTCGCGGTATGGCCTGGACTGGCACCGGATGGGCGTAGCGCCGGGGATCGCTGGGAGTGGGAGGCCGGAGCGGGCGGCGGTGTTTGTCTGCGACGGTCGGGAGGAGGCTGCCTCTTTTACCGCGATGGCTGGCTCGCCCAGCGACGTGTGGGCGGTCCGCGCTGAGGGCCTGTGGGTTGAGAACGGCCCGAACGGCTGGCAGATCATTACCGAGCCGGTCGGGCCGGACCGGCTCCGGCTCGCTGACCGCGATGTGCCGCCTCGCGGCCGGGAACATCGTCCTCAGCGCCGCGCCCGTCGGCCGCCTACCAGAGCACGCTGACGATCAGGCAGGCAGATAGGACTGGCATCTCATGGCCCGGAAGGGCCCCCGGAGTCCTGGGAGGCCCCCACTATGTGATCGGCGTAGTGGGACACCCAAGGCCACTTGTCAGTCGCTGCCCGGCGGGAAGGTCGAGGGCGGCGAAACCCTGGCGCGGGCGGCCACGAGCCGGTCCAGATCGGGCAGCGGCCCGGTCCCGGTCGGTGAGCGCGGCAGGTACGGGGCTCTATCGGTGCGCCGGAGAAACCGACAAGGGCCTATCCAGCACGGAGGATTCCTCAGCAGCCAGTTCGGTTGTCAGTTCGCTCGGATCAGCACCGTGCACGGTCGGCGATTCGCCGCGCGCACGGGCACTGTCCTGGTGGCGTACCACCAGCCTTCATCGCTGGACCAGACGTGATAACCGGGGTAGGCACCCTCAATCTGGCGTGCAGTCTGTGCGATCTGATCTGGGGTCATGGCATGTCCTCCCTATTGTCGGCGGGCTTGCGGCCGACGCCGGCGTAGAACAAGGTCTCGCGTGGCTTCCTGATGATGTGATCCGGACGCCAGGTGGGCACGTTCACCAGGCCCGGCGCGAGCGTCACCAGCCCATCGAAAAACCGGTCAATGTCGTCGCGTTCCCGCGCTACGCCCGGCGCGGACGCGTTCTTATACACCTCACGGGCTTGCTGCATGGCGTCTGGTGGGATGTCATCACCCGTGACATGTGACAGCGCAAGGTAACTGCCCGGTGCCATGTGGTCTTTGATGCAGTCCACGATTTTCCAGGGGTTTTCGCTGTCTTCCACGAAATGCAGGACCGCGACCAGGAGCACCGCGACCGGTTCGTCAAAGTCGATCAGCGCGCGGACAGCCGGTGAGGTGAGCAGGTCAAGCGGGTAGCGGAGATCAGCATTGACAGCCTCAACGCTTGCCGACTTCGCCAGCAGGATATTCGCGTGCAACATCACCACTGGATCATGGTCGACATAAACCACACGGGCAGCCGGGTTAACGGCCTGCGCTATCTCATGCACGTTGCCCAGCGTGGGCAGGCCCGTGCCGATATCGAGGAACTGCCGGATTCCGGCCTCACCAGCGAGGAACCGCACCGCACGGCCGAGAAACGCCCGGTTGTCCCGCGCGGCCCTTGCCGCGCCAGGTACCGCCTTGAGCAGTTCCCCGGCGGCCTCTCGGTCGGCGGCGTAATTGTCCTTCCCGCCGAGCAGCGCATCGTAAATCCGGGCCACGTTAGGGACTCCCGTGTCAAAACCCAGGCGCCGGGGCCGCCCGGCCGGGAACTCAAGCTCATTCACCGCTGATCACGCCCAAGCCTTGTCTGGGCTCGACGGCGCGGCGCTGTGGTAACCAGGGCACGGCTGTCGATCCTGCTCGGTCCTGGCGGCTTCTCTTCGCCTTGGGCATGGGCACCTCCTCCGTCGAACGCGGTTGCCTGCCTGACCAGGTTCGGCGCAACGGCGGGACTCTCCCACCGCCGATGTAGTACGTTTGGGACACTTGGGAACGTGTCCCAAACGTCCCAGGGCCGATGTGTGTGACAGTGAGGTCTCAGAGCATGAATGAGCGACTGCGGGTCGCGGTGACCGCGAAGGGCATGGAGATCGAGACCCTTGCACGGCTGGTGAGTGTGGATCCCAAGACTGTCCAGCGATGGCTGGGGGGGCGTTTGCCGCACCCTCGCCACCGCTGGAAGATGTGTGACATTCTCGGCCAGTCGGAGCAAGAGCTATGGCCAGAGGTCAGCCTGGGGGTCTCTGGCACGCATCACACATCTGAGATTGTCGCTGCATATGCGCATCGCGCCGATACGCCTTCCCAATTGTGGTCGGCCATGCTGGACCGCGTGCGGACCAATGTTGACCTGCTCGGATATGCAATGCTGTTCTTTCCGGAGCAACACCCGCGCCTGGCCCAGATTATTGCGGGCAAGTGCGCCAGCGGCCTCCGGGTTCGTATCGCTCTTGCTGATCCAGACAGTGCGGAGGTTAAGGCGCGGGATATTCTCGAAGAATTGGGCGGCACGTTGCCTGGGCGGATCCGCTCGACGATGGCTCATCTAGAACCGCTGCTCTCTAGCGTCGGTGTGGAGGTCCGATATCACAGCGTTCCGCTCTACAATGCTCTTTACCGGTTCGATGACCAGATGCTGATCACGCCATATATCTACAAGCTACATGGATATCAGCATCCTTTGCTGCATATTAAGCGGCTTGGCCCTGCGGGGCTGTTCGAGTCCTATGCGCAGCAATTCGAGGCAATCTGGACCGAATCGCGGCCGGTTCAGGAGGTTTTCGCCCCATCGTGAGGATTTCACATGGCACGCGCTGACTATTACCATGATTCTGGTGCGCCCAGCGCAAATTCGCTCGTTGTCGGCTCGTCTGCTATTGTCATGAACGGCGAAAACCGGATTCTTCTCCAGCGCCGTAGCGACTCTGGCAACTGGGCACTTCCGGGCGGAACAATGGACATCGGTGAGACCCTGGCCGAGTCTGCCATTCGCGAGGTCAGGGAAGAGACGGGTTTTGATGTTCAGATAAAGCGCATCGTTGGCGTCTACTCAGATCCAGGGCACGTATTCGCTTACGACGACGGAGAGATTCGGCAAGAGTTCAGCATCTGCCTGGCCTGCACTATTGAAGGTGGTTCGCTCAGGGTCAGCAGCGAGTCCACGGCTGTCGAGTTCTTTGCGCTGGAAGATATAGCAGAGATAAGAATGCATGAATCGATCCGCATCCGGATACGAGATTATCTAGACGACAAGCCGCCTGTACTGCGTTAGTTGATCGATCCGGACGCTGCTCAGGTAAGGATGATTAAAGAGGGAACAATGCGCGTCCTCATCAGGCTCCCGGTCCTGGGCCGCCTCGGCGCCGACCGGCTGAGCCGTAGGGCTCGTATGCTCGCGGGTGGCTCCCGAGCTGGTCCGGTACGTGTCTGCTGATGAGGACAGCGCGCGGTGGATCGGCTTCCCGTTCCGGGATGGCGACATCGTGATCAGCGCCCGGTCCAAGACCGGGACAACGTGGGTGCAGATGATCTGCGCGCTAATGATCTTCCAGGTCCCGGAGCTGCCCGCCCCGCTCGGCCGGCATTCTCCCTGGCTGGACCGGGTGATCTACCCGCGGGCGGAGGTGTACGCCCGGCTGGCCAGCCAGGAACACCGGCGATTCATTAAGACCCATACGCCCCTGGACGGGATCCCGCTGGACCCGCGCGCCACCTACATCGTGACGGCCCGCCATCCGCTCGACATGGCCGTGTCGCTCTACCACCAGATGGGCAACATCAACCGCTCCTGGCAGCGGCAGCGGGACGGCCGGCCCGCGCCGCCGGAGCCGGAGCCGGAGCGCAAGCCGCTGCGTGACTGGCTGCTCGACTGGATCGGCAACGACGCCGGCCCGCGCGAGGACATGGACTCGCTGCCCGACGTGATGTGGCACCTGAGCGACGCCTGGGCCAGGCGCGGCGAGCCAGATGTACTGCTGATCCGCTACGAGGACCTGTGCGCCGACCTGCCCGGCCACATGCGCTGGCTCGCAGGCCGGCTCGGCATCACCGTCCCTGAGCAGGCCTGGCCCGGCCTGATCCGGGCCGCCACCTTCGACCACATGCAAGCCAACGCCGAGCAGGTCGTCGGTACCAGCCGGATCCTCAAGAGCAGCGCCACCTTCTTCCGCCGGGGCAAGCCCGGCGCCGGACGCGAGATCCTCACCGATGACGAGATCGCCCACTACCACGCGCGGGCAGTTCAGCTGGCACCACCCGGCATGCTCACCTGGCTTCATTCACCAGGCCATTCCCGCCCGGCCTGATCCTTTCTGGCCCACGCGCAGATTGCTGGTTCGCGCACGCAATCAGTGACAATGCTGTCCTATCCGCAATGCGCGCGTAGCGGCAATGTCCTGAAAGGAGGATCGGGCCGGCTGGGTTATGAGCCGCCTGAGGTTACCTGGGGAGGCGCGGCAGCAGGGGTCGGCACTGAATTCGCCGGGATGCTGTTCGCACTGGAACTGCCCGAACTGGAACTGCTGGAGCCCGAGCCGGCGTCGTCACCGGAGGAGGGAGCAGCCGACTGGCCTGTGCTGGCCGGGGACGACGAACCGGTGCTTGAGGCCGCCCCTTTACTGGTCACAGTGGAGTGAGCCGGACCAGGCAGGGTGAACGCGACCACACCCGCCGTGGTCAGGCCGGCCAGGCCGACCGCGGCTGTCGTGCCCCGCACTCGCGACCGGCCGCGCTGCCGCTCGGCAGCAGCCGACAGCATGTCCCACTGGCGCTGGTCCATCAGTAGCTTCTCCTCGGAGTCGGGTACTGCGTCGGGAGTATATGGATCTAGCTGGACTCGGCGGGCCAGCCGCCGACCGTGTGCACCGTGCCGGCCTCGTCGACCAGGCGAGCGGGCAGGCCCAGGCCGGTGAGCCAGCCGGGCGCGGCGCGGCCGCGGATGATCGCCGCCGTGCTGGCCGTGTTCGCATCGACGCAGTTCGCGGCCGCAACCGAGACCGTGCGCCAGCAGGCGGGCGCGGGCAGGCCGGTTCGCGGATCGAGGATGTGGTGGAGCACTTCGCCGCCGCGGCGCCAGCGCCGGGCCGTCGTGCTCGATGTGGCCAGGCCGCCATCGCGGATCGCCACGACGGCCGACGGGCCGACCGGCGGATCTGCAGGCCTGCCGGTCACGTCCTGCACCCTGACCCGCCAGCCTTCCATGGGTGCCTCACCAGCCACGGCGATGTCCCCGCCGAGGCTGACCAGCACGCCGCAGCCCAGGGATTCGGCGAGCCGCCCCGCGGAGCGGTCGGCGGCCCAGGCCTTTGCCGTCGCGCCCAGGTCCAGGCGTGCGCCCGCGGGGAGAAGCAGGATGCGTGACTGCTCGTCGAACTGCACCTGACGCCAGCCGGGTACGGACCTGACGCTCAGCGCGAGCGGCGGCCCGCTCACGGGCACCAGCGCGAAGTCACGGTCGTATCCGATGGCGGCCATGGCTCCGCCCACGGTGGGGTCCACGTCTCCGTCGGTCAGCTGGGCCGCGCGCAGCGCGACCGCGAGGGCCTGCGCGAGCAGCGGGCTCAGCTCGACGGGACCCCGCGCCGAGTCCAGCGCCACGAGCTCGGAGTCAGGCCGGAACCTGCTGCATGCGGCGTCCACCGCGGCGAGATCAGCCTCAAGCAGCAAGCGGCCGTCCGCCAGGCGGCGTGGGTCCGTCACGATCAGCTGGACCATGGTGCCGAGGGCTTTCCAGTCGGCCGACGCCGGGGCCGTGATGCCATACCCGGCGGCGGCGGCGCGCATCAGGAGCCCCCCGAGGTGGCCTGGGCTGACCCCGAGCTTGACGTGGGCGTAGCCGAGGCCTTGACGCTGCTCGAGCTCGGTGTGCTCTTCGCGGAGCTACTGGACGTGCCGCCCGCGGATGCCGAGGTGCTGGTGCCCGAGGCGGTCGCTGCGGTCGAGCCGGGCAAGGTGAGCGCCACCGCGCCGGCCGTGACGATTCCTGCGGCACCGACCGAGATGGTGACCGCACGGAGCCTGGCCATGCCGCGCTGACGGGCCGGCACCGCCGGTCGCTGGTCGTCGTTGCGGCTGTTCATGGGGTCTCCTCTGAGTGACGTCCGACACCATGCAGTCTCGCCCCACGGCTTGTGCCGGGCCTAGGCACAGCCTCTGACTCCCCTCTGAGTGTGATCGCCCGAGCTCAGCCGCCGGGCTGGCCGCTTCCCGCGGCCGGCGGGCCCGTGCCGAGCAGCCGGCTGAGCTTGGACGCGGAGGCGGATGGCTGCGCGCCTGCGGCTTTCAGCCGCTTCCCGGCCGTGGCGAGGAGATCGCGGGTACCTGATACCAGTTCCACCTCAACCTCCCGCCAGGCAGCGGTCTTGTGCCAGTCCGCCGCGTCCGGATCGACCGGTCGTGACCCGGTCACCTGGTCGTCGGCTACTTCGGCGAGGACCCGGCCGGCCTGGTCGAGCAGGCGCCGCACGGTCCGCGTGGTCTCCAGGCGGCCTACCGGGCGCAGCGGTCCTCCCTGGGTCCATTCGGCGACCAGCGTGACGACGCGCGACGGCACCGTCCCGGTGGCAGGCCCCAGCGGGAAATGCAGCTCGCGCCGGGTGTCAGTGCTAACTGGCAGCTTGACGTGCCAGCCGGCGTCCGAGCCGCCGGTCCGCCGACGCAGCGTGATGTGCGCTCCGGTCAGGCGCAGGTCGTCGGTGTCGAAGTAGGTGGCCACCAGCCGTTGCACCTCCGGTGGCGCGGCCACCACGCCAGGGCCGAGCCCGGCGAGATCCGGGAAGGCGAAGTCGGTATCCACGTCGTACTTGTGCTCGGTCTCGATCAAGCTCGACTCGCCGTTGTCCATCCTCTGAGGCTACGGGCCAGCGTGCCAGGGTGCGGGCGATAGCCCGGCCGGATTCTCCCCGCTGACGGAAACCGGCAGATGCAGTGATCCCCGCTGGCGTGTTAGCAGCCTCCTGGCGTGATAACGATGCCAGACTCACCCATGACGCTCCGTGGCCATGAGCGGGCCGGACGGGGCTGGAGTCCAGAGCGCAGCGGACGGGGGAGTCCATGGGCCTCATCGCGCACGTTGACGGCACAGCCGAGGGGTACGAGGAGGTGGCTCTCCCGCTCTTCCACGACGAACCGCAGGCCGCACCGGGCCGCAGCCCAGCGGTACTGCGCCGCCGGAGCGCACGGCCCACCAAGCGCGCCGTGATCTACCTGCACTGCATGCATGATGCCTTCGTCCCCGCCGATCTCGCTGGCTGGTACACGGACCGGGGCTTCCAGTTCTACGTGGCGGACCTGCGCACGCCTCGCGGGCCGGCCCCCGACAGCGGCCCGGACAGCCCCGCTGAGTACTTCGCCTGCGTGGATGCTGCGGTCCAGCATGTGCGGGACGCCGACGGAATCGAGACCGTGGTGCTCTGCGCGCACGGGTCGGGAGCGCTCATCGCCGCCCTGTGGTGCCACGCCCGGCGCGGCGGCCTGCCTGCGGATGCGCTGGTCCTGACCAGTCCCGAGTTCGGGCCGGCCGGCTCGTGGCTGGCCCGCAGGGGGCCAGGCGGCGAGCTCGGCAGGCCGGTGCGCCGCCCAGCGCCGCTGCTGGCCGGTGCGCAGCGCCGGCTGCGGCGTGGCCTGGACATCGGCTGCCCGGTGCTGGTGATGTGCCCGTCGGCCAGCTGGGACGCCCCGGGAGGCTCTGGGGGCCTGCTCACGGCGCGGGTGCTCACCGGAGGCCGGGCGACGATGCGGCTCGGCGCGCACGTGACCTGGCTCAAGCTCGACGGTGCGCTGGCTGGCCAGGCCCTGCCTGACGGCCCGGACCGCAGGCGGTTCTTCGACGAACTCGGCCGCTGGCTCGGCGCGTACCTGTCCGGCCAGGTCCGCGATCAGCTGCTGTGAGCTGGCCAGCCCCGGCCTGGGCCGGGATGTGGCCCGGGGTGGGGGAGCTGGCCTGTCAGTGAACCGTTACCTGCACGGTCGGGTAGCCCGTGGCACCGTTCGGCTCAGGTGGTTCCTGGAGCGCGGTCTGGGTGTACCCGGTGGCGTCGGTGGCCCGGGCCTCGATGGTGTGCTGGCCAGGCGCCGCGTCCCAGTCCCATACCCACTGCCGCCAGGTGTCGATGCCGGGCACCGCGGCCAGCCGGGCCTGGTGCCAGGGGCCGCGGTCCACCCGCACGTGCACCGCGTCGATCCCCTTGTGCTGGGCCCACGCGACGCCGGCCACCGGGGTCCGGCCCGCCTTCACCGAGCCGGCCGGCACGTCGATCCGTGACTCGGTCTTAATGGGCGCCTGCTGGTCCCAGCCTCGCTGGGCCCAGTAGGCGGTTTCCGTGCCGAAGGTTGTCACCTTGATGTCCGTCACCCACTTGGTCGCCGACACGTAGCCGTACAGGCCGGGCGTCACCATGCGGACCGGGAACCCGTGCGCGACCGGAAGAGGGTCCCCGTTCATGGCCACCGCGAGCAGCGCGTCCCGTCCGTCCAGGATGGCCTGGATCGGCGTGCCCGAGGTGAAGCCGTCGGTGGACGTGCACAGCAACTGGTCGGCCCCGGCCTTGACCCGTGCGCTGCGCAGCAGGCTGGCCAGGCTGACGCCGAGCCACCGGGCATTGCCGACATAGGGCCCGGCGACTGGGTTGGACACGCAGGTGAGCGTGACATAGTCCTCGATCAGCGGGCGCTTGAGCAGCTCCGCGAAGCTGATGGTGACCTCCCGGCCGACCATGCCGTGGATCCGCAGCTGCCAGTTCTGCGGCGAGATCTCCGGCAGGATCAGCGCGGTGTCGACGCGGTAAAAGGCCGCGTTCGGCGTGATGAACGGGCTCAGTCCCCTGATGTCCAGGTTCGAGCCGGCCGGCAAGGGCGGCGCGCGGCGGGCGGGGGCGGGGAGGCGTACCGCCGATCTGGCCGTGGTCACGCTGGAGCGCTCGGTCAGGACGCGCCCGGCGACCAGGCTGACCGCACCGGCGGCCACCGCCACGGAGCTGGTGACCAGGAAACTCCGCCGTTCCGGCCGCCCCGGAGCGCCCGGTTGCCCGACGTCCTGGCCAGGCCGGCGCGGCGGTCCGCCGACCGCGATCGGCCGCCACGGATTCTCGGGGGCGCTTTCGCCCGGGCTGCCCGGGGTGCCCGGGGTGCCGGCCGCGTTTTCCGGGACCGCAGGGCCGGGTGATTCGGGCGCGGGGGCCGGGGCGCCGGCACCGGTCCGTACGGGTGCGCCGGTACCAGTTCGCGCGCTGATGGCCGGGGCCCCCGCTGGTGCGTCCGGCACGCGGACCAGCCGCAGCAGAGCGAACACGCCCGCCGCCGCGCCGAGAAGGGTAGGCAGCACGTCCACGACTTCGGCGTTGGGCCTGGTCAGCGCGGCGACCAGGCCGATCACAGTGAAAGCCGCCAGCCCGGCGAGCCCGTAGCCGACCCGGCGCATGGCCTGTGCCCCGATCACAGCCGCGAACACCGCCAGGACGACCAGGACACCGCTCACCAGGACGAGCTTGTCGTGTGACCCGAACGCCGAGATGGCGAAGTTCTTGACCGGGGCCGGGGTAAGGTCGATGGCCATGCTGCCGACGGCGGCCACGGGTGAGCTCTGCGGCCTGGCGACGCCAGAAATGAGCTGGCCTACGCTGACCGCGACGAAGCCGGTGATCAACCCAGCCAGCAGGCCCTGGCCAGTGCGTCGTCGGTTAGAAGGAGTGCTCACAGCATCTATTCGTAGCCCATCGCGATCCGGATTGCCTGGCCCGGGACCAAGCCGGCCAGGCATTGGTAACGAATAAGGAACGTGGGAGTGAAGGATAGCCGGTCATGGCCGTCCCCGGATGACCCGGGAGAAGGCCAGCCGCCGGCCCGGGGCCAGCGGCAGGCCGGGCCTGGCGGCGACCTCGGTGCACTGCTGGCCCGGGTGGCCCGGGGCGACCAGCCCGCGTTCGAGGCGGTCTACGACAGCGTCGCCGGCCAGGTCTTCGGCGTGGCCCGCAGCGTGCTGCGTGACCCGGCGCAGGCCGAGGAAGTCGCCCAGGAGGTCTTGCTCGAGGTGTGGCGCACCGCGTCCCGCTTCGAGGCTGGCCGGGGCAGCGGGACGGCGTGGGTGATGATGATCGCGCATCGCCGCGCGGTGGATCGGGTCAGATCGCGGCAAGCCTCAGCGCAACGGGAGATCCGCGCTTCCTCCCCGGACATCGATTACGACGTCGTGGCGGAGACCGTTGAGGGCCTTTTGGACGCGGAGCGGGTTCGCAAGTGCCTGGGCAGCCTCACCGAACTCCAGCGGGAGTCGATCACGCTCGCCTACTACGGCGGCTATACCTACCGTGAGGTGGCCGGCCTGCTCGAAGTGGCGGTGGGCACGGTCAAGACGCGGATGCGGGACGGCCTCATCCGGCTCCGTGACTGCCTGGGGGTGAACGGGTGAAGATCCGCCGGACCGATCCGCACACCCTGCTCGGCGCGTACACGCTCGATGCTCTCACCGGAGCCGACCGGGCCCGGTTCGCGCGGCACCTGGGAGTGTGCGAGTCCTGCCGCCAGGAGGCCCAGGGCCTGCAGGAGACCGCGGGACGGCTGGGGACCGCGGCGATCACTCAGCCGCCGGACCGGCTGAGGGAACAGGTGCTCGCCACCGCGGCACGGACCCGCCAGCTGCCGCCGCTGACGCGGGAGACCTCCGCGTGGCCGGGTCGCCGCTGGGGCATGGCCGCCGCGTGCGGGTTGTTCGCGGTCGCCCTGGCGTTCGGCGGCATGGCCGTCAACATGCAGCACCGGCTCAGCCAGGAGCAGGCCCACACCGGGGCCATCGCCAGTGTGCTCAACGCCCCGGACGCCACCATGATGACGGCCCGGGCGGTCGATGGCGGAACGGCCACGGTGGTGATGTCCCACCTCGATGGTGCGCTGGTCTTCACCGCGGCGAGGCTTCCGGCGCTGCCGTCGTCGAAGCGGTACCAGCTGTGGCTGATGGGTTCCGGCGGAGCCCACCCGAAGGGGATGTTGCCGGCCCCGCACCAGGGCGTGACCGCCCCCATGGTCGTGAAAGGCCTCACCGCCGGGGAGAAGCTCGGCCTGACCGTGGAACCAGCGGGTGGCGCCCAGCACCCCACGTCCCGGCCGATCCTGCTGCTCTCGCTGCCTTCCTGAGGACCTGCCCGGCTGAGATCAGCCCGCACGAGGTCAGTCGGTGAACGTCCACCGGGTCGGTGAGCCGGTGAAGTCCCCGTGCACCATTCCGAAAACGCGCTCCGGGCGGACTGAGAACGTGGCGTTCACCGCGGGGTCGAGGAAGCCAACCTCGATGTCCGTCGAATATTTCTCGTTCATGAGATCAACCACCCGCCGCAGGCTGACCGGGTCGGTGACGACCCGCGCGGCGCCCTCGATGATGACGGGGTTGATCGCGTCCTCGGTGGTCACGACGCACCGTGGGTCGGCCATCAGGTTCCGTGCCTTGCGTGACTGGGCACCGCTGGTGAACCAGAGCTCGCTGTCGTCCCACATCCCCCAGACCGGCATGGCGTGCGGGGCGCCACTGTCCGGGCGGATGCTGGCCACCCAGTAATTCTGTGCCCTCGTCAGTCGCTGAGCGGCCCACGACCAGGGAAGCAGCCCGCTGCCCTCGTCGGCGGCCGCGATTCCGTAGCCGGGCATAAAGGGCCTGCTCACCTGAGGGAGCTTCATGCCACCCAGGCATATCGTTAGCGTGCCCCGGGCGGATGCCATTTGGGTGATCCTGTGCCCGCCGATCCGACTGGTTCCGGTTGCCGCGGCGGCAGGCTAACGTGGGGACCCGTGAAAGCATCTCCCGAGGCGCAGCTGCGGCTGCTTGAGCTGGCCGACCTGGACGCTGAACTCGGCCGGCTGGACCATCGTCGGCGCACCCTCCCGGAAAACGAGGAGGCGGACCGGCTGGAGGCGAGGGACGCGGCGCTTCGGGACGAGATCGCGTCCCTGGAGGCGCAGGAGCGGGACCTCGGGCGGGAGCAGGCCAAGGCCGAGGGTGACGTCGAGCAGGTCCGGGCGAGAGTCGAGCGGGATCGGGCGCGGCTGGACGCGGGGCAGGTGTCGTCTCCCCGCGAGCTGGAGAACCTGCAGTCAGAAATCGCGTCGCTGGCCCGCCGCCAGTCCGATCTCGAGGAGATCGTGCTGGACGTCATGGAGCGCGGCGAGGCGGCACAGAGCAGGCGGATCTCTCTCACCGCCGAGCGTGACCAGATCTCCGGCGAGCTCGCCGGGGTGCTGGCCCGCCGGGACGCCGCTCTCGGTGAGATCGGAGAGGAAGCGGGGAAGGCCCAGGATCGCCGGGCTGCCGTCGCCGCCGGGGAACCGGCTGACCTGATGGCACTGTATGAGAAGCTCCGCGCCCAGCACGGGGGGGTGGGAGCAGCGGCGCTGCGCGGAGGGCGCTGCCAGGGCTGCCACCTTTCGCTCAACACAGTGGACCTCAACCACATCCGGGCGGCCGCGCCTGACGAGGTGCTGCGCTGCGAGGAGTGCCGCCGGATCCTGGTCCGGACTCCCGAGTCTGGCCTGTGACGCGCCAGCTCGTCGTCGAGGCTGACGGCGGGTCTCGGGGCAACCCCGGGCCGGCCGGATATGGCGCCCTGGTGCGCGACGCGCTGACCGGGGAAGTGCTGACCGAGATCGCGGAAAGCCTGGGCCGGGCGACCAACAACGTTGCTGAGTACTCCGGGCTGGTGGCCGGCCTGCGGGCGGCGGCGGACCTGGCCCCTGGCGCCGACGTCGAGGTCCGGATGGACTCCAAGCTGGTGGTCGAGCAGATGTCCGGGCGCTGGCAGATCAAGCATCCTGATATGCGGCCATTGGCGGCCGCCGCCCGGGACGCGGCCAGCCGGCTCGGCCGTGTCTCCTACCACTGGGTGCCGCGGGCCCGGAACACGCACGCCGACCGGCTGGCCAACCAGGCCATGGATGAGGCGCAGGGGGACCGCAGCGGGGGTCGTGAGCGGCTGGGGCCCGTGCGTCCGGAAGGTGCCGTGCGTCCGGAAGGTGCCGTGCGTCCGGAAGGTGCTGGGCGTCCGGAAGGTGCTGGGCGTCCGGGGGGTAATGGCTCTCCCCCTGGGGGCGCGGGCCCGGCGGGTGCGCCGCAGCCGGGCCCGGGCTGGACGGCGGCGCGCGGCCAGCCGACCACGACGGTGCTGCTACGGCACGGGCAGACGCCACTGTCGGCCGAGCGGAGGTTCGCCGGCCGCGGCGACATTCCGCTCACCGAGACCGGAGTGCGCCAGGCCGAGGCGGCCGCGCGGCGGCTGGCTGCCCGCGGCGGCATCGACGCCATCGTGACCTCCCCGTTGCAGCGGGCGCGGCGCACCGCCGACGCGGTCGCATCGGCCACCGGCGCGCCGGTCCGGGTGGATGACGCGTGGATGGAGATGGACTTCGGGGAGTGGGAGGGCCTGAGCTACGCCGAGGCGGCGGAGGGCTGGCCCGATGAGATGGCCGCCTGGATGAAGGATTCCGTGGCGGCGCCCCCGGGCGGCGAGAGTGTCGCGGCGGCCGCGCGGCGGGTGCTGCCCGCCCTGGACCGCCTGCTCGAAACGCAGCCGCAGGCCACGGTGGTCGTGGTCAGCCATGTCACCCCGATGAAGGCCGTCCTTCGGCATGCGCTGCTCGCCCCACCACCGGCGGTCCGCCGGATGCATCTCGACGTGGCGTGCCTGTGCGAGATCGACTGGTACGACGAGGGGCTCGGGGTGGTGCGCACCTTCAACGACACCGCGCATCTCCAGTCGCATGACCGGGCGGCGACCAGCTAGCTGGGGCGCTCACCGGGCCGGTTGGCCTATGCTGATGACCGCGGTGGGTGAGCCGGCCGGGCGGCCGCGCCGGATCATGGCTCCATGAGCTTATGGGGCATGGACCGGTGAGGAAGGTCCGGGCTCCGCAGGGCAGGGTGGTCGGTAACGCCGACCCGGGGTGACCCGCGGGACAGTGCCACAGAAAACAGACCGCCTCCGGCCAGGTCTTTGGCCCGGCCGGAGGTAAGGGTGAAACGGTGGTGTAAGAGACCACCAGCGCCCGGAGTGATCCGGGCGGCTTGGTAAACCCCACCTGGAGCAAGGTCAAAAGGGCTCGTGCCGCGTGCGGCGCGCGGCCTGCGCGAGCGCTTGAGGGCGGCCCGCCCGATGCTCGCGGGTAGACCGCATGAGGCTGTCGGCAACGGCAGTCCCAGATGGATGGCCGTCGGCCCGCTTCGGCGGGTGCACAGAACCCGGCCTACAGGCCGGCTCACCCGCCGCCCGCCAGTGATAATGCGTTCAGCTGCGGCACCCGCGCGCTCCGCCCCGGGCCGACGGCCCGCGGCAAGTGGCTGGCCGGGTCCGTGCGGCGCGACCCCGGCGAGGTGATCGCCGCCGCGTTCGACGAGGCCGCGGCCCGCGACCCCGCTTAAGGGCCGTGTTACCGGGAGGTCAGCTGTTGACTAGGCCTGGTCGGCGTCGTGCGCGAGCAAGGCGATCTGGACGCGGTTGTTGAATTCGAGCTTCTCGAGCAGGCGCGAGACGTGCGCCTTCACCGTGGCGATGCTCATGTAGAGGTCGCGGCTGATCTCGGCGTTGGACTTGCCGCGCCCGATCGCGACGGCGACCTCGCGCTCGCGCTCGGTGAGGCGGTCGAGTTGTTCGCGGGCGTGCCGGCGGCGGTCGCCGCCGTCGCCTCCCGTCACGTGCCCGATCAGCCGGCGGGTGATCGTGGGGGACAGGATCGGCTCGCCGGCCGCGACGGCTCGGATGGCGCCGACGATTCCGGCCGGCGGCGTGTCCTTGAGGAGGAAGCCGCTGGCG
>JAWWPY010000525.1:0-7226 GCA_033854735.1 Streptosporangiaceae bacterium | reverse complement strand
CCCTCCCCGCACCAGGCGAGCTGCGGGCCATCACGCGGAGGCACGAGCATAAGGCGCCTGAATCGTCAGTCCGGCTGCGCGCAGCTCGGCCGAGAGCCTGGTTGCGTAGGTGAGCGCGTCGGCACCGTCACCGTGGAAGCAGACGCTGTTGGCCTTCCAGTCCAGCAGTTGCCCGCTCTCGGACGCCAGCCTTCCGGACACCACGGCGGTTACCACCCGGCTCAGCGCTGCATCGGGGGACCCGCCCACGCATTCGAGGCGGTAGCCAGCCAACTCGATTCCCTCGTCGGACACGCCACGGTCCACGTAGACCTGCAGCACGGTCGGGATTCCGGCGGCGTCGGCGATCCGCCGGGTCTCAGAATTCCAGACGGTGTAGATGGGAAGCCGCTCGTCGAAGAGCCCTACTGCCTCCACTATTGCGCTTGCGATATTGCTATCGAGCGCGGCCATGTCGTCGAGCGCCCCGTGTGGCTTGACGTGGGTCATCTCAACATCCTCGACGTGGCAGATCGCCTGGAGGGCGCCCATCTGGTAGAGGATGTCGTTGATGAGATCTGCCTTATCCATAGTGATCCAGCGGCGGCCGAATCCGCGGAGATCGTAGTATCCGAAGTGTGCGCCGATGGCCACGCCGTGCTGCTTGGCCAGGCGGACGGTGTTGCGCATCACGGTGGGGTCGCCGCCGTGGAATCCGCAGCCGATATTCGCCGTGGTTATGTACGGCATTACCTCGTCATCACGGCCGATCTTGTAAATGCCGAAGCTTTCACCAAGGTCGCATGTGATGTCAATCGTAGCGTTACTCATGACGCCAGACCTCCGAGCAGAAAATGGCAACCACCTCACCGATCTATTTACAAGTAAGATCTCACCGCCCCGATGACGTCATACTCGTTGCTGACGAGGGGCACCAGCCGCCAGTTGTCAAACGACGTGCATGGATGGGATATATGGCTGCCGACCAGGTCGCCAACGGCGAGCTGGGAATCGGCTGGCAGGGCCAGCCGGGCGTGCTGGTCATTCAAGGACAGCACCACGTGGTCCGCCGCCCGGAGGCCCGTGGTGCCCTCCTTCGTGCGGGCCGCGAAGGGCACCGGGAATCCCCGGTCGTGCGCGGCGTCCCGCTTGCCGAAGTTCA
Organism: Streptosporangiaceae bacterium; assembly: GCA_033854735.1. Classification (GTDB taxonomy): domain Bacteria; phylum Actinomycetota; class Actinomycetes; order Streptosporangiales; family Streptosporangiaceae; genus JAWWPY01. The sequence continues at coordinate 6,085 of JAWWPY010000525.1, read as the reverse complement.
GGATCGCAAGGTCTGGCTCCGGCCGGGAGATGACTGATGCCCAGAGCTCGAGCGCCTGCTGCAGCTTGAGCGGGCCGCTGGAGCGCCCGTCGAGTGGAGAGAACTCCTCGTACAGGGCGCCGTCATGCGTAACGTAGGACCCGGCACGGATCACGGTGCGAACCGGGCGGGACAGGTTCCACGGCCCGCCGAGCTTCACAGCGACGCGGTCGAACCACATGCTGCCCCCGCCGCTGACCAGGATCTCTGGCACTCCGTCGAGCAGGTGCTCAGCGTCGAGCCTGCCGGCGAGTTCGCGCAGTCCGTCGAAAAGATGGTCGACACGGCTTATCGTCTCCTCGGCACTGCCTGCCGGGAACTGGTTCTCGTAAACCTCGACCCCGGCGAGGCGCAGGTGCTTGAGCCGCGTGAGAGTGCCTGCCAGCCGGAACGCCTCCCCGATGTCCCGGCACCCGCACCGGGCGCCGGGAATGCCGAGCTCGATGAGAACGGCCAGCTGGCGGTGCAGGCCGGCGGCGGCCAGGTACCCGTCCAGCAGCGCCGCACCGCGCATGGAGTCGACCAGGCAGTAGATTTCGAGGCCGGGATCCTGGTCGAGCTCGCGGGCCAGCCACGATGCGGAAGCCGGGTCGGTCACCTCGTTGGCCACGATGAGGCGCCGGGCACCCGCGCAGCGCAAGACCCTGGCCTGGTGGATGTTGGCGACCGTGAGGCCCCACGCCCCGGCCGCCAGCTGACGGTCTGCGATCTGCGGCGATAGGGGAGTTTTGACGTGCGGGGCCAGGCTGACGTTGCGCGCCGAGCAGTAGGCGGCCATCAAGTCGATGTTGTGCTGGAGGGCGCTGTCCTTGAGGACCATGACCGGAGCTGAGAACGGCGGCTGGAGCGCGTTCCAGCCTTGCGCACCTGCGGCTCCGATCGGTACCGGCTCATCGGTCACCGGGAAGGCCTTGTACTGCCAGTCGATCGGTTGCGCCAGGATCGAGGAGAGGTCCAGGCTGGTGGCAGCCCGTGTGAAGGGCGCAGCCGTTTCTGCTCTTGGCGGCATCAGCTGCTCACCGGCCACCAGCCTGGGCTGCGGAGGTCGGCGAGCTTGCTGCCTGACTTCAGCCCGCTGCCGCTGAGTATGACGACGGGACTGTCACCGGCCCGCTCGTCGCCCCCCCCACCCAGGCGCATCATGCCAGCGAAGCCAACTGCCGCGGTCGGCTCTACGTAGCAGCCGCTGTCAGCCAGCCGCAGTGCGGCGTCCTTGATCTCTGCCTCGCTCACGGTCACGGCGGATCCGGCGCTGCTCCGGATGGCGTCGAGCAGCTGGCGTCCTCGTGCCGGAAGTTCGCAGGCGATCCCCTCGGCGAGGGTCGCCCGGCCACGGCCGCGCGGCTCCGGGGCTGCGAGTCCGTGCGACATCGCGTCAGCGACAGAGTCGAAAGCTGCGGACTGGACCGCGATGAGGCGCGGCAGCGTGTCTATGAGGCCGCCGCGCCTCAGCGCGTCGAATCCCCGGAAGAGGCCCAGGATGATCCCGCCGTTCCCGCAGGGCGCGAAAACCGAACTCGGGGACTGCCGGCCAAGCTGTTCCCAGAGCTCGAAGGCCATCGTTGCGAGGCCGGCGCCGAAGTCAGCCGACCAGTTGTGGCTGGCGTAGAAGCTGCCGGCGGCCGCCGCCATGGCGGCCCTGGTGGCGTCGCGCCGCGACCCTTCGACGGGCTCGAGCCGCCCGCCCACCGCGGCAATCTGCGCCAGCTTCATCGGCGAGTTGCTGGCTGGCACGAAGACCCTGCAGTCGATGCTGGCCGCGGCGCAGTAAGTGGATATCGCGGCGCCGGCGTTGCCGGACGAATCCAGGACGATCTTCTTGACCCCCATCTCGGCCAGCCGTGCGACCAGGACCGCGGCCCCGCGGTCCTTGTAGCTCCCGCTGGGCAGGAGGTAGTCCAGCTTCAGCCGTGCGCCCAGCCCGCCGCTCGTGATCAGGGGGGTGGCCTGCTCGCCGATACTCACCCGGGCACCTTCGTGCACGGGCGGGAGCAACGACGCGTAGCGCCACACGCCGGAGCGGGCCTGGTCGATATCGGTCAGCGATACGGGCGGCGAGCTGACATCGAGTACCCCCCCGCAGCCGCAGCGCCACCTCGGCTCGGCCAGGCCGTACGTCTGGCTACAGACGGTGCAGAGATACCGCACGATCAGGTCGTCCTCCTGTTCCGTCGGCGCCGGCTAGGCGAGGCGCGGGTTAGCGGACACCGTGACGAGCCCGTGTGGATTGCTGGCCTGCTCGAAGCACCAGGCAAACGCGTCCGCCTCGACGCCTGCCATCAGCAGCAGCCGGAGCAGGACGGTGGCGTGGGCGGTGTCGATGCCGACGGCGGGGACCAGCCCGTTCGAGATGAGGTCGATCTCCGAGCCCGGGTAGGCGTACGTGCTCCTCAGGCCCTCCCCGGCGTTAGTTCGCGAAGCCACGACGACCGGGATCTGGGCAGCTACCTTCCTGAGGATCGGCATGATCCAGCTCGGCACGTGCCCGCCGCCGAAGGCTGCCAGCACCAGCCCCTGGTATCCCGCCACCGGTGCCGCCTCGATGAGCCCGCCGTCGTCGTCGAAGAACACGGTGGCCTGGCCCACCCGTGCGCCAGGGGCGCCCGGTGGCACACGGACGTGGAACCGTCCGTTCGGGCGCACCAGGATCCGGACCCGGTCCTCGCTCACATGGCCCAGCGGACCGGTGAGCGGGGAGCCGAACGTCGCGGTCGAGCTGGCATGCCGCTTGCGGACCTGGCGAGAGGCATGGATCTCGTCGTTGAAGACAACCACCGTGCCGAGCCCCCGCGCAGCCGGGCTGGCCGCCACCCGGATGGCCGTGAGCAGGTTCGCGGGGCCGTCCGAGCCGGGAAGGCTCGAGTTCCGCATGGCGCCGGTGAAGACGACCGGTACGTCGAGCGACGTGAGCAGCTCGAACGCGTAGGAGGTCTCCTCCAGCGTGTCCGTTCCCTGGGTGACGACGATCCCGTCGACACCGGTCCTGGCGGCCTCCTCCACGAGTGATCTGAGCTCGAACAAGTCCGTGAGCCGCAGGTCGCCGGACGGCACCATCCTGATCGAGTGAACTTCGAGGGCGGCGACGTCGCTCGCCTCCGGGACGCCGCTCAGCAGCTCCTGGCCGGTCAGCCGCACGGTCGCCGCCGCTCCGGAGTCCGCTGAGCTCGCGATGGTCCCGCCGAGCGCGAAGACAGCCACGCGCGGGAGGCTGCTCATGATTGCGCCGTCCCGCGCGGGTGCCGGACAGCGATCGCGTCGACCTCGACCAGGATGCCCCGCAGCTGCGATCCGACCGTGGTACGCGATGGATAGGGCGGGGTGAAGTACTCCTGGTAGACGGCGTTGAATTCGTCGAAGAACTTCAAGTCCGCGAGGTGAACCGTCACCTTGACAACCTGGCCGGCCGAACTGCCCGCCGCCGCGGCCAGTTGCACCAGGTTGCGGAGCACGGCGTGTGCCTGTTCGGCGAAGTTTCCGGGAATGACCGCGGTGACCGCATCGACGGGGCGCTGCCCGGACAGGAACACGAAGTCCCCTGCGGTGACCGCCTGAGAGTACGGGCCACCCGGGCCGGGAGCGTGGGGTGTGCTCACAGCTGAGATGCTGATCGGCTGATCCGGGTGTTGCGCGGCGTTGTCCCGTGCCACTGGCACTGATCTCCCCTCGGGTCAGAACGGATTCCGGGCCTTGAAATCCGCGGTGATCTCGTCCATGGTCTGCCAGGAGACGCCCTGGTGACCGCTGATGTACTCGGTCAGCCGTTCCAGCATGAGGAGCACCTGTGGCCGGCCGCTGACGTCCGGATGGATCGTGAGGGCGAACACCGCGTAGTCCATCTCGCGGTACACCCAGTCGAACTGATCACGCCACATCTCTTCGAGGTGCCTCGGATTCACGAATCCGTGGCTGTTGGGCGAGTTCTTGATGAACATCATCGGCGGGAGGTCGTCGAGGTACCAGTTGGCGCCTATCTCGACCAGCTCGATGGGCGTTCCCCGGACCAGCGGCTTCATCCATTCGCTGGCGTCCCTGGAGTAGTCGATGTTCGTCCAGGAATCGCCCACCCTGGCGTAGAACGGCAGGAAGTCGTTGTAGGCCTGGCTGTGGTCGTACGTGAAGCCACTGGCAATCAGCAGCTCCGCGGTCTGGGCAGACATCTCCCACCACGGGGCGACGTAACCTCGTGGCCGCCGCCCGCTCACCTTCTCGATGAGGCCGACGCAGTGCTCCAGGACCTGGCGTTCCTGGGCCGGGGTCATGTCGATCGGGTTCTCGTGCGAGTACCCGTGCGCCCCGATCTCATGACCACCGTCCACGACCATCCGTACCTGGTCGGGGAACGTCTCCAGGGAGTGCCCGGGGATGAACCAGCTGGCCCGGATCCCTGCCCGTTCGAGAAACGTCAGCAGGCGCGGGACACCGACCTCACCGGCGAACATGCCTCGCTGGATGTCCGAGGGCGAGTTCTGGCCGCCGTAAGAGCCCAGCCAGCCCGCCACAGCGTCAACGTCGATCCCGATGGTGCACCTGATGTCTTTGGTCACAATCGCCTCCTAGTCACTTCCGGCCAGCCAACGGCCACCGTCCACCACGATCACGTGCCCGGTGACGAACGACGCCTCATCGCTGCCGAGGTAGAGGAAGGCGGCGGCAACGTCGGTGGCCGCGCCCACCCTCCGGACAGGTGTCCCCTCAGCCTGGGCCGCAACGCCATCCGGCCCGAGGGAGTTGACAGAGTCGAGGGATTGCGGCGTGGCCACGACTCCAGGCGCCACCCCGTTCACCGTGATCCCCGCGGGGCCGAGCTCGACAGCGAGAGAGTTGATCATGCCGACGAGACCGGCCTTGCTCGCGGCGTAGGACGTGTGCTCGACCCAGGCCTGCAACGGTCCGGAGACCGAGGTGGTCGCCAGGAGACGACCCCAGCCCCGCTCGCGCATATGCGGGATGGCGGCCTGGAAGCAGCGCCAGGCTCCCGCCAGGTTGACGTCAAGAATCGCCTGCCACTGATCGTCGCTGACCAGCTCCGGCAGTGGCTCGCGCCGGGCGATCCCGGCGTTGGCCACGACGATGTCCACGGATCCCAGCTCGCTGACCGCTCGATTGGTCAGCTGCAGCACGTCCTGCCGTTCGCGCACGTCCACCTCCGCGACGACAGCCCTGGCGCCCAGGGCACGTACATCGGCCACCACGGGCCCGATGTCGTGACCGTCCGGCGGGTACCAGGCAAGAGCGAGGTCCGCGCCAGCAGCGGCGAAGGTGCGTGCCGTCGCCGCGCCGATTCCGGATGCAGCGCCCGTTATCAACGCGACGCGCGATTCAAGCGAGAACACGTCAGCCACCAATCCGCGCTCTAGAGCGTGACATCGCCGCCGTTGGGTCCCAGCGTCTGCCCTGCGTAGTAGGACGAGTCATCCGAAGCGAGGAAAACGGCGGTCGGGACCACCTCATCCACCTGGCCGAAACGGCGGATCGGCAACTGGCTGAGCTTGCGCTGCACCCATTCCGGTGACTCGCTGGCCAGCATCTCGGTCTGGATGGGGCCTGGAGCGATCGCGTTGACACCGATGTTGAGGTGCGAGACCTCGCGAGCCAGGGCCTTGGTGAATCCGATCACGCCAGCCTTGCTGGCGCTGTAATGCGCCATCGTCTCCCCTCCCAGCTGCCCCAACTGGGAGGCCATGTTGATGATCCGTCCCTGACCCTGCGCGATCATGGTCGGCAGCACGGCCCTGGTGCACAGGAATGGCCCGCGCAGGTTGACCGCGATGATGCGGTCCCACTCGGCCACGGGCATCTCCGCAACCGGGCACTCGGCGACCACGCCGGCGTTATTCACCAGGATGTCCACACCGCCCAGTGCCCTGGCCGCCGCCGTCATGGCAGCCGTCACCTCCGCCTCGCTGGCGACGTCGGCCCTGAAGTAGAAACCTCGCCGGCCGGCCGCCTCCGCGTCGGCGATGAACTGCTTGCCAGCCTCATCCGGCTGCACGTCGATGACAGCGACATCTGCGCCCTCGCGGGCAAAGCCGGTGGCGATCCCCCG
>JAWWPY010000524.1:0-9731 GCA_033854735.1 Streptosporangiaceae bacterium | reverse complement strand
CGCCCATGATCACGGAATATTTCTGACACATGCGCCCAGAAATATTCCGTGATCATGGGCGAGCACCCGTTGATCATGGGCCTAGGACTGATTGCCGCCCAGAAATAAGGCGTCTGCCCGATGCCGGGCGGCCGGTCTTACGGCGAACCTCGATGACAGGGACCCCACGGCGGTCCCGCACCGAGGAGGAGTCATGCACCCCCACATCCCGCCGCATGCGGCCGCTCAGCGGGCCGGGGACCTGCGGAAGCGGGCGGCCGCGGCATGGCCTGGGCCGCGGGCGGCAGCAGGGCCGGGAAGACCGCCGGGTGCCCGGACGCAGCGGCACATCACGGTCGCGACGGAGCTGCCCTGCCAGAGTGAGCCGGAATTGTTCTTCGCTGAGGATCCGCAGGACCTGCGGCGGGCCAAGGCACTATGCGGCGACTGCCCCGTGCGGTCCGCCTGCCTCGCCGGGGCGCGGCAGCGCGCCGAGCCGGCGGGCGTCTGGGGCGGCGAGCTGCTGCTGCGCGGTGTCGTCATCGCCGATAAGCGGCCGCGTGGGCGGCCGCGCAAGGCCGACGTGGCCGCCTGAGGCACGTCCGGATCATCGGGCCTGGAGCCGGCCGCCAAGGTGGCGGAGATGCTCGGCGGCTATGAAGCCGGGCGCGGCCGGGCACCTATCCCCGGGGTGGCAGCTGCTGCAGCGCCCAGGTGTTGCCGTCCGGGTCGCTAAAGGTGACAAACGACCCCCATGGCTGCACGTCGACCTCACTGACCTCGACGCCGCGCCCGGCGAGATCCCGCCGGGCGGCCGTGACGTCATCGACGACGACCTGGACACCCTTCTGTGATCCGGGCGGCATTGTGGTGATACCGGTGCCGAGCACTACCGAGCACGCCGAGCCCGTAGGCGTCAGCTGCACGAACCGCAGCTCGTCGTTGACCTGGTAGTCGTGATCGGCATTGAAGCCGACCTGCTCCACGTAGAACGCCTTCGCCCGGTCAACGTCGGTCACCGGGATGGCCACTAGCTCGATCTTCCAGTCCATGCCCCGCAGCGTATCGAGGGGTACCGACAATCCGGGGCCCACCGCAGCCGTTTTCAGCCATGTCGGCGGTGAACCGGCCCGCTCTGGACGGCTGCGTCAGTGCAGGCGGAAGTCGGCGAAGTCGAAGCCAGGCGCCACCACGCAGCTGACCAGGACTGGCGCGTCGCCAGCAGGCGTGGCGCATTGCCATACGCCGCCGGGGACGCGGGCCTGTGGCTGCTGGCCAGCGCCGAGGTCGCCGCCGAGCAGGACAGTGCGCCCGGTGGAGGGCTCGTCGCCAGCACCGCCCAGGCGAAGTTCCAGCGGGCCGCCGCTGTGCCAGAACCACAGCTCGTCGGAGCGCACCACATGCCAGCGTGACCGCTCACCCGGATGCAGCAGGAAGTAGATCGCGGTCGCGGCGCTGCGCGGCCCGCTGTACCCCTCCGGCGAGAAGGACACCGGCGACCGCCACGTCTCGCGGAACCACCCGCCCTCGGGATGCGGCAGGAGGTCCAGTTGCTCGGCCAGCAGCGGCCGCGGTGTCATCGGGCTCCGTCCGCTCGTCGACACGAACCCTCACTCCTCAGCTGTCTGCGGAATGCTGGGCACCGGCACAGGCGGCGTTCACGATGCTGCTGCCGGGTGGGATCATGTGGTTAAGCATCCTCAACGGCTGGCGCGAATGTCCAGCCGGCCGCAAAGGGGCGGCCTAGCTCTCTGATTCTGGGACGTAGTGCCGCCCCTGATCCGCTGGGTCGACCCAGACCCGCATGATCGTGCCGGTGGCCGGATCCCGGAACCGCTCGGACGTCGGCAGCCAGCCCGGCTCGGGCGCGGCGGCCTGTGCATGCCGGCCGCCCCGCTGTCTCCGGGCCGGGGACTGCGGGCCGAGCGGTGGCAGGTCATCCACCGCTGACGCCGCCTCGTCGGCGAACTCGGCGGCCAGGATGACTTCCACGCGGTGCCGCAGTTCGTCCAGGCTCAGCCGGCCTTGCGCGTAATGTTCCCGCAGCACCGCCGCGAGCCGGTCACGGTCGGCGTCGCTCAGCCGCGAACGCGCGCCCGGTGCTGGCACCGGCGTGCTAGGCGGCCGGCCCGACGACCACAGCGGTGCCGTAGGCGACGATCTCAGTGAGCTGCTGGCCGATCTCGGAGGAGTCGAAGCGCACCGCGATCACCGCGTTGGCGCCCAGCAGCCGGGCATTCTCGATCATCCGGTCGATCGCATGGCGGCGGCTGTCCTCCAGCAGTTGCGTGTACTGGGTGACCTCGCCCTGCCGCAGTGCCTTCAGGCCGGCCCCGACCGACCTGGCCAGGCCCATGCTGCGCACGACCAGCCCGAACGCAACGCCGAGGTCACGTTCGACGGTCATGCCGGGCAGCTCGAACGCGGTGGTGACCGTGAGACCAGCAGGTGATTCCGCCATGCCAGTCATCCTATGAGCACCTCGGCCCACTCGCCGATGAGACCATCGAGCTGGCCTTCCGACTGGTTCGAGCGTCGTTCTGATGGCCCAGGCGGCAGACGTCCCGAGGTCAGGAAAGTACCGTTGGGGGCGTGCCGAACCCCTCCGGCCGAGCTACCGGCCGGGCACCGACGGGAGTGCTGCGCCCGGCCCTGGCGCCCCTCGGCCCCCCAGCGACGAGGCGGTCACTGCGACCGATCTCCCTCGGGGTGTGCGGCATCGTCGGGTTCCTGGGGTCGGCGTGCGTGCTGCTCGGGGTCGCCCAGGCCGGCTCGCCGTTCTCGGTCAGGGTGAGCGGCGCCTGGTTCTTCGCCACTAGCGGCGGGTCGCGGCGGCCAACATCTACCGGGTTTCTCGGGGTCATGCTCGTCTACGCCGGGATCGTGCTGATGCTCGGTGCGTGGTTCGAGCTGGTCCGCACGGTGCGCCGCCAGCCGTCCATCCCGATGGCCCGGCTGGTGGCGATCCTGGTGGCCTGGGTGGCCCCGGTCCTCGTCATGCCGCCGGTGTTCAGCCGGGATGTCTACAGCTACGCGGCGCAAGGCGAGATGGTGCAGCGGGGCCTCAACCCTTACGTCCGCACCCCGAGCGCGCTCAGGGGCGGCCGGTTCCTCGACCTCGTCGACCCACTCTGGCGCCACGTACCCGCGCCCTACGGCCCGGCGTGGGAGCGGTTCTCGGGAGCGATCGTGGCGCTGTCACACCACGACGTCTGGCGCGCCGCCGCCGGCTTCCGCCTCGCCGCGCTGGCCGGCCTGGGATTGATCGCCTGGGCCGTGCCCTCCCTGGCCCGATCGATCGGGCGCCCCGGGAGCGTGGCGTTCGCCTTGGCCGCGCTGAACCCCGTCGTCCTCCTGGTGCTCGTCGGGGGGGCCCACAACGACGCGCTGATGCTGGGACTCCTCGTCGCCGGATGCGCGCTGGCCCGCCGGCGCCACGCGTTGGCCGGGCTGGTGCTGTGCGCGCTCGCCGCCCAGGTCAAGCTCCCGGCACTCATCGGCGCCGTCTTCATCGGATGGTGGTGGAGCGATGCCACCGGGAACTGGCGCCAGCGGACCCCGCGCGTCGTGGCTGCCGTCGCGATCGTCGTCGCGCTCATGGGGGCGATCAGCGCGGTCTCGGACCTGGGAGGGCATTGGCTGGCCGGGCTGGCCAACCCAGGCACCGTGGTCTCCTGGCTCGACCCGGTGACGGCGCTCGGTCTGGGGATGGGACACGCGGCCGCCGCCCTCGGTGTGGGAGGGCACACGACGGGCCTGGTCGAGATCTCACGTGGCCTGGGCCTCGGACTGGCCGCCCTGCTCTCGGTCGGGCTGCTCCTCCGCTCGAACCGCCGAGGGGAGATCGATGCGCTCGGTTGGAGCCTGCTCTTGTTCGTGATCCTCGGACCCGTGGTGTGGCCCTGGTACGAGACCTGGGGCTTCGTCGTGCTGGCCGTGGTCGCCGAGGGATGGACGCTGCGGCTCGTGGTCGCCCTGTCCGCAGTGGCGTGCTTCGCCGATGTGCCGGCCGCCCGATCACTCGGCGCATCGGACCCCTGGCTCACGGTGATCTGCTGGGTCGTGCTGGTCGGCGCGGTCGCCGCGTACGCGGCCCTTCGCCTCGCGCCCTCTCTGCCCCGTCCCGAGCTCCCAGCCTGGTCCAGGGGGTCGGGGCCGCCCCGTTAAGGCCGGAGATATGAGGCTCCGTTGAGATCGACGATGGTGCCGCTGGCCCATTCGGCCGCCGGGGACGCGAGGTAGAGCACCGCGGCGGCGACTTCGCCGGCGTCCGCGACCCGCCCGAACGGGCTTTGCGCGCGGATCTGATCGCCGGACGGCCCGGCCAGGTCCGTGGCCGCCATGTCCGTCTCCACGTAGCCCGGTGCCACGGTGGTGACCGCGATACCGTGCGGGGCCAGGGCGCGCGCCAGCGATTGGCCGAACGCGTTCAGCCCGGCCTTGCTCGCCCCGTAGGCGGGCTGGCGTGGCTCGCCGCGGAAGGCCCCCCGGGAGGACACGTTGATGATCCGCCCACCACCCCGCGCCATCATGTGCTGGATCGCGCACCAGGTGACGTTCGCGGCGCCGGTGAGGTTGACGGCGAGCGTGGCCTGCCAGGCCGCCTGCCACTCCTCATACGACACGTCAGTGATCGGGTGCGGGATAAAGATGCCCGCGTTGTTCACCAGCACATCCAGGCCGCCAAGTGCCGCACAGGCCTCGTCCACCATCCGGCGGACCGCCTGCGGGTCGGCCAGATCGGCCTGGACCACGGCGTGCCCGCCGCCTGACAGCCCGGCCAGCGCCTCAGCGGCGAGATCCGCTGAGTGCCCGTAGTGCACGGCCACCCGGTCGCCCTGCTCCGCGAACGCTTCCGCGATGGCACGGCCGATCCCTCTCGCCGCGCCAGTGACCAAGATGGCCCGCCCGCTCACCCGACCGACCCTAATCCCTCGCTGGTGGCGAAGCGCCTCGGGATGATGACCAGCACGATCACCGCGGTGACGGCGGCCGCCCCGGCCAGCCCGATGTAGACGTCCCTGGTGCCCGCCGAAATGGCGTCGCGGAGATATCCGCTGGCCGCCTGCCCGAGCTGACCGGACCGGGTGAGCGCCCCGCTGATGCCGTTCACCTGATGCGGCAGCCTGCCGCGCAGCGCCGGCGGCGCGGACCGCAGTCGCTCCAGCAGGACGGCGTTGAAGGTCGCGCCGAAGATGGCCGCGCCCAGGCTCTGGCCCAGATAACGGCAGAACATGATGGCACCGGTGACCACGCCCCGCTGCTCCCAGGCGACCGTGGATTGCGGGCCCACCACGGTGCACACCGACAGCAAGCCGAGCCCGAAGCCGAGCACGAACGTGCTGGCGACCTGGATCCACACCGGGACTGGTTCGGGGGCGAGCAGGAAGGCGAGGACGCCAGCCAGGCAAACCCCACTGCCGATCACCGCCGTGTCGCGGAAGCCGATCCGCAGGAAGAAGCGGGCCGACTGCGAGGACGCGAGCGGCCAGCCCAGGCTCATGCTGGCCAGGACCGCCCCGGCGGCGACGGCGCCGAGGCCGAGCACCTCCTGCCCGTAGGTGGGCAGGAACGTGGTCGGCCCGATCACGAGCACGCCGAGGCCGAGAGCCCCCAGGCCCGATCCGGCGAGCACCCGGCGGCCCCAGAACCAGGGCGGCATGATCGGCTCGGCCGCGTGGCGCTCGACCACGATCGCCGCCGCGGTGGCGGCCACGGCGACCCCGAACACGGCCAGGCTCGGGCCGGACAGCCAGCCCCAGGCCACGCCGCCCTGCAACAGCCCGAACACCAGAGCGCCCGCGGCCACCAGCATCAGCAGCGCCCCGGGGACATCGATCCGGTGCCGTGACCGGGAGACCCGCTCGTGCAGGAACCGGGCGATCAGGGCGATCGCCACCGCCCCCACGGGCAAGTTGATCACGAAGATCCACCGCCAGGACGCGTACTGGGCCAGCGACCCGCCGAGGGTGGGCCCGAGCACCGCCGAGATTCCCCACACGCTGGACAGCCAGCCCTGCACCCGGCCCCGTTCTTCCAGGTCGTACAAGTCACCGGCGAGCGTGTTGACGGTCGCCATGATCGACCCAGCCCCGAGCCCCTGCAGGGCACGGAACGCGATCAGGCTCACCATGTTCCACGCCAAGGCCGACAGCGCGGAGCCGGTGAGGAACACGACGGTCCCCGCGAGCAGGATCGGCTTGCGCCCCCACAGGTCAGCCAGTTTTCCGTATACCGGGATGGACACCGTCTGGGTCAGCAGGTACGCCGAGAACACCCAGCTAAACAACGAAAATCCGCCGAGATCCCGCACCAGTTGGGGGATCGCGGTCGCCACGACCGTGTTGTCCATGGCGGACAGCGCCATGGTCACCATCAGCGCAACGAGGACGGGGCCGCGGTGCAGAGCACGGGCCGACCGTGCCGGACCCGGGCGGGCTGGGGCAGTCATCTGCATCGCAGCTTAGAACGCCGCCGCTGGCGGGCTCGGCCCGGGCTACGCGGTAAGCGACAGACTGGGCGTCATGAGCATTCCCTTTCCGGAACCCACCGCTCCCGTGCCGCCGCGCGCTGAGGTGTTCCTCACCTACCTCGACTACTTCCGGTACGCGCGCCACGTCGGCCATCTCGACATCGTCAGCGAACTCGCCGACGGCGAGACGGGGCAGTAGCTGATCCGTCAGGAAACCGGGGCCGATGGGGTGCTGGTGCTGGTCGGCTCCTGGTCCTGGTGATCTTTGCTCGCGGCGTTTTCACGGCGGCGGCGGCGGCCGAGCACGACGAGGCCGATCACGATGAGGACGACGACGATCGCGGCGATCGCGTAGGTGGGGCCGTGGAATGCGTTGGCGATGGACTGCCAGTTGGTGCCCACGGCGTAGCCGGCCCACCCGAGGGCCAGCGTCCACGGGATGCATCCAGCGACGGTGTAGATGCCGAACCGGACGGGTGGCATCTTCGCGAAGCCAGCGGGCAGCGAGATGAAGGTGCGGATCACCGGCAGAAGGCGGCCGAAGAACACGGCCTTGGTCCCGTGGCGGGCGAACCAGCGCTCGGCGCGGTCGATGTCCTCGTCGCGGAGCAGGATGTAACGTCCCCAGCGGCGCCAGGCCGTCTGACCGCCGTAGCGGCCGACTCCCCAGGCGAGATAGCTGCCGACGACGTTGCCTGCCACTCCCGCGGTTACGACGAGGATCAGGTTCAGGTGTGCCCCGGCGACCGCGCCCCCGGCTAGTGCCCCGCCGAACAGCATTGTGAGTTCAGAGGGTACGGGGATGCATGCGGACTCGGCCAGCATCAAAATGAAGATCGCCAGGTATCCGTAGTTAACGATGAACGTCTGCACCCTGCTCTGCTCCTCTCTCAGACACGCGGTGACATTTCGGCGCGCACATACGTCCCCAGGTACACGCATTCCTCCTGCTCAAACCTATGCGAGGCACCTACCCGAACGGTCGGGCCCGCGGACCAGCCCGGTTGACCAGGCAAATCCGGCGCTGGGGAGCCGGGATGACCGATGGGTGGATTTCGAAGATTTTGCACGGGCTTTACGTATGCCGTGCGCTGGATTCGGCTTGGCGTTGCAGCCGCACCGGCGATGCCGTACAACTGGCTGCGCATGACGTCAGTCATGCCTTTACCAGCCACCCGGATGAGGGACAGGAGAACGCCGTCCAGTGCGCGCAATATTCGCCTTCGGACCGGGGCGGGCCCGGACCGACTTCGCCGCTGATCCGGTGCGCCCCCCCGAGAGCATGCGGCCGAGGCTCCGCGTTATCGCTTCCCGCCCGGTCCGCGTGCACCTGGCCGTCCTCGCGGCCTACATCGTTGCCGGGAGCGTCGTCAGCTGGCCACGGGTCACCTACCTGGCCGCACATGAGCTGCCGTACAGCCGCGACGCAGGCTCTTACGTGTGGGGCTTCGCATGGGTCGCGAAGCAGGTTGAGCACCTGTCCAACCCGTGGTTCACCCGCGACATCGCGGCCCCGGTCGGCGTGCAACTCGGGTACCACGCCCTGATGCCGCTCGAAGGCGTGCTGATGATGCCCGTCACCGTCATCCTGGGCCCTTCCGCCTCCTACAACCTGCTGTCCGTGCTCATGCCGGGACTGCTGTGCTACGCGATGTACCGGGTCGGGCGGCTTTGGCTGCCCTCACAGCTGGGTGCGATCGCGGCGGGCGCGTTCTTCGGCCTGTCGACGATGCTCGTCTGGCGCTCCTGGTATCACCTGAACCTCGCGGCCGGGGTCCTGTTCATCCCGCTGGCGCTGGAGGCCGCTGTGCGCCTGCGGCGGCGGCCCGGCTGGCGTCAGGCGGTGATCCTCGGCGTGGTCATGGCCGGGGCGCTGCTGACCGACCAGGAAATGGACATCCTGGTGATCATTGTGGTCGTGACGGCCCTGCTGCCGTGGCTGCTTCTCGGCCCCGCCCGGGCCAGCCGCCCGGCGCAGGCAGCGGCCGCCGAAGCGGCCACGGCGGCGGAGCGGGCCGGAAGGTTCCTGCGGGCACTCGCGGCCCGGGCGTGGCCGGTGGCGCTGGCCGGAGTGGTGTTCGCGGCATTCGCCAGCCCGCAGATCATCGCCATCGTGCAGCAGACGAGGACCGGCGGTGCATCGCCGCCGCCGGCCGCGCTCGCGGGCGACTACATCAACTCGGGCGTCCCGTTTCCTAACATGTTCGCGCTGTCCCCGCGGGTCTACCAGTTCGGCCTGCACGGCCTGGCCTTCATCACCTACCACGGCGGGCTCGGCGACGGCATCGCCGACTTCGGGCTGGCGGTGACGGCACTCGCGCTGACCGGACTGGTCATTTCCTGGCGACGTCGTAACGCGCGGCTGCTCGCAGGGCTGTGGCTGGGCTGCACGGTGCTGGCGGTCGGTACCACCCTGAAGATCGGCAACCTGGTGTTCGTACCGGCCCCGGAGCTATGGAGCGGCGTGCGGCTGTCGGCGATCATGCCGTATAGCTGGTTTATCCGCGTGCCTGGTATGGAGGGCTTCCGTGAGGCGGCCCGGATCACCATGCTCGGCATGGCGCCGGCCGCGCTTCTCGCCGGAAGCGGGGTGGAGTGGCTGCGCGATAACGCGCCGCGCGTCCTGGCGCTGGCCCTGATCCTCGTGGTACTCGAGGCAGGCTGGGCGGGTAACTACGACGTCGGCAGCGGCAGCGGCATCGGCACCATGCCCACCTCGCTGCCGGCCCTCGACCGCCCGATCGCCGCCGACCATTCCGCTTCGATCGTCGCCGACGTCCCGTTTGGCATAAGGAACGGCCTGCTACTGGACGGGGAGGGGCAGCCCTTCAATCCCGAGGCCCAGGTGCTCGCCACCGCCGACGGCCACCCGCGCGCCGTTGTGTTCGTGTCCAGGATGCCGATTCCCACGCTCGGCCGCATTGTGAGTGAGCCGTTCTACGCCGGCCTCATCAGGGCCGAGTGCAAGCCGCCCCAGAACGCCAGCCAGCAGGTCTGCCGTGACGTGCCATCGGCGACGCTGCCGGCGGCGCGGCGCAGCGCCCGCCAGATGGATGTCGGCTGGGTGCTTCTGTGGCCGGGGACCCCACGGACGGTCCTTCCCTACCTCCGGGAAACCGGATTCACCTTCGATTATCAGGCTGACGGGACCCGCGTGTACCGGCCGGCGAGACCCTCGGGCCGACCGGCCTCAGCCGCCGGGCAGGCTGGCTCGTAGCTGTTCACGTCGGCAGATAACGCACCGTCATACGACATTGTCACGCGAATTGCGACGACTTTC
>JAWWPY010000523.1:0-3488 GCA_033854735.1 Streptosporangiaceae bacterium | reverse complement strand
ATCCACGAATGGCGATCCGGCGCGTCAGCACGGGTCTCCCTGTTCCCTACACCCCAGGGGGCCTGCGCGCCGCGTCAACCAGCAGGATGGCTTGTCATCGGCAGGCTAGATGAGTGAGTCCAATCTGGGTGTTGGCCGCATGGGCGCTGTTAATCGGTGGCGGAGAGGGTCGCGTCGGCGGTCGCCCTCAACCGTCGACCCAACTCCACGGTGCGCTGGAAGTGCTGGGCGGGTCCAACCGCGGTTGTGTCCAGCGATTCCAGCGGACTGGAATTGGATGAAACTAGGCGGCTTGTGCAGAACCCCTGAACCAGCTGGCACCTACCCCGATGCAGGGTGCTGTCCAGCTGGCCCGGATGGTGCTAGGGACTGTTAGGCGGCGTCGACGCTTCCGATGAAGTCGAGAATGGCCTTGGCCAGCTCGTCGGGGGCTTCCATAGCGGCGTAGTGGCCCACGCCGTCGAGGGAGACTGAGCTAACTTCGCCCGGCGCGGCCTGGGACATGGTGCCGGCCGTGAAGGAGCCTCCGCCTGCGCCGACCGCAAGTACGGGCATAGTCAGCCCTTGCGTCTCCGCGAGAGTCCTGATTTCGGGGCCCTCCTGCAGCATCGACTGGTAGAGGCCGATCGCTCCACGCCAGCCGCCGGGGCGGGAGTAGGTGCGGATGAACTCGTCGATGTCGGCGTCGGTGATCGCTCCTGGGGTCGCGCTCATGGCCGGGAACGCGAATCCTCCCAGGAACTCGCGCTCGCGGCCGGCGAGCAGCATCTCGGGGATGCCGGGCGCAGCGAGAACGCCGATATACCAGGTACCCCCGCGGGTGACGTCGGCCAGCATCTCCAGGCCGAACCCGGGCAGGCCCATCTCGATGGCGGTGAAACTGAGCACGTCCCGAGGATGCGTCGTCGCGAGGCGGAAGACCGTCGCCCCGCTGATGTCCTGCCCAGTCAGGTGGACCGGCCCGACTCCGAGCTGCCCGATGAGACCGTGCAGGTCTTCGGCCGAGGTCGTGCTGTCATACTTGCCCGGCTCGTGGCCGGAGTCGCCGAAACCACGCAGGTCGACAGCGAACACGCGGTGGCTGGCCGCGAGCAGCGGGATGAGCTTCCGGAAGGCCCACCAGGTCTCGGGAAACCCGTGGACCAGCAGCACCGGAGATCCGCTGGTCCCCGCCGCCGCGTAGTGCAGCGTGGTTCCGTTGACCTCCGCGTGATGGTGCGTGATCCCCGGCAGTACAGGACCAGTTGCTGTGACGTTCATCTGTCTCCTCAGTTCGACAACCTTATTGTCCAAATACTAGTCAACTTGGTTGTCGTTGTCCAGCCGCTGTCATACTCTTCTCCCATGTCCCGCTCTGGCGCCGATCTCGCACTGCTCCTGCTCGGGGGCTTCCGCTCACTGGTGGACGCGGCGATAGCCGAGCTAGCCCTCCGCGGCTACGAGGACGTGCGTCCCGTCCATGACTTCGCCATGCGGGCCATCGCCTCGGGCGCCGACAACGCCTCCGAACTAGGCCGCCGCCTGTCCGTCTCCAAGCAAGCAGCGGCGAAAACCATTGCGGTGCTGCAGGAACGCGGATATGTGGCCCGCGAGGCAGACCCCCTCGACGCCCGCCGCAAACGCCTTCAGGTCACCGCGCTCGGCTTCGACGTGCTGCGAACCGGTGAAGCGATCTTCGACGAGTTGCGGGATCAATGGGAACTGCAGATCGGTCCCGGCCAGCTCGAGAGCCTTGAGACGCACCTGGCAGCGCTGGTTGGCGATCCGCCCGCGCGCTTCGATACACCCGGCTGGATGACGCGAGACCTTGGCGAGTCGCTTTAGATGAGTTGGTCCTCATCCTGCTGGGCCTGGATCGCACCCGGCTGGCCACGGGCATGCCCGCCAGCCCGGTGCTGCCGGCACGCCAGGCATGAGTGAGCGATCTGCCGGGCCTGGCCGGTGCTCAGGCTGGACTGGCGCGGGTGGTCCAGGTGAGGCTGCCCGCCTCGGGCACTTCCCGGGCCAGCGCCACCGCGACCTGGCGGCCCAGGTCGTCCGCGTCGCGGACGGGCAGGTCCGGGTCCACCCAGCCCTCGATCTCGACGCGGAGGGTCCGGCCGGTCCACCGGGCGCGGGCGTGCGCGTGCAGGACCCCCGGCACCGATCCGGCGGCCGCTTCGGCACCGGTGATCACCGCAGGGTCGATGCCATCGGCCAGGCGATGCACCACGTCGCCGGTGACCTCGTAGCCGACGTGGCAGATGAACGCGGTGACCGCCAGCCCGGCGACCGGGTCGCCCCAGGGCTGGCCCAGGGCCACCGCGATCAGCCCGGCCAGCGCGCCCGCTGACGACAGGGCATCGAGCCAGGAGTGCCGGGCGTCCGCGATCAGCGTGGCCGAGTTGATCCGCCGGCCGACGACCAGCTTGTACCGGGCCACGATCTGGTTGCCGAGAATGCCGATCACGGCGCCCGCGATACCCGCACCCACGTGCGAGGTGTGCCCGTGCTCGACGAGCTTGCGGATGCTCTCGTACCCGGCGAAGGCGGCGCTGGCCCAGATGACCACCGCGATGCCGATGCCGGCCAGGTCCTCGGCCCGTTCCAGGCCGTAGGGATAGCGCTCGGTGGGAGGCCGCCGGGACAGCCGGAAGCCGAGGAACACCACGGCGCTGGTCGACACGTCCGACAGGTTGTGGATCGCATCACCGAGCAGCCCCACCGATCCGGTCAGGATCGCCAGCACCAACTCGATCAGGCCGGTAGCCGCCAGCCCCAGGGCGCTGACCGCGATCGCGCGGTTGGCCTGCCGCCGGTCCGCGGTGTCGTCGCGCGCGCCTGGCAGGGGAAACGACGCCGCCGGATCGCGGAGGCCGGATGTCTTGTGCATCCCGTCAGGATCCCCACCGCCCGTCGTCCGGGCAAATCCGGCCTGGCCGACGGCCAGGGCTGATCGTGATCCCGCCCTCGTCGACGTGGCGACATGGGCCCATCGGGCCACGTCCGGCCCGCGAAGCCAGGCGTCCGGCCCCGGTTCACCGAGCCAGACAGGCGATGGTTGCTCCGCCCGAAGCCTCGAAGCCCGGCGTCGCTGGCCGGGCATACGGCGCCGAAGCCGCTCGGCGGTCGTCGGCTTACCCTGGTATCGGCTTACTGCTTTCCTGGTGCAGCGAGGTCCTGTAGCGGAGCCAGCATGAGCACCCGTGCAGGTCGCGCCGCGAGGCTACGTGAAAGGCGGTCATTTCGTGCGTTCCGACATCGCTCCCGGCGGCATCTTCCCCGATTACGCGCTGCCCGACCACACCGATACGGTCCGCACGCTCAGCGAGCTCCAGGGCCGCGATCCGCTGATCCTCACGCTCGCGCGCGGCCACTACTGCCCGAAAGAGCACCAGCAGCATCTGGAGCTCGCCGCGTTCTACCCGAAGATCGCCGTGGCGTACACGAGGATCGCCACGATCTCTACCGACGACCACCACAGAAGCCAGGAGTTCCGCGCGTCGGTC
>JAWWPY010000522.1:0-5967 GCA_033854735.1 Streptosporangiaceae bacterium | reverse complement strand
CAGCGGCGCAAGCCGAGTCCTGGGCGCTGACCGAGTTGCTGATCAGCGAGGTGAAGGAGGCCGACACGATCGTGCTGGGCCTCCCGCTGTACAACTTCGGCGCGCCCAGCAGCGTCAAGGCCTGGGTCGACCACCTCATCGCCCCCGGGCTGTCGATCGACCCCGAGACCCACGCCGGCCTGCTCGGCGGACGCGACTTCATCGTGCTCGCCAGCCGAGGCGGCGGCTACGCCGCGGGTACGCCACGCGAAGGCTGGGACCACGCCGAGCCGTGGCTACCGCACGCCATCTCGTCCACGGGCCTGGAGCCGCGCTTCATCGCGGCCGAGCTCACACTCGCTGAGGTAACGCCGGCCATGGCCGGCCTGATCCCGCTGGCCGCCGAGAGCCTTGCGGCGGCCGAGCAAGCGATCGACGGTCTTTGGTCCCCGGCATCCGCACTGGCCTAGTAGTACTTTGTTGGGTTCCGGCGCGGGCTGCGGCGAGCCGGTCGAGGGTTAAGGGCTGGCTGGCTTAGAGCCTGTTTAACAACTTCATGCGGCCCGCGGCAGGGCTGCTGACGGTGGCGGCGCCGTTGGCTGGACTGCTGCGTGAGCGGCTATCAGGTCAAGAGTTATGGGCATGGCCAGTACTGGGCCTCACTGGGCGAGGACGAGTTGGGACTGAATGACCCGGGCGACCAGGCGCTGCTGGTCGTCACGGACGTCGGACTCGATGACGATGAGGGTGCGGCCGAGGTGGATTGGCTTGGCGATCGCGTCGATGTGGCCGCGGGTGACAGCGCTGAGGAAGTTGGTCTTCGACTCGACAGTGATGGTGCCCGCAGCGCCGGGCGGGAGGTTGCGGAACGCGCAGATGCCTCCTGCGGTGTCGGCCGCGGCCATGATGACGCCTCCGTGGAGCACGCCACCGCTGGTGCAGAGATCGGGATCCCAGTCGAGGCGAACCTGCACTTCGGTGGGGTCGTTGCGGACCACCGACAGCCCGAGCGTCCTCGCGAAGGGGATGAGGCCGGGTACGTCGCCTTGGCTGGTCACTGGCGAGCCGCCTGCGGCTCCTGATAGGCGCCGTCCTGCTTGGCCGGGCATGCGGAGATGAAGTGGAGGAGTTCGCTGTTGTAGCGGGCGGCGGCGCTGGCGTAGAGGCCGTGGCCCGCGCCTTCGATCACCACCAATTTGCTGTCGGGCACAAGGGCGGCGGTCGGGCGGCCGGTGAGTTCGAGGGGGAGGGAGGTGTCCGCGTCCCCCTGGATGATGAGGGTTGGGAGGTCAAGGCTGCGTAGTTCCGGTCTGAAGTCGGCCTCGATGACGCTCCGCTGGCTTGCCATGGCAGCGATAAGGGGAGTCTCGACGATCTGCCGGCGGGTCCAGCTGCCGAGGTCGTCCGACATCGGCTTCGCTGTCCCGAAATACTCGTTGAAGTCACCGTTGGTGAGGTTGGTCATCCACGCGCCGATGTCGGCGCGCATGGCTCGCCAGGACTCCTCGAACACTGCCCTGTCGGTGCCGTCCGGGTTGTCCTCGGTCCGGAGAAGAGCCGGCAGGGTCGGTGCGCTGAGCACGATTCCGGCCACGCGATCGGCGCTGGTGTTTGTGACGTAGCGCACGACTTCGCTGGCGCCCAGGGAATGGCCGACCAGGACCGCGTCGGTGAGGTCCAGGTGATTGACGAGCGCGGCGAGGTCGGCGGCGAGGGTGTCGAGGTCATAGCCGCGCCCGGGCCGGTCGGAGCGGCCGTGGCCGCGGCGGTCGTAGACGACGCAGCGCAGGCCGGCCTCGGCCAGGTCGGGGATTTGCTGGTGCCACATGTCCCCGGACAGCGCCCAGGCGTGCGCGAAGACCACGGGTCGTCCGTGAGGATCGCCCCAGTCGGAGAAGAAGAGGTCGCAGCCGTCGGAGGTGGTGAGGAATGGCATTGGATTGCGCTCCAGCCGTGATGTGATTCCGGTGGCCCGGTGACGAGTTATCTCGTCACCGGCCAACCTACGGACCATCTACTGACATCTTCTGTCAGTAGATCCCGGTAAAATTTGGGACATGCGCGCGAGCCGGCTGGTGTCGATCCTCCTGCTGCTCCAAAGCAGGGGCCGGCTGACCGCCCAGGAGCTGGCCGGCGCGCTGGAGGTTTCTGTCCGCACCGTCTACCGGGACATGGAGTCCCTGGCGGCCGCCGGCGTGCCTCTCTACGGGGAAGCCGGCCACGACGGGGGATACCGCCTGGTGGACGGCTACCGGACCCGGCTGACCGGGCTCACCGACGGGGAAGCGGACTCCCTGTTCCTCACCGGGCTGCCGGGCGCCGCCGCCGACCTCGGACTCGGCGCGTCGGCCACCGCGGCTCAGCTCAAGCTCATGGCCGCCCTCCCGGCCGAGCTGAGGGACCGGGCCGGACGG
This sequence comes from Streptosporangiaceae bacterium, assembly GCA_033854735.1. Classification (GTDB taxonomy): domain Bacteria; phylum Actinomycetota; class Actinomycetes; order Streptosporangiales; family Streptosporangiaceae; genus JAWWPY01. The sequence continues at coordinate 3,574 of JAWWPY010000522.1, read as the reverse complement.
GCCGCCGGGCGGTTCCACCTCGACGCCCCCTCGTGGTACCGCGACGCCGACAGCTCACCGCATCTCGCGGCCGTCGCGGACGCGGTGTGGAACGAGCGGGCCATCCGCATCCGCTACCTGCGCTGGGCAAAACCCCAAGAGGTCACCCGTGTGGTCGAGCCCTACGGACTGGTCCTGAAGGCCGGCCGCTGGTACCTGGTCGCCGCCGCGAGCAACGCGACGCGCACCTACCGCGTATCGCGCATCCTCGACGTCCAGCCCCTCGATGTCACCTTCGAGCGCGATCCGGGGTTCGACCTGGCCAGCTACTGGGAGCAGTACCTCCGGAGCTTCGAGGAACGGCGGCACGTCGATCATGCCGTTGTCCGCCTGTCACCTGACGCGTTTGACCGGCTCCCAGAGGTCGCCGAACCCAGCGTGGTCGATGCCGCCCGGCGCAGCGCCGAACCCGGCGAGCAAGGCTGGCTACGAGTGACGATCCCCGTCGAAGAACCCAGCCAGGCCCTCTCTGAACTGTTCCGCCTCGCCCCCGGCATCGAGATCCTCGGCCCGCACCACCTCCGGGCGCAGATGATCGAGACTCTGCAAAGCCTCAACCGCCTTTACCCGACCCGAACCCGGCCAGCGCGGCGCCGCCCCAAGCCTGCCGATACTCCCTAGTCCCCTCTAGCTAGCTCGGCCAAGGAGAAGCCCACGGAGGGGATGGCATCCGGGGGTTAAGAACCAGCTGAACTTCAGCAACCTCACGCCACCTGCCGCAGCGCGGGTGAGGCCGGCACTGGCGCGGAGGGTGCCGTGGCCTGACGGCGAGCCAGGCGCGCGGCCATGACGTGGATCATGGACCAGTAGATGTAGGTCTCGTGATGTTCGGGCAGCCGCTCATAGTCGCGGACACACCGGCGGTGCTTCATGATCCAGCCGAAGGGCCGCTCGACCACCCACCGGCGGGGCAGGACCTTGAAGGTGTGCAGGTTACCGGGGCGCCTGACGATCTGCACGGTCTGGCGCAGCGTGTCCTTCGCCCAGCTCACCAGCCTGCCGGCGTACCCGCCGTCGGCCCATATCAGGGCGACGGCGCGGTAGCCGGCGGCCAGCTGCCACAGCAGCGGGCGGGCGCCGTCGCGGTCCTGGACCGAGGCGGCAGTGATCACGATGCACAAGATGAGGCCCATCACGTCGACGGCGATGTGCCGTTTCCTGCCTTCGATTTTCTTCCGGCGTCGTATCCGCGGCTGTCTTTGCCGACGGTGCCGGCGGCCTTGACCGATTGGGAATCGATGATCGCGGCGGTCGGGGCCGGGCGGCGCCCGGCCAGGACGCGGACGGCCTCACGCAGCTCATCGTGCATTCGCCGGGTGGCGCCGCTGACCTGCCAGGTGCGGACGTAGTGGTAGACGGTGCGCCAGTGTGGCAGGTCAGCGGGCATCGCCCGCCAGACCGGCCCGTTGTGGGTCAGGTAACGGATCGCGTCGACGATGTCGCGGCGGCAGTAGGTGCCGGGCGAGCCGCCCCTGCCCAGGGTCCAGCCCGGTGCTGGCAGCAGCGGCTCGATAACCGCCCACCCGGCGTCCCGCATGTCCGAGGGGTAGCGGCGGGACCTGCTGCTGCGGCTGCCGGCCAGGCAGCACCGGCATGGCACCCCGCTGTCAGCCTGCGCCGACCTCAGCAGGGATGCGGACGTGAGCGGGACAGGTACAACGGCATGGAGGCTCCTGGGCGCTGCACATCCGGGCTTTGACACCCGTGCAGATACCAGGAGCCTCCTGGCACATGGCGCAGGCGCGCCGAGAGAGCGTCACGAAGATCAGGAACGTTACGAAGATCAGGAACGTTACAAACCAGGCTCAACCGCGAGTTGTTAAACAGGCTCTGAGGGGGGCAGGCGCCGAGGATGAGGGCCAGCACGATCTGCAGTTCGCGCGGGACCTGGTAGAGGGTCATCCCGGCGCAGGGACTTTCGGGTCGGTGCGGATCATGGTGCAGACGGCCTGGGGCGAAGGGACGGCGAGGGTGAGGTGGCGGCGCGAAAGAAGAGGTGTACTGGGGCACCGGAACTGCCCACCTGCTCCCCAGGCTGCTCCGCCTGCCCGACGGCACCAGCCGCGCGATCGTGTCCCACCCACCCCGCGGCATGCAGCACTTGTTGTCGCGGGCCTGCTGGGATGCTGCCGAACTCCGCACGGATTTCGCGACCAAGCCGGAACTCGCCCTGCGCATGATCACCCGGGCGCCGGATGCCGGGGCACCGGCGAGCTGGGTGATCGGCGATGGGTCTACGGAGCCGAGCCGCCAGCCGGGCTGATCCCGCTCACCGCAACGAGACCGCGCGGCTCCGCCCCGGGAGCGACTTGTCACTATGTGAGACCAGAAGCGGGCTATCGCCGTGTGAGAATCTAGGCGCAGGTAGTCCAGCGTCAGCAAACCGGAACGAGGAGCTATGGGCGAGACGAATGCAGCATCGCCGGAGACGTCGATGCTGACCGTCGCTCTTGATGTGCCATCGGCGCGAATTCTCGCCGACCAGGCGTCGATCATCCAGGATCTTCAATTCGTCATGGAATGCTGCAAGCGGCTGCTTACCGAGCTGGCCAGGCCTGAGAAAGACCGGGACGCGGTCGTGCCGCAGGCGCTCTGGTCTGCGGCTCTGGTGTCCTACGCTCGTTGCTTCGGCCAGGGCAAGCGATTCGGGCTGGCAGATGAGGATATACGAACCCTGCCTCTTCAGGGCGAGGTGATGAAATACCACAAATGGATTATCGCGGAGCGCAATAAGATTACCGGGCATCCAGCGAACCCATTTGAGGCGGCGAAGGTGGGGGCGGCTCTTTCGCGGCCCGGGCGGACCCAGCGGCGGGTGGAGGGCATCGCGATTCTTTCCACGAGCCACGTGCTCGTGGATGACACCGGTGTGCGGCAGCTCGGTGGCCTGGCGTCAGAACTGGCCAAGCAAACGGCTGAGAAAGCACAGGAACAGCAGGACTCGGTGCTCGCGGATGCGCAGCAGCTCAATATAGACAGCCTGTACAACTTGGCTCCGATGCGCACCGGCTCACCCGCGGCCGGCTCGGCCGGCGCGGTGCGATAGCCCAGCCAGCGGCACCCATCGCGGGCCTCAGCGGCTGGTCACGCGGCCTTCCGCCACGTCGATCCGGCGGTTCGTGGTTACCGCCCCGAGCATCCGGCGATCGTGCGTCACGAGCAGCAGCGTTCCCGGGTAGGACGCGAGCGCCTGCTCCAGCTGCTCGATCGCGGGCAGGTCGAGGTGGTTCGTCGGCTCGTCCAGCACGAGCAGGTTGACGCCGCGCGCCTGCAGCAGGGCCAGCGCCGCGCGCGTGCGCTCGCCGGGCGAGAGCGTCACGGCCGGCCGCAGCACGTGAGCGGCGCGAAGCCCGAATTTCGCGAGCAGGGTTCGGACATCGGCCGGCCGCAAATCCGGCACCGCTGCCCCGAACGCGTCGATGAGCGGCTCCTCGCCCAGGAACAGGCCCCGGGCCTGGTCAACCTCGCCGACGACGACACTGGCCCCCAGCGTGACGTGCCCCTCATCGAGCGGTATCCGGCCGAGCAGCGCACC
>JAWWPY010000521.1:0-13574 GCA_033854735.1 Streptosporangiaceae bacterium | reverse complement strand
ACGTCGGCACCCCCGGTCGCCGCGCTCATCGCGGCGATGCCGCCCGCGAGCCGGTGGGTGTAGACATCGATGGCGAGCCGGGCGTCCGGATCCCCGCGGCCGGCCGCCGCCTCGACCTCCCGCATGTCACCGGTCCCGGCCAGGGCGGTGAGCCCGGACCGCTGCTCCAGGACGGTGGCGACCTCGTGCGGCGGTAGGTGCTCATGCTCTTCCAGCCAGAGCACCAGGCCGGGGTCCACGGTGCCGGAGCGGGTCGCCATGACCAGCCCTTCCAGCGGGGTGAAGCCCATGGTGGTGTCGACGCTGCGGCCATCGAGCACCGCGGCGAGTGACGCGCCTGCGCCGAGGTGGCAGGTGATGATCCGCAGGCCGGCCAGCGGCCGGCCGAGCATCTGCGCGGCGCGCTGCGAGCAGTAGGCATGGGACAGCCCGTGGAAGCCGTAGCGGCGGATCGCGTACCGCTCCCGCCACTCGCGCGGCACCGCGTAGGTCGCGGCGGCGGGCGGGATGGTGGTGTGAAAGGCCGTGTCGAAGCTGGCCACCGCGGGCACGCCAGGCAGGTGCGCCGTCACCGCGTCCAGCCCGGCCAGGGACTTGGGCTGGTGCAGCGGTGCGAGGTCAGTCAGGTCCTGCAGCTGCTTGCGCACCGCGTCGTTGATCAGCACCGGGCCGGTGAACGTCATCCCGCCGTGCACGACACGGTGGCCGACCACATCAGGTGCGGGCCATCCGTTGCTGAAAATCTCGGTGAGGCGGGAGGTCTCGAACCCGCCTGGCCCAGCCGGCAGGTCAGCGCTGCGCTCGATGGCGTCGGCGCCGCTGAGCAGGCGCAGCTTGAGGCTGGAGGATCCGGCGTTGACGACCAGTACCCGCACGGTCAGCCCTGTCCCGGCCAGGTCCAGCCGGTGATGGCCGGGTCATCCTCGCCGTGATCGCGGGTGTAGGCGCGGGCCGCGAGGCGGAGATCGGACATCTGCTGGCGCAGCGTGGCCGCGCGGGAGCGCAGGGCCGGTACCCGGTCGATGACGTCCATGACGAGGTGGAACCGGTCCAGGTCGTTGAGCATGACCATGTCGAACGGGGTGGTCGTGGTGCCTTCTTCCTTATATCCGCGCACGTGCAGGTTGCTGTGGTTGGCCCGGCGGTAGGTGAGCCGGTGAATGAGCCAGGGGTAGCCGTGGTAGGCGAAGATGACCGGCTTGTCCGCGGTGAACAGCGCATCGAAATCGGGGTCAGACAGCCCGTGCGGGTGCTCCGAGTCCGGCTCCAGCCGCATGATGTCCACCACGTTGATGACCCGGACCTTCAGATCGGGCAGGTGGGTGCGCAGCAGGTCGGCGGCGGCCAGGGTCTCCAGGGTGGGGACGTCGCCGGCGCAGGCCAGGACCACGTCGGGCTCGCCGTCGGTGGTGCTGGCCCACGGCCAGATCCCGAGGCCGCGGGTGCAGTGCGCGATCGCCTCCTCCATGCTCAGGTAGGTCAGCGCCGGCTGCTTGCCGGCCACGATGACGTTGACATAGTCGCGGCTGCGCAGGCAGTGGTCGGCCACCGACAGCAGGGTGTTGGTGTCCGGCGGCAGGTAGACCCGGACGATCTCGGCCTTCTTGTTGATGACGTGGTCGATGAAGCCCGGGTCCTGGTGCGAGAAGCCGTTGTGGTCCTGGCGCCAGACGTGCGAGGACAGCACGTAGTTGAGTGACGCGATCGGTGCCCGCCACGGGATGGCCCGGGTCGTCTTCAGCCACTTCGCGTGCTGGTTGAACATCGAGTCGATGATGTGGGTGAACGCCTCGTAGCAGTTGAACAGGCCGTGCCGCCCGGTGAGCAGGTAGCCCTCCAGCCACCCCTGGCACAGGTGCTCGGACAGCACCTCCATGACGCGCCCGTCCGGGGCGAGGTGATCGTCGCCGGCCAGGGTGATCGCGTCCCAGGCCCGGTTGGTCGCCTCGAACACGGCACCCAGCCGGTTGGACGCCGTCTCGTCCGGGCCCATCAGGCGGAACCGGTCCGGGTTGCGGCTGATGATGTCGCGCAGGAACGTGCCCAGCACCCGGGTGGCCTCGCTGAATTCGGCGGCGGGACGCTCCACCGGCACGGCGTAGCCGCGGAAATCCGGCATGGCGAGATCGCGCAGCAGCAGCCCGCCGTTGGCGTGCGGGCTGGCGCTCATCCGCTGCTGCCCATGCGGCGCGAGCGCCTGCAGTTCCGGGATCAGCCGTCCGGCCTGGTCGAACAGTTCCTCGGGCCGGTAGCCGCGCATCCACTGCTCGAGCTGCTCGCGGTGCTTGGCGTTGGTGCGGGTCTCGGCCAGCGGGACCTGGTGGGCGCGCCAGGTGCCCTCGACCGGGAGGCCGTCGACCTCCTTCGGGCCGGTCCAGCCCTTCGGGGTGCGCAGCACGATCATCGGCCAGGTGGGCCGGGTGGCCCGTGGGCCGGTGCCCGGCCGCAGTGAGCCCGCGGGGCCGCGAGCGTCGTGCTGAATGGCGGCGATGGCATCCAGCGCCGTGTCGAGCGTGGCCGCGAGTTCCTGATGGACCGCCGCCGGGTCGTCGCCGACCACGAAATGCGGTTCGTAGCCGTAGCCGCGCATCAGCGCGATGAGCTCGTCGTCGGGGATGCGGGCCAGCACCGTCGGGTTGGCGATCTTGTAGCCGTTGAGGTGCAGCACCGGCAGCACCGCGCCGTCGGTCGCCGGGTTGAGGAACTTGTTCGAGTGCCAGCTGGCCGCCAGCGGGCCGGTTTCCGCTTCCCCGTCACCCACCACGCACAGCACCAGCAGATCCGGGTTGTCGAACGCCGCCCCGTAGGCGTGCACCAGGGCGTAGCCGAGCTCGCCGCCCTCATGGATCGATCCAGGCGTCTCGGGGGCCACGTGGCTGGGGATGCCGCCGGGGAAGGAAAACTGCCGGAACAGGGCCCGCAGGCCGTCCTCGTCCTGGCCTATCGAGGAGTAGACCTCGCTGTAGGTGCCTTCCAGATACGCGTTGGCCACCAGGCCCGGGCCGCCGTGACCGGGGCCGGTCACGTACAGAGCGCTGAGGTCACGTTCCTTGATGACCCGGTTCATGTGCGCATAGAGCAGGTTCAGGCCGGGGGTCGTTCCCCAGTGCCCGAGCAGCCGCGGCTTCACGTGCTCGGCTCGCAGCGGTTCCCGCAGCAGGGGATTGTCCAGCAGGTAGATCTGCCCCACCGACAGGTAGTTCGCCGCCCGCCAGTAGGCGTCGATCAGGTCCATGTCGGGCTGGCCGGAGGTCCGGGCCGGTGCCGGATCGGTGCGTGTCACAACGTGCATCCTCCCGCTCATCACCGAACCTGGTCCATCCAGGGAACCGTCACGCAGCTACCGGGAAGTGAACGGCGCGTGTCCCGCTTCTGGGTAGCGAGTCAATCACGCGGCCGGCTACCCCGGGCCGGCTGCCCCGCCGCCGCGGAAACCCAGCGTTATGTTCATGATCACAATGACTTACCACGACTTACGACCATGATCACGCCCGGTTTCGCCCGGTTTGTCTGTGCCTAATGCGTGAAGAGTTGAAATGATCATGGAGTCCTCACGTTTCGGCGGGCCTGGCCGTCTACCAGTCGACACACCCGCGTGAACTGGAGATCGCGATGGCCGCCCTCAGCACGACCACCAGCACCACCGTCAACACCATCGTCGACTCGCCGATCGGCGAGCTCACCCTCGTCGCCGATGACGGCCGGCTGACCGGGGTGTACTTCCCGCACCACTGGTACCGGCCGGATGCCGCCACCTTCGGCCGGCCCAGCGAGGCGGGGTTCGGTGAGGCCCGGCGTCAGCTAGCCGAGTACTTCGCCGGCGAGAGGGAGCACTTCGACCTGCCGCTGGACGCCCGCGGCGATGAGTTCCAGCGCCGCGTCTGGGACAGGATCGCCCACATCCCATACGGTCAGACCGTCACCTATGGCGAACTGGCCCGTGAACTGGCCCGTGAGCTGGGCGGCCAGGTACTGGCCAAGGACGTCGGCGCCGCGGTCGGGCGCAATCCGCTGTCCGTGATCGTGCCCTGCCACCGCGTCGTCGGCAAGGACGGCAAGCTCACCGGCTACGCGGGCGGGCTGGCGCGCAAAAGGTTCCTCCTTGACCTGGAGGAGCCGGCCGAGCGCAGGCCGGCCACACTCTTCTGACCGGCTAGCTCACGTTCCACCGACCGGGAGCGTCTACCTCACGTGACAGGGAAACAGCCATTCGAGGCGGTCGTCGCCCGCCATGGCGCGACCGTCCTTCGGGTGTGCCGGGCCGTTCTCGGGCCGCGCGACGCCGACGACGCGTGGTCCGAGACGTTCCTGGCCGCCCTCAGGGCGTACCCGGACCTTCCCGGCGACGCGAACGTCGAGGCGTGGCTGGTGACGATCGCGCACCGCAAAGCGATCGACGTCACCCGCGCGGCCGCGCGCCACGCGGTCCCGGTGGCCGACGTCCCGGACAATCCCGCGGCGCAGCGCGCCGACGGGCGGGACCTCGACCTCGCCGCGGCCCTCGCGGCTCTCCCGCGCAAGCAACGGGAATCGGTCGCCTATCACTACCTGGGCGGCCTGCCCTACCACGACGTCGCCGCCATCACCGGCGGCAGCACCGACGCCGCGCGCAGGGCGGCCGCCGACGGCATCGCCGCACTGCGGAAAACCTATGCGGCCGCCGCGGACCAAGAAGGAGAAGGCCGATGAATAACGAACAGCAGGCGAGGAACCTGCTCGACGCACTGCCCGGCGTCACCGAGGAGCGGTTGCGGGTCCTGCATGATCGCCTGGCCGACAGCGCGGATGCCCAGGGTGTGCTCGACGTGGCCTACCGCACTCTCGACACGCCAGTGGGCCCACTGCTGCTCGCGGCGACGGGGAAAGGGCTGGTCAGGGTCGCCTTCACCATCGAAAACCACGAGAACGTCCTCACCGCTCTCGCTACCCAACTGAGCCCGAGGATCCTGAGTGCTCCCAAGCGGCTCGACACCGCCGCACGGGAGATCGACGAGTACTTCGCCGGGCGGCGCCGTGAGTTCGACCTGCCGCTGGACTTCAGCCTCTCGAAGGGCTTCCGGCGCAGCGTGCTCAGCCACCTGACCGACATCGGGTACGGCCACACCGCCAGCTACGCGGCCGTCGCGGCCGCCGCGGGCAGCCCCCGGGCCGTGCGCGCCGTCGGCACGGCGTGCGCGACCAACCCACTGCCCGTCGTGGTGCCGTGTCATCGTGTCGTCCGCTCCGACGGCTCGTCCGGCGGTTACCGCGGCGGTCCCGTGGCCAAGCAGGCTCTGCTCGCATTGGAGGCAGCATGAGCATCACCACCGCGAACGCGATATCAGCGGCCGGGCGGGTGGCCGGTGCCGACTGGGATCGCATCACCGAGGAGGTCAATTCCTACGGCTGCGCGCTGACCCCGCAGCTGCTGACCCCGCAGGAGTGCGCGCGGATCGCCGGGCTCTACCCCCGTGACGAGCACTTCCGCTCGACGATCGTCATGGGCCGGCACCGGTTCGGCGAGGGCGAGTACCGCTATTTCGCGCGCCCCTTCCCCGAGCCGGTCGAGCAGCTGAAGCAGGCGTTCTATCCGCGTCTGCTGCCGATTGCCCGTGACTGGCACGGCAAGCTCGGCCGGGACGCCCCGTGGCCGGGCACGCTGGATGAGTGGCTGCAGATGTGCCACGCGGCCGGCCAGGCCAAGCCGACGCCGATCCTGCTGAAATATGCCGAGAAGGACTGGAACGCGCTGCACCGCGACTTGTATGGGGACCTCGTGTTCCCGCTGCAAGTCGTCATCAACCTCAGCAATCCCGGCGTGGACCACACGGGAGGCGAGTTCCTGATGGTGGAACAGCGGCCGAGAGCCCAGTCCCGCGGGACCGCGACCCTCATCCCGCAGGGCCATGGCCTGGTGTTCACCACGCGCGACCGGCCAGTGGAGTCCGCCCGCGGCTGGTCTGCCGCACCCGTCCGGCACGGGGTGTCGGTGATCCGCTCCGGCCAGCGGTTCACCCTGGCGCTGGTCTTCCACGACGCAGCCTGAACCGGCAGGCGCCATAGCGCGGGCGGTTTCCTGTGGCCGCCCCACCTGCCGGTGCTGCCGCGACAGCCAGCGAGTAGCGCGGTCAGCGTCAAGCCTGGCCCGATGCTTCTCGCCCGGCGGCCTCGGGCTGCCCGTCCTCGCGGCTCGCCGGCTGCTGCGTGGGATCGATGAAGACGTGCGGGATCAGCGGAAGCCGCTCGCCTAGCCGCTTGTCGATGTCGTCGGCCAGGTTCTCCGCGCCGTCGGCGCTGACCTCGTCCTCCAGTGTCACCCGGGCTGCGACGATGAGATGGTCGGGTCCCAGCTGCATGGTGAGCAGCTCGAGAAGCTCGCCCACGCCGCGTGTCCGCTCGATTTCGTCCCGGATCACGCCCAGTTGCTCTGGATTGGCCGCCCGGCCGATGAGCAGGTCCCGGTTGTCGAGGCCGAGCCTGACCGCCACCACGACGAGCAGCGCGCCGATCGCGATCGATGCGGAGCCGTCCCAGACGGTTGAGCCGGTCAGCTGACGCAGGATGATTCCCGCGGCGGCGAGGATGAGGCCCACCAGTGCGGCGCTGTCCTCGAACAGTGCTGCCTTGACGGTGGTGTCCGGGCTGTTGCGCACGTACGGCAGGAGCTTGCTGCCGCGCTGCTTGGCCTCGCCATGGACCTGGTGATACGCGCGCAGCAGCGAGGTGCCTTCGGCGATGGCAGAGACGCCCAGCACGATGTAGGCGATGGTGGTGCCGTGGTCGCTGCTGCTGTGGAACAGGGCGAGCAGTCCCTCGAAGACCGAGAAACCGGCACCGGCGATGAAGATGCCGAACGCCGCCAGCAGCGACCAGAAGTAGCGTTCCTGGCCGTAGCCAAACGGGTGGCCGGAGTCGGCGGGGCGGCCGCTCTTATGCACGGAGGTCAGCAGGAATGCCTGGTTAAGGGTGTCCGCGGCCGAGTGCGCGGCTTCGGCGAGCATGGCGCTTGACCCGCTGATCAGCCCGGCCGCCAGCTTGGCCGCCATGACGACGATGTTCGCGGCCCCCGCGATGAGCACCGTATGCCTGGTGGATTCCTGGTTCGACGAGGGCGGCACGCGTTACGCCGCGGCCTGGAGCGGCCACCGGGGCAGCGCTTCGTACACGGCCAGCGTCTCCTGGCTGACCCGCTCCCATGAGTAGCGGGCCTGGGCCCGGCTCGCAGCGGCGATGCCCAGCCCCTCGCCGAGCAACGGGCTCGCGAGGAGCTGGCGTATCCGGGCCGTCAGCGGCGCAGGCCCGGCCGGCGGGACCAGGTAGCCGGTGACGCCGTCAATCACGGTGTCCCGGCTGGTTCCGGCGTCGGACGCGATGACCGGCAGCCCACAGGCCATCGCCTCGAGCGGCACCGCGGTGAACGGCTCGCTCGTGGTGAGGCTCACCAGCGCGTCTGCCGACCGCATCAGCGCCGGCATGTCGGCCTGGCTCACCTGTCCCGTGCAGATGAACCTGTCGTGCACGCCCAACTGCCGGGCTAGCTTGGCTACGGCCCGGTAGCCGGGATCGTGGCCGAGCTGGCCCCGGGGCGGCCCGCCGACCAGCAGGAGTTCCACGCCCGGCACGTCCGCGAGGGCGCGTGCGGCGACAGCCAGTCCCGGTCGGCCGGCCGGTGGCGCCAGCGTGAGCGGCGCGACCATGAGCAGCCGGGGCCGCCCGTTCCGGGCCGCTGCCGGGCCGGCCGGCTGGAACGTGGCGACGTCCACGCCGGGCGGCACAACCCTGACTGAGGTATGGGGTACTCCCAGCCGGGCCAGTGCGGTGCGCTCGTCACTGGTGCCGACCAGCACGGCCCGGGCGGTGCGGGCGACGGCAGCTTCCAGCCGGGCTCTCATCACCGTGCCGGGCGGGCACGGCCCGTGGTTGCCGGGCCCGTGGTTGCCGGGCCCGTGGTCGCCGGGCCCGTGGTCGCCAGGTCCGGGCAGGCCGCCGGCGAGCGAGTGGAACGTCTGCACCACCGGGATGTCAAGGTCACGAGCGCCGCCGAGCGCGGCCATGCCGCTGGTCCAGCCGTGGGCGTGCGCCACGTCGGGAGCACTCCGCCGCCAGCGTTCGGCGAGGTGGCGGGCGAATGCGGGGATGTGCGGCAGCAGCATGTCAGCCGGCAGCGTGGCCTGCGGCCCGGCCGGGATGTACTCGACGGTGACGCCGTGGCCCACCGCGACCCGGCCGGGCCGGGCGTCGGAATCCTGGCGGGAATAGACGGTTACCTGGTGGTCGCGCGCCGCGAGAGCCCTCGCGAGCGGGAGCAGGCCCGCGGCGGCCTGGTCACCCGGATAGGCGTGGGTCCCGAGCCGGCCAACCGGGCCGAGATGCTCGGCGATCAGGGCAATCTTCATGATCGGGGTCTCCCTCAGGTCCGCCTTGGGCGTGCCGCCTGCCTCGTCGGCACTGACCGGTTCGTCGACACTGGCCGGCGTTCCTGCTTCCCGGCCGCAGGCCCGGTAAACCCGGCCGCCAGCCCGGTAACCGCGACCGGCGCTTCCGTGTAGCCCGGCGAAACACGGGTAGGGCAGGCCAGCTGGAGCTGACTGCCTGGGAGCGCCACTGCGGCGGGCCCATAGATAGCGTTACGACGAGAGGGCGACGACCCATGACCCGGTACGGGTACTTCCTATCCTCGGAGGAGCACGAGCCGCAGGAGCTGGTCCGTCAGGCCAAGCTCGCGGAAGAGGCCGGCTTCGATGCGCTGTGGATCTCCGATCATTTCCACCCGTGGCTGGACGAGCAGGGCCAGAGCGGCTTCGTGTGGTCGGTGATCGGCGCCATCTCCCAGGTCACCACGCTGCCCATCACCACCGCTGTGACCTGCCCGCTGGTACGCCAGCACCCGGTGAACGTGGCGCACGCCACGGCCACCTCGGCGCTGCTCACCGGTGGGGCTTTCACGCTGGGCGTGGGGACCGGGGAGGCGCTGAACGAGCACATCCTGGGGAGCGGGTGGCCGTCGGCGGAACAGCGCCTGGAGATGCTCGAGGAAGCCGTGCATGTGATCAGGGAACTGCTGAGCGGCCGCCTGATCACCTATACGGGCACGCACTACACGGTGGAGACCGCACGGCTCTACTCGGTTCCCGCCGTTCCGCCACCGGTTTTCATGTCCGGTTTCGGGGAGAAGGCGGTCAAGCTGGCCGGCCGCCTGGCCGACGGTTACATGTGCGTGCAGCCAAACGCCGACTTCGTCCGGCTGTACCGGGAATCCGGCGGTGGCGACCGGCCGGTCCAGGGCGGACTGAAGGTCTGCTGGGGCCCTGACGAGGGGCAGGCCCGCAAGACCATGCACCGGCTCTGGCCGAACGACGAGATCCCCGGCGAGGCCGCCCAGCTGCTGCCGCTGCCACGGCACTTCGGCCAGCTCGCCGAGCTGATATCCGAGGACATGATCACCGCGCCGTGCGGGCCCGATCCGGCCGTGCACATCAACGGGATCCGCGCCTACACCCAGGCCGGCTTCGACGAGGTGTACATCGGCCAGGTCGGCGCCGACTTCGATGGTTTCCTCGACTTCTACGCCAGCCAGGTGCTGCCGCGGCTGCGGGAAGAATGAGCGTCACGCCTGCCGGCCTGGGGGTACCGGGACCCCGCCCTGCCGACCGCCCGGCCTGATGACTGCCCTGATCACATGCCCTGATCACATGCCCTGATCACCGGGCCACATCCGTTCCCGCCTTGGAGGCCACCGAACATGACTCCTCAGCCGCACCGTGACCCGCTCGCCGACCTGTCCGCCCAAGGTGTGGCGGTGTGGCTGGATGACCTCTCCCGCGAACTGCTGGCCGGCGGTGAGCTGCAAGCGCTCATCACCGGCCGGCATGTCGTCGGGGTCACCACCAATCCCACGATCTTCGCGTCAGCGCTGTCGGCGGGCGACCGGTACGACGACCAGCTGCATGACCTGGCCGCAAGCGGCGCGGACGTCGAGACCGCGGTCTTCACCGTCACTACCGACGACGTCCGCGCCGCTTGCGACATCTTCGCCCCGGTCTACGGGCGGACCTCGGGCGAGGACGGGTGCGTCTCCATCGAAGTCGATCCGCGGCTGGCGCGGGACGCCGCCGCGACCGCCGATATGGCACGCACGCTGCGCAAAGCGGTGGACCGGGACAACCTGTTCATCAAAATTCCTGCTACCAGGGAGGGGCTGGCCGCGATCACTCAGGCGACCAGCGAAGGAATCAGCGTCAACGTCACGCTGATCTTCTCGCTCGACCGCTACCGCGCCGTCCAGGACGCCTACCTCAGCGGCCTGGAACAGGCTCACGCCGACGGCCGGAACCTCAGCGGGATCCGCTCGGTCGCTTCCTTCTTCGTTTCCCGCGTCGACACCGAGGTGGATGCCCGCCTGGACCAGCTCGCTTCGAGCGGAGCCGCCGAGCTGAAGGGCAAAGCGGCGATCGCCAACGCCCGCCTGGCGTACCAGGCATATGAGGAGATGGTGGCCAGTCAGCGGTGGCAGCGGCTCGCCCACCTCGGCGCGCGCCCGCAACGCCCGCTCTGGGCCTCCACCGGCGTCAAGAACCCCGCCTATGCCGACACCATGTACGTCACCGAACTGGTCGCCCCGGGCACTGTCAACACCATGCCAGGGAGCACCCTCGCGGCGTTCGCCGACCATGGTCACGTGGACGGCGACACGATCAGCGGCCACTACGTCGACGCCCGTCTGCTCTTCGAGCAGTTGGCGGCGGCCGGTGTCAACATTGACGAGGTCACCCAGCAGCTGGAACGAGAAGGCTTGGACAAGTTCGAGAAGAGCTGGGGCGAGCTCGCCGCCACGGTGGCCGCTGAGCTCGGCCGTTACCATTCCGCCACACGCTCCTAGTGGCATCCGGCGATCCGGTACCGGAACGTGTCGGTTGTCCCGCTACGGGTAGCGGCCACGCCGTTCGCAATTCCCTCCCACGACGTGAAGGAGCCATTCATGGCCAAGCATGACATCGACCCGGTTCTCCAGGAGCTGATCCGGTCCATCAACGAGTCCGGGCAGGCCGCGGTCCCGGTCACGGTTTCCGCTCACGGCACGGTGGTGACGGGGACCCTCATCGCCCAGGACCAGTACTTCGTCGAACTCATCGAGGGGAACGCCCTGATGAGCGCGCTGGAGCCGACGTCAGGCCTGCTGGGCAAGGAGTACGCCAAGGAAGTGGACGCTGAGTCCGCCTACCACCTGCACATGCGGGCGGCTCACGTGGCCGGCAACGGCGGGGGGTCAGAAGGCCTCTGGCGTCTCAGCTTGCCCGCCGTGGATGCGTGGACCCTTCGGGCCACCACGGGCTCCTCCGACCAGGACGACAGGGGACCGTTCGCCCGCCTGCTGGGCGGCCCCGACCCCCGGTAGGCACCCCGGCCCCGGTCGGCACGGACCCACGGTGGTCAGATCGGGTACCTGACGCCGGGCTGGGCCATCTCTTCGTTGTGGCGGCTGGCAACGTGCAGGCGGATGACGCCGCTGGCCTGGCCGGGACGGATCTCTATCGAGTCGCAGATCTGGCCGGCCAGCCACAGCCCGTCGCCTGGCTCGGGCTTCAGTTCAGCCGGGCGCAGGCCGAGGAACGGGTCGCTGTCGCTGCTGGCCTGGTCGCTGCGGGCCCGTGTCTGGCGGAAATCGCATACGACCGCCCCGGGCTGCTCCCACATTCGTACGGTCGCGCTTCCCGGGCCCTGGTTCTTGAGATAGGTTCCGACCTCGCCCGCCGCCAGGACGAGCATGCCGGTCCGGTCGCTGGTCAGGCCGTGTGCCGCGGCCCGGCTGGTGATGAACCGGCGCAGGCCGCGCAGGTCCCCGGCGAAGTCGAATTCCGCGGCGCCCGGTGGTGGGTCCGGCAGCGGGTCGGCATCACACGAGCGTGCGAAATCCGCCGGGTCGCCGTAGCCGGGACAGGGGCTGATGCGCGGCCCGTCCACCTGCTCCGGGTGGGTGTGCTGCGCGTCGGCCAGGATGGCCGGGGGGACGATCCGCGTGTCGTAGGGGCAGATCATGGAGATGGTGGTGGGAGCCAGCGCCACGTTCAGGCCCGCTTCCATCCGTGTCCACGCCGCGATCTCCCGGGACGAGCGACCGGCCCACACGGGCTCGGCCAGGATGCGCACCGGGGTGCCCGCACTGCCGTCGGCGTGCCGCTTCCAGTAGCGGTGGAATGCGGCCACCCGCTGGGCTGGCCGGCGGCCGAAAAACGCAGACTCGGCGTAGTCGACGCTGGTCCCGCGGGCGCCCAGGGCGGTGTTGACCAGTTCAAGGTTGGCCGGGGTGGTGACGGTGAGCACCGGGTCACCGAGGGACAGGCCCTCCTCCAGGAACGGTAGTGCCGTGGCCAGGAATTGCCGGTCAGAGTCGTAGATGCAGGCGCGGTGGGTGAATGCTCCCGCAGTGCCGCTCACTGACTTCCTTCCCCCTGCGCGCCTGTCGCGATCACCGGGTCAGGTTCCGGTAGGAGCCTGCCGCCCGGCCGTTCGTCCATGGTCAGGCCGGGTGTGGAGTCCCAGCCGACGATCCGCAGGACGGTCTGCAGCTCCGGAGGGAGCTCGTGCAGCACAACGCGCCTCCAGCCGCCCCGGCCGTCCAGGTCGACCCCCGTCACGCAGACGATGGCCCGCAACCCCGCGAGGTCACAGTACTCGACCCCGGCCAGGTCGAAGTGGACCTCGCGCTGCCCGTCCACGGCCTGATCCAGGGCGGCTACCAGGCCGGGATAGGTAGCCTCATCGATCTCCCCGGCCAGAGCCACGACAGGCGGCCGGTCAGATCTGGTGATCCGCAACACCCCGTCGTCATACACGGCATGCCCGCTCACTGTCACGGAAGATCCACCCCCTCGGCATCCGCTAGCGCAGTGCTTCCGACTTCCGGTTGGGCGAAAACTGAGGGCGCAAGCCGTGGTAGCGGCGTGCGGCGCCGCAAGGATACCTGGAATGCGCGGAAATGTGGATACGGCGCAGCCGCACCCTGCCCCGAGGGCGAGACGGGCAGCGCGCTCTCCGTCCGGACCACATGACATACATGAAGAACAACACCTTCACGCCGCGATGTGCAGGCATTTTACCGTCGGGCCGGGGCCGGCGGTCAATGTGGCCGCAGCGCGGGCCAGTCCCGCTGCCGGGGGTGACGGGGTGGCAAGAGGTGACGGTGCAGCGGTAGCGCGGTGGGGCTCCTTGTTTGAGTTGGTGACCGAAGGGGAGTGTCGATCGCCAGACAATCTCTACGCCCGGGAGGTCATCGTGTCAGCCGGGACTCTCGTGGCCGCCGAGGCCACGATCGCCACCGTGGTCGCCCTAATGAGCCGGCAGCGAGGGGTATCGGCTTAGGCCGGCCCTCCTGGAAGCAAATGAGTTTCTCCCCAGGAGCAAGTGGGCGCCCGCAGCGCACACCAGGCGGCGCTGCGGTAAATGTGCTGCGAGACATCGTCGGTCGTGAGGTGGGTTCGGTGGAGGGTGGGCTCAATGTCCTGCTTGAGGCGTGTGAGCGGGCGGTAGAGGGGATCGGGTCGTCGGTTCCGTCGGTTCAGTTGCGTGCGCTGCTGATCATTGATGGGGCGGGGGCG
>JAWWPY010000520.1:0-2818 GCA_033854735.1 Streptosporangiaceae bacterium | reverse complement strand
TGACCGTCCCTGTCCCCTCCTACTCCGGGACCCCGGCCGCGGACTGGATCTGGAACACCGCCGACGCGGCCAGCACCACCACCGCGGGCACCATCTACCTGCGCAAGACCTTCACCGTCACCGACCCATCCACCATCTCCAGCGCCGTCCTGCGGGTCAACGGCGACGACGGCGAGACCGCCTTCGTCAACGGCACGCAGGTCACCACCTCACCGGGCACCGTCGACAACGGCTGGCAGATCTCCCAGGTCGCCGACATCAAGTCGCTGCTCGTCGCGGGCACCAACGTGATCGCGATCGAGGGCCTGAACACCGAGGGCAACGCGAGCGGGATCATCGCCGCCGCGCAGCTCGGCACGACCCGGATCGTGACCGACGGAACCTGGAAGGCCCTGCCCGGCACCCCCGCCAGCCCGCCCGCCGGCTGGAACACCGCCAGCTTCGACGACTCCGCCTGGCCCGCCGCCAACGTCCTCGGCGCCTACGGCATCGCGCCCTGGAACACCGGCATCCAGAACCCAGCCGGGCCGTCGACGGTCTACGACTTCGGGATCACCACCTCCGGGTGGGCGCGGATAACCCTGCAGGGCACGGCCGGCACCGAGGTTCAGATCGAGTACTCCGAGCAGCTCAACCCGGACGGGACGGTGCAGAGCGAGGGCAACGGCAGCGCCGGCCAGACGGACACCTACATCCTCAAGGGCGGCGGTCCCGAGACGTACGAGCCGAAGTACGGCTGGAAGGGCTACCGGTACGTCGAGGCGACGACGAGCTCGGCCACCGCGGGCGGCACGCCGCCGCCGTTGCCGCACATCCTGTCGGTCACCGGCGCGGTGGTGCACACGGCGCTGGCCACGTCGGGTAACTTCACCAGCTCGAGCAGCCTGCTGGACGAGATGCACACCGCGCAGGTGAACACCATCCTCAACAACCAGTACTCCTACGGCAGCGACACCCCGGTGTATGAGAAGGGCGGCTGGACCAACGACAACGGCGACTACTCGGACTCGGAAATGGATAACTTCAACGCCGAGGCCTACTACGCCCACATGATGCAGAACTTCGACGACTCGCAGGACCCGGCGGGCAACATCGGGTGGCTCGTCCCGACGCAGCCGGGCGGGGACAACGTCGACCCGCTCTGGGGCGGCTCGTTCCTGCTGATCGAGTACAACGCGTACCAGAGCTACGACGACCTCGCCGTGCTCCGCCGTGACTACGCCAACATGGCGGCCTACATCGACGACCTGGCCGGCCAGATCGCGCCCAGCGGCTACATCTACCAGGGCACCACGTTCGGCGACTGGGTAAACCCGCCCAACGACCCCAACCCACCCTCCAGCCAGCTGCTCGGCACCATGTTCCTCTACCGGGAAACCCAGGACCAGGCCACCATGGCCGCCGCGATCGGCAACACCGTCGGCGCGAGTAAGTACGACAGCCTCGCGGCGACCATCCGCACCGCCGTCAACAACGAGTTCTACGACGCCGCCGACCATAAGTACCGCGACCCGGTCGGGCTTAACTCCCACGCCCTCGGCGGGCCCAACGGCGTCATCACCTCCACCGCCTACGACCAGACGGCCAACGTGTACGGGCTCGCCTTCGGCCTGGCTCCGGACGGGGACAAGCAGGCGATCGCGGCCGGGCTTGCCGCCGATGTCACCGCGCAGGGAAACCACCTGGCCACCGGGGCCAACGGGTCGAAGTACATCCTCCCGATGCTGACCGATTACGGCTACGGCAATCTCGCCTACCTGGTGGCCACCAACCCGACCGCTCCCGGCTGGGGACAGTGGTTCCTGCAGTGCGGCGCCACCACCATGTGGGAGGCGTGGGAGGACAGCTCGTGCAACACGGCCCGTTCCCGCGATCATGCCTTCATGGGAACGGTGGACGACTGGCTGTTCTCCAACGTCGCCGGGATCTCGTCCACCTCCCCCGGCTTCGCCACGGTGGCGATCGACCCATCCCCCGTCCAGGGCCTGACCCACGCGTCCGCCTACGAGACAAGCCCGCTTGGCCGCGTGAGCTCGAACTGGACCCACAACGGGACCAGCTTCACGCTCACCACCCAGGTACCGGTCGGCTCGCGGGCGTCGGTGTGCGTTCCGGCCGTCAGCGCCCAGTCGGTGACGGAAAGCGGCGAACCGATCGCCGGCGCCGACGGCGTAACCGTCGTCGGCATGCACGGCTCGTGCCTGCAACTGCAGGTCGGCTCGGGTACCTACAGATTCCACTCCACGATGTCCTAGACCCGCGCGGGTAATCGTCGCGGTAGCCGAGTCAGCCACGGTCCGTTCTGATGAATTCAAATGCTTTTACAGAACGGACCGTGGCGACTCTTTATTTGCGGACAGAGCGCCCTGCCAGTGGAGCGTGACCTGGAGTTGGGCACCGGCGTTGGCCGAGGTGAGCACGCCACCGGGCCGGCCGGAGTCTGGGCCGCCGACCGCTAGGCCTGTGGGCCTGCCTGCCCGAGGCTGGCCAGGGCCTGCCGCAGCTCTCGGCGGGAGCCGACGCCGACCTTGGTGTACACCTTGCTGAGATGCCATTCGACGGTTCGGGTGCTGAGGTCCGGGACCGGCGGGCGCCCGGTGGTATTCGGATAGGTCCATTTCTTCCTTATCAGGCGTCGGTGCCAGGCGAGCAGTGTGCCGGGCGTCACGATCCGGTGCAGCCGAAGGTGCCTGGGCAGCAGCTGCGCCAAGGCGGCAATCACGGCCCGGTCAGCCCAGTGATGCTCTGGGCGGGTGAGCTGACGGCGCAGGACCGCCACCTCGTGCCGCAGCACCAACATTTCCATGTCCTTCGAGGC
>JAWWPY010000519.1:0-12071 GCA_033854735.1 Streptosporangiaceae bacterium | reverse complement strand
TTCACGCCGGCCGAGACGATCACCGCGGCCCAGGTGCTGCTGAACCGCCTGCACACGGGGCACTGGGACAGTTCCGCGCTTCGCCCAGCCGCCCTGAACAGCCAGGCGACCGCGCTCGGCGCCACGTACAACATCTACCCCGCCGGCAGCGGAGTCGTCCCGACCGCGGCGGCCTTCACCAGCTACCGCCCCGCCCCCTTCCTGCGCCCGTTCGACCTGCGTCACTAAGGCGTGTCCCGCCGGCCCGCTACCCTGACGAGACTGTTGGGACTGGTGGGACTGGGAGCGGAATGACGGCGGCCGAGGGAGCTCACGGCGGCGCGGCGCGGCGGGTGGTGAAGGCGGTCGGCCGGTGGCAGGCGGCGCAGCCCGGGGTGCTGGTAGTCGCCATCGACGGGCACGGCGGCGCGGGTAAGTCCACCCTCGCGGCCGCGGTGGCCCAGGCGACCGGCGCGGCGCTCGTGCACACCGACGATTTCTTCCAGCCGCCGGCCAGGCCGCCCAGCGGCCCGGCGCCCCGGGCGCCGGGCGGGCAGTCAATGGCTCAGTACTACGACTGGCGCCGGATCCGGGCCGAGGCCGTGCAGCCACTGAAAGCGGGCCGCCGTGCTACGTTCCGCAGGTTCGACTGGGAGCGCGGCGGTGGGCTCGACGGCACCGTCACGGCCGCCCCCGCGGCCCTCATCGTGCTCGAGGGCGTCTTTTCCGCCGCGCCCGAGCTGTCCGACCTGATGGACAGGTCGGTGCTCGTTGAGACGCCGGAGCAGGAGCGGCTGCGGCGGCTGCGCATGCGGGTCACGCCAGAGGAATGGGACCCGCACTGGCTGGTCGCTGAGCAGGCCTATTTCGGCGCGATCCGGCCGCCGTCGTCATTTGATCTGGTCGTGTCCGGCGCGGGCATCAACCCGCAGGCGTCTGGCCGGTGACGGGACGGTAACATGAACGCACAACCACACGGGAGCTCGGGCTGACCGGGCTGAGAGGGTGGCTGGCCATACGGCCCGCGCCACCGACCGTTTGAACCTGACCGGGTAATTCCGGCGTAGGGAGGCAGCCGTGAAGGCCCTCAGCACACCGCGTCGCCGCATGACTTCAGCCGCCCTCGCGCTCGCCGTGGCCGCGGCCCTCGGCCTGGCGGCTTGCTCCTCGGGCAGCACCGCCAGTAGTTCCGGCGGCGGGAAAGCGGTCGAGGGCGGCACCGCCTACTTCGCTGAGCAGCCCCTGCAGACCCCCACGTACATTTTTCCGCTCGTGTCCGGCGCGGACTACAGCGTGGAGAACACCGCCGATTTCCAGACTCTGCTCTACCCGCCGCTGTACTGGTACGGCGACCAGGGAGCCACGTCGGTCGACTACCCGCTCTCGATCGGCGACGCGCCGGTCTACAGCGATGGCAATCGCGTCGTCACCATCACGCTCAAGCATTACGTCTGGTCCAACGGCGAGACCGTGAGTGCCCGCGACGTCGGGTTCTGGATCAACCTGCTCAAGGCCAACACCGCTGGCTGGGCGTCTTACGTCCCCGGTGGGTTCCCCGACAATGTGGTCTCGTGGAAGGCGCTCGGCCCGACCACTGTGCAGCTGCGCCTGAACGCCAGCTACAACCCGTTCTGGTTCACCTACAACGAGCTGTCCCAGATCACCCCGCTGCCGATCGCCTGGGACCGGACGTCACTGACCCAGCAGGCCCCCTCCCCGACAGCGGCCAACCTGCCTGACACCACCACGGCGGGCGCCAGAGCCGTCTACCGCTTCCTGAACGGTGAGGCCAAGAAGATCTCCGGCTACGCGTCCAGTCCCATCTGGTCGGTCGTCGACGGCCCGTGGAAGCTGACCAGCCTGACCAGCGACGGCACCGCTACCTTCGTGCCCAACCCAACCTATTCCGGCCCGCGCAAACCGCACCTGGCGAAGTTCGTCGAGCTGCCGTTCACCAGCACGACCGCCGAGTTCTCGGTGCTCAAGGCCGGGCCGGCCAGCGGCGGGCCCGGCCACTCCGGCCAGCAGATCTCGGTCGGCTACGTACCCGACAACGACCTGCCGCAGCAGCCCGCCCTGCGCGCGCAGGGCTATCAGCTGATCAAGGACTTCCCGTTCGGCTTCGACTATTTCGAGCCCAACTTCAACAACCCGAAGGTCGGCCCGATCCTGCGGCAGCTCTATTTCCGCCAGGCCTTCCAGCATCTGGTCGACCAGACCGGATGGATCCACGCCTACTACGGCGGCCTCGGCGTGCCCACCTACAGCCCGGTGCCGGCCAGCCCAGCTAATCCCTACTCCGACGCCCAGGCGTCGGTAAACCCCTACCCGTTCAGCGTCCCGGCCGCGAAAAAGCTGCTGGCCGCGCACGGCTGGAAGATCGTCCCCAACGGAACCACCACCTGCGCTCGGCCCGGCCATGGCGCAGCCGAGTGCGGCCCGGGAATCCCGGCCGGCCAGCCGCTCAATTTCACCCTGATGTACCCGAGCGGGCTGCCCTACACCGACGGCTCGATGGCCGACCTGCAGTCGGTCGCCAAGCAGGTCGGGATCGAGATCTCGCTGAACGAGGTGACAATGGCCACCGTCACCTCGACGATCTTGTCCTGTGCCCAGTCGTCATCCGCCTGCGACTGGCAGATTGGCCAGTACGGCGCCAGCTGGGTCTTCGCGCCCGGACACTACCCCAGCGGGGAGGAGATCTTCCAGACCGGTGCGCTCGGCAACGTCAACAACTACTCTGACCCCGCCGTCGACAAGCTGATCGCCGCGACCACGACGACATCAGCGGCGGGCGCCCAGGCGGCCCTCAATGCCTACGCCGACCGGGTGCGGCTGCAGCTGCCCGATTTCTGGCAGCCGAGCCCAGGCAGCCTGGACACGGTGGCGTCGAACCTGCGCGGCTACACGCCGAACGCTTACGGATTCATCAGCCCGCAGGAGTGGTATTTCACGAAGGGCTGACGGTGATCGGATACATTGTCCGGCGGATCGCCCAGGCCGCGGGGGTCGTGGTCGGGGTTACCGCGGTGACCTTCGGCCTGGAGCACCTCATCCCGGGCAGCCTGGCCAAGGCCATCCTCGGCCCCCGGGCCAGCAGGCCCGAGATCGCCGCGTTCAACCGCGCCAACGGCCTCGGCCATCCCGTGATCGAGCAATACCTCACCTTCCTGGGCCGCCTGGCCCGTGGTGACCTGGGCTATTCCTACCGGCTCAACCAGAGCGTGGACTCGCTC
This sequence comes from Streptosporangiaceae bacterium, assembly GCA_033854735.1. Taxonomy (GTDB): domain Bacteria; phylum Actinomycetota; class Actinomycetes; order Streptosporangiales; family Streptosporangiaceae; genus JAWWPY01. The sequence continues at coordinate 8,856 of JAWWPY010000519.1, read as the reverse complement.
GTCGTCCATCAGCTGCCGAACGATCTCGTTCTGGTGGGCTCGGCGCTGGTGCTCTCGTTGGCCATCGCCATCCCGGTGGGGATCGCCCAGGCCACCCACAGGAACCGGGCGACCGACCATCTGGCCACGGCCGCGGCGTTCACGCTGTACTCGATGCCGTCATACTGGCTGGCCATCCTGCTGATCGCCGGGCTCTCCACCGGCCTGCACATATTCCCCCCCGAAGCGCCCCAGGCGAGCACCGTCGGCGGTCTGCTGGCTGACCCCAGGGCACTGGTCCTGCCCGTGCTCACCCTGACCCTGATCAACGTCGCGCTGTTCAGCCGCTACATGCGTTCCGCCGCCATCGGAACCCTGGCCGAGGACTATGTGCGTGTGGCCAGGGCGAAAGGATTGCCGGACCGGCTCGTGCTGAGCCGTCATGTGCTGCGCAACTCGCTCATCTCGGTCACGACGCTCGTCGGGTTGTCCATCCCCGCGGTGCTCACCGCCGGCCTCATCGTCGAGTACGTGTTCAACGTCCCCGGAGTCGGGCTCACCTACTACACGGCTGCGGTGAACTCCGACTACCCGGTCGAGCTCGGCATCACGGTGCTGGCCGGGATCGTCACCGCCGGTGGCAACCTGCTGGCCGACGTCGCGTACGCCGTCCTCGACCCCAGAGTCCGCTATGACTGACCGGGCGTGGGCGGGCCGCGTGCGGGCCGGGCGAGCGGGCCGCACCCCGGTGCCCCGCGCCTTCATCGGCCACCGTCTCGGCCTGGCCGGGCTGGCGGTGATCGTGGCCCTGGCGCTGTTCTGCTTCCTCGGGCCCGCGATCTATCACACCGACCAGATACACACGGACATCCAGCTCACGAACCTGCCGCCGGGCCCGGGCCGCCCGCTCGGCACCGACAGCAACGGCTACGACATCCTCGGCCGCCTGATGATTGGCGGCCGGGGATCGCTGGAGATCGGCCTGGCCGTGGCCGTGCTCGCCACGGCCATCGGCGTCGTCTGGGGTGCGGTGGCCGGCTTCACCGGCGGCCTGGCCGACGCGGTCATGATGCGGGTGGTGGACATCGTGCTGGCCATCCCGGCGATTTTCCTGCTCATCTACCTGTCAACGGTGTTCCGGCCCACGATCCTGCTGCTGATCGTGGTGATCTCACTGCTGTCCTGGCTGGCCCCGGCCCGGCTGGTGCGCGGCGAAGCGCTCTCGCTGCGCACGCGAGAGTTCATCGATGCCGTCCGGGTGATGGGCGGCCGCAGGTCGCGCATCATCGTCAGGCACCTGGTGCCCAACACATTCGGGACGATCGTGGTCAGCGCGACCTTCCAGGTCGCCGACGCGATCATCGTGCTCGCCACCCTGAGCTTTCTCGGCTTCGGGCTGCCGCCGCCCGCCGCGACCTGGGGCGGGATGCTATCCCAGGGAACCACGTACCTGCTCGACGGATACTGGTGGGAGGTCTATCCGGCCGGCCTCATCATCATGCTGACCGTCGTCGCGTTCAATTTCGCCGGCGACGCGCTGCGGGATTCGCTCGACGCCCGGCTCCGGCCGCCCTGACCGGGGGGCCCGCGTAGGGTGAGAGCGCTGGTGACGACCGGACGCAGGAGGCGCGAGCAGATGGACGAGGCACGGGCACGGGCACGGCTCCGCGCTGAGCGGGCCGAGGTGCGGGATCTGCTGGCCGGCACCGAGGCGGCCGGGCAGGAGGACCGGGCCTCAGAAGACGAGACCGGGGACATTTCCGATCCCGCGCAGCTGCTGACGGCTCAGGGCATGGATGACGCTGTCGCGGAGAGCCTGCGTGACCGCCTGGCCGCCCTGGACCGCGCCGAGCAGCGGCTCGAGGGCGGGACCTACGGCCGGTCCATCCGCAGCGGGCAGCCGATCCCCGACGAGCGGCTGGAGGCCGACCCAGCGGCGGAACTTACCGTCGAAGAGGCCCGGCTGGCTCAGCCGGCTCCGTAACCAGCGCTGGCCAGCACCCGCCGCAGGTCGACCACCGTCTGGGCGTCGATGTCCTTGGCCGCGGGGCGGTCGAAATATTCGGTCGCCGACCCGAGGGTGATGGCCACGCTCCCGTCGTGGTGGTCCTCGACCGAGCCGATCGCTTCCAGCAACGAGACCACGGCATGCCACTCGATGTTGTGGCTCACGGGATGCTGGAAGATCTGGCGCAGCGTGTTGCGGTGACGATTGCTCAGGTGGGCCGGCTCTGACGTCGATGACATGCAGGCTCCTCTCCGCCCCCCACGATAGCCCGGCGGGTGGGGATCGTGATCCCGGGCCGACCGCAGGTCAGCAGTTACTTCCCGGCCTGGCCCAGCCCACCAGCCACCTTCTCCGCGATCAGTTCCAGGGAATGGATCCGGTCCTCGATGTCGTAGACCATCGCGGTGAGCATCAGCTCGTCGGCGCCGGTGCGTTCCAGCAGCCCGGCGAGCTGCCCGCGCACCGTCTCCGGGGAGCCGATCGCCTGACCGGTGAAGCGCTCCTGGGCGAACTCCCGCTCGAAGTCAGAGTACGGATAGGCCGCCGCCTCCTCGGGGCTGGCCAGCGGCTGGGGCGAGCCGGCCCGCAGCCGCAGGAACGAGAGGGCGGCGGGGCCGGACAGCCACTGCGCCCGCTCGTCGGTATCCGCGCAGATCGCGCTCACGGCCACCATCGCGTACGGCCGTTCCAGCCATGGCGACGGCCGGAACGACTGCCGGTACAGCGCCAGTGCGGGCACGGTGTTGGCCGCGCTGAAATGGTGCGCGAAGGAGAATGGCAACCCGAGCAGCCCGGCCAGCTGCGCGCTGAACCCGCTGGAACCGAGCAGCCAGATGGCGGGCATGTCACCCCGGCCGGGCGACGCGGTGATCCGGGCCCGGGGGTCCTCCCCCGTGAACAGCCCGATCAGGTCATCGAGTTCCTGCGGGAACGCCTCGGCGGACAGGCCTTCCATCGTCCGGCGCAGGGCCAGCGCGGTGAGCTGGTCGGTGCCCGGCGCCCGGCCGATGCCCAGGTCGATCCGGCCCGGATGCAGTGCCTCCAGCGTGCCGAACTGCTCCGCCACCACCAGCGGCGCGTGGTTGGGCAGCATCACCCCGCCGGAACCGACCCGGATCGTGGAGGTCGCCGCGGCCAGGTGCGCGATCAGGACAGCCGGCGCCGAGCTGGCGATGGCCGGCATGTTGTGATGCTCGGCCACCCAGAAGCGCTGGTACCCCAGTTCCTCGCTGCGCCGGGCCAGCTCGGTCGTGTGGCGCAGGGCCTGGCCCGACGTCGTACCAGCCGCCACCGGGGCCAGATCCAGAACGGACAACGGGACGTCGATCACATAGGACGCCAACCAGCGTCCATCCCCGTTTCTTCCATCGTGACACTCGCCTGCAGCACCCGGTCGAATCCGACGTCCCGGCGTGGCCCGGCCAGCGTGAACCGGACGACGGCCCGGGTGTCGGCGCTCGACGTGCCGATCCGCAGCTCGACCTCGCCCGGGTCGACCTGCCGGCGGCCGGATCGCCCGGTGTAGCAGGTGAGATCGGCGTGCAGGTCGATGACGGCGGTCCGGCTCTCCCCCGGGGCCAGCTCCACCCGGGTGACGGCGATCAGCTGCTGCACCGGGCGGGTGACCTCGGCGACCGGATCGTGCAGGTACACCTGGACGACCTCGGCCGCCGCGATGGCGGCGTCATTGCGCAAGGTCACCGCTACCTGACCGGTGCCGTCAGTGGGCCACAGTTCCGGGGAGCGCCGCGTGATACCCACCCAGGTGGCCGGGGCGTAAGACAGCCCGTGGCCGAAGGGAAAGACCGGTGTCGGGTCGATGCTGCTGACCGTGCCGCGCTGGCCCAGCAGGGGAGCGAGGTGCGGGGCGGCCATGTTCGCCCCCTCGGCGGGGAAGCTCACCGGCAGCCGCCCGGAGGGGTTGACCCGGCCGCTCAGGACGTCCGCCACGGCGGCGGCACCTTCCTCACCAGGGAAGAAACCGCAGACCACGGCGGCCAGCCGGTCCACCTGCCGGGAGAGCTCGTACGGCCGGCCAACCAGCAGCACGAGAACCACCGGCGTGCCCGTGCCCAGCAGCGCCTCGAGCAGTTCCTCCTGCCGGCCGGGCAGCCGCAGGTCGGCCGCGTCGCAGCCCTCCCCGGACGTGCCGGCACCGAACAGCCCGGCCCGGTCGCCGAGCACGGCCACGCAGACCTCGGCGTCGCGCGCCACCCGCGTCGCCGCGGCGATGCCCGCGTCGTCGCCGCCCAGCACCGGGCAGCCCGGCGCGTAGGAGATCGCGTACCCGGCCGGGTCCGCGCGCAGCGCGTCCAGCAGGGTCGGCACGTCGATCCCCATCGGGACGTCGGGGTGGTGCACGCCGACGTGCACGGGAAACGAATAGCAGCCGAGCATCGCGGTCGCCTCATCCGCCCGCGGCCCGACGACGGCGACCCGGCGCCCCGCGGCCAGCGGCAGGGTCCCGTCGTTGCGCAGCAGGACGATCGAGCGCTGCGCCACTGTCCGGGCGAGCGAGCGCGACTCCTCGTCGTCAATGCGCTCGCCCTCGGAAACCTGCGGTTCCGGCGACCACCCGGCGTCCAGAAGACCGAGCTCGCACTTCTGCCTGAGGACCCGTTCCAGGCCGCGATCGACGAGGGCCGGGTCGAGGATCCCTGACTCGACGGCGTCCAGCAGCGGCTCGCCATAGCAGTCCACGGTCGGCAGTTCCACGTCGATGCCGGCCCGCAGCGCCAGGCCAGCGGCCTCGCCCCGGCTGCCCGCCACGCCGTGCAGAGTCTGCAGGAACGACACCGCGAAGTAATCGGACACGACCGTTCCGGTGAAGCCGTACCTGCCGCGGAGCAGTTCGCTCAGCAGGCCGGCGTCCGCCGCCACCGGGATCCCGTCGAGGTCGGTGTAGGAGTTCATCACCGACCGGGCGCCGGCCCGCAGGGCCATTTCGAATGGCGGCAGCAGGAGGTCGGCGAGTTCCCGCGGCCCGATCGAGACGGGCGCCATGTTCCGCCCGCCCCGCGACGCGGAGTAGCCGACGAAATGCTTCAGCGTGGACACCACGCCCGCCGACTCGAGCCCGCGCACGTACGCGCTGCCGATCAGGCCAACCAGGTACGGGTCTTCGCCGATCGTCTCCTCGGCCCGGCCCCATCGCAGGTCGCGCAGTACATCCAGGACGGGCGCCAGGCCCTGGTGCACGCCGAGCCGGCGCATCGTGCGCCCGATCTGTGCCGCCATCCGCTGGACCAGCCCGGGGTCGAAGCTCGCTCCCCAGCACAGCGGCGACGGGTAGGCGGTGGCCTGCCAGGCCGCCAGTCCAGTCAGGCACTCCTCGTGGATCATCGCCGGGATGCCGAAGCGCCCGGCCGCCATGATCTGGCGCTGGCTGCGGGCCACGGCCCGGGCGCCGTCCACCGGGCCGACGGGAACGGTCCCGAAGGCCCGGGTCAGCTGCCCGATGCCATCACCCATCAGCTTGTCCAGGTCGGCGGGTGCGGTGGCGACCTCGTGCTGGTGCGGAACGACGTCACCGCCTGCGGCATCGATGCCCACCCAGACGCCGTAGAGCTGGGCGATCTTCTCCCGCATGGTCATCCGGGAAATCAGGTCACTGACCCGGCTGGCCGGGGTGGCGGCCGGGTCACGCCAGATCTCAGGGATGGTGACGCGGGAGCTTGGTTCCACCAGGGCGAGGATAGTCCTATAAAACGTTATCGACAACGATTGACATACGGGATGTTACGCGCGAAACTCTGCGGCAAGCCGGGCTGGCCACGGCGGGCCTGGTGCCCGGGCGGCGGCGGGCCCGGCCGCCCAGCCCGCCTGGCCGTCTTCACGGCAGGGCTTTCCTTCCTGCCGCGCTCGTAGTCCCACCGCTCTTCTCGCGCGCCATCCGAGATCGGGACCGGCCGCGAGATGCCCATGCCCGAAGAAAGGAGGGACGCCACGATCCCGCAGGTGATGCCCCCGGGCAGCCAACGCTCCGCGAGACCCATGAAAGGAAAGGCCCTATGTTCACACTTACCAGGCGCACGGCCCGTGCATCGCTGATGGCGTCGGCGACATTGCTCGCCGTAAGCGCTTTAACCGTCCTCGCCCCGTCTGGCCCGGCGGCCGCGGCGGATACGGCCACGATCAACGGCGCGTCGACCTTCCAGACCATCGCCGGGTTCGGCGCCTCGGAAGGTTTCGGTCAGGCCAGCACGATCATGAACGCGGCGTCGGCCACGCAGCAGCAGGCGCTGAACCTGCTGTACAGCCCGACCACTGGCGCGGGACTGAGCATCCTGCGCAACGAGATCCCGTCGGACTCAGGCGGCACGATCGAGCCAACCGCGCCGAGCAGCCCCACCGCTGCGCCGGCGTACCGGGCACTCGGCAACGATGAGGGACAGGAGTGGCTGTCCACGCAGGTCCACAGCACCTACGGCGTCAACAACATCTACGCCGACGCCTGGGGCGCCCCGGCCTTCATGAAGACCAACAACTCGGATATCAACGGCGGCGCGCTGTGCGGCGTGCCCAGCGCCACCTGCGCCAGCGGCGACTGGCGGCAGGCCTATGCGAACTACCTGATCCAGTACGCGAAGGACTACGCGGCCGACGGGATCAACCTCAGCTACATCGGCTTCGAGAACGAGGCCAACCTGGCGCCCAGCTATTCGGGCATGGTGCTGACCCCGGCCCAGACGGCGAACTTCGCCGACGTGCTCGGCCCGTCCCTGGCCAGTTCCGGGCTGTCCACCCAGCTTGAGTGCTGCGCTACCGAGGGGTGGGATTTCGCCAAGACGTACTCGGCCGCTATCGAGAGTGACGCGACCGCCAACTCCTTCGTGAAGCTGTTCACCAGCCACGGCTACACCGCGCCGCCCAATTCGGCGCTGCCGGGCTGGACCAAGCCCGTGTGGCAGACCGAGTGGTCGACGTTCGAGGGCTGGGACCCGGCCTGGGACGACGGCTCCGTCGCGTCCGGGCTGACCTGGGCGCAGCACCTCTACACCGGATTGACCGCGGCCAACCTGAATGCCTTCCTGTACTGGTGGGGCAGCAGCACCCCCTCGTCCAACGGTGACAACGAGAGCCTCATCCAGATCAACGGCTCGGCCGTCGCTCCGTCCGGGCGGCTGTGGGCGTTCGCGAACTACAGCCGGTACGTCCGCCCAGGTGCGGTCCGCATCGGCGCGACCAGTTCCAACGGCAGCGTGACCATGACCGCCTTCAAGAACACCGACGGCACCGTCGCCATCGTCGCGCTCAACACGCTGAGCACAGCGGACGCGATCACCTACTCACTGTCGGGCACCGGCACCCCGAACGGCGCGACGGTGACGCCGTACCTGACCAGCTCATCCAGCAACGCGGCCGCCCAGTCGGCCACGAGCGTGAGCGGCGGCGCGTTCAGCGCGACGATCCCCGCCCGTTCCCTGGTCACCTATGTGGTCGGCACCTCGGGCTCGGGTGGCGGCGGCGGGAACACGGTCACCGTCACCAGCCCCGGCAACCAGACAGGTACCACCGGCACCGCGGCGAGCGTGCAGATCCACGCCACTGACTCCGGTTCCGGCCAGACGCTCACCTACAGCGCCACCGGCCTGCCCGCGGGCCTGTCCATCAGCTCCTCGACCGGCCTTATCTCCGGCACCCCGACGACGGCCGGAACTTCCTCGGTCACCGTCACGGCCCGGGATACCACCGGAGCCTCCGGATCAGCCAGCTTCACCTGGACGGTGAGCTCGTCAAGCGGAGGTGGCGGCGGCGCGACCTGCACGGTGACGTACAGCACCGCAAGCCAGTGGGCGGGCGGCTTCGTGGCCGGGGTGAGCATCGCCAACGGCGGCACGTCGCCGATCAGCGGCTGGACGCTCAAATTCACCTTCCCCGGTGACCAGAAGATCACCAACGCCTGGAACGGCACGGCCACCCAGAGCGGGGAGGGGGTGTCGATCACCAACGCCAGCTACAACGCCACCATCGCGGCGGGCGGCAGCACCTCGGTGGGCTTCCAGGGCACCTGGACCAGCAGCGACGCCATCCCGACCAGCTTCACGGTCAACGGCACCACCTGCGCGACATGACCAGAGGGACCACCTGCGCGACATGACCAGAAAGGCCACCTGACCGCGCTGCGCCCCGGGCTACCCCCCCACCCGGGGCGCAGCGCTCCCCCAGGGTCCGAGTAGGACGCCCTACCGCGTTTCCATGATCACGGAGGATTTGCGGCTGGCTCTATAGGGGCGGGTAGAGGATCCGAAAATTCCGGGTGACTGGTGCCGGCGGGGCCGGCTGGCGGGTTGCTGGCGGCGGGGTGGCCGTCGTCGCTGTCGTTGATGATAGCGGCGAGGGTGCCGGGTGTGGTGGGGGTGATGGTTGCCCAGATGGTGACCTGGTGGAGGTGCTTGTTGTAGAGCATGTGCAGGTCGAACGCTTCGTAGAGGCGGCGCTGGAGCCTGATGGGGGCTTCGGTGATCAGGTCGCCAAGCATGGGGAGGCGGTCTAGGAGGCTGGGGTCTGGGGTGTCGTGGGTGGTTTTGGCGAGGGCGGTTAGCTGGGCGTCGGCCTGGGCGCGTTCGTCTTCTAGTTCGGTGAACCGGGCGAGGTGGCGGGTGCGCATGGCGGTGACGGCGCGGGAGTGGGGGTCGCCGACGTGGGCCAGGGCTTCGATCTCGCGGGCCTGGGCGTTCTCGGCCGCGTCGATCTGCCGGAGCCGTTTCCGCAACGCCGTTTCCTGCTTGTCACGGTGGGCGGCTTCGGCGGCGGCGTTCGCGGGAATCAACTCCGCGAGCAGGGCGGCGCGTTCGGGGCCGAAGATCCGTTCCCGGAACATCTGGTGCACGATGGCCAGCAACGCGTCCTCGCGGACACTGACGCTG
>JAWWPY010000518.1:0-5044 GCA_033854735.1 Streptosporangiaceae bacterium | reverse complement strand
CGACCTGGATCACCGCCGCCGCGGCCGCCGACAACCCGGCCATCACTGGCGTGGCACTCAACTGCGCACCGGCCCTGTCGCGCTCCGGCACGACCGTCTACATCACCGTCACCAGCCCCACACGCGGAATCCTGGTCGGGCTCAACGCCAGAACGCTCAAACCACGGTTCCACGTTCTGCTGAGAGATCCGGTCAGCGGCCTGCCGGCTTTCATCTCGACCAGCTCGTCCGCCTCACCGACGGTCGGCCCGGACGGGGACGTGTACTACGGCGTCCTGGAGAATCCGTTCCCGAGCCACGACGACCGCGGCTGGCTGCTGCATTACAACGCTACCTTGACCCGGACCAAGACACCGGGCTCCTTTGGCTGGGATAACACCCCCTCCGTGCTGCCCGCCCGCGCGGTGCCCGGCTACCACGGAACCTCGCCCTACTTGCTGGTGTCCAAATACAACAACTACCTCGGCGTCGGGCCGCACGGAAACGGGCACAACGAGGTGGCGATACTCGACCCCAGGTCAAGCCAGAAGGACCCTTACGCCAACGCGCGAGTCATGAAGGCCGTCCAGACCATACTGTCGCCCGTCCACTTCCCCGGCGCACCCGCTGGAGCACGGTACGAGTGGTGCATCAATTCGGCCGTGGTCGACCCCGCCGACGACTCAGTGATCGTGAACAGCGAGGACGGAACCCTCTACCGCTGGGACCTAGCCCGCAACACCCTGGCCGAGAAGATCCGCCTCAACCGCCCACGACCCGAGGCTTACACCCCCACCATCATCGGCCCCGACGGCACTGTCTACGCCATCAACAACGCCACCCTCTACGCCGTCGGACGCTAGCAGGGGACATCGCACTTGATCACCTCAACTGCAATGAGCCGGTCCCCCACCCGGCCGAATAGCTCGGATAGCGACCACGAGCGATCCGGCGTGCAGGACACTCAGTTCGGGAGCACGCTAGGTGTTCCCCGGGAGGACTCAGAACGCGCGCCGAGCGGCGGTTCCTCGCGCCGACCTGCTGGTCACCGCAGGCTAACCTCGGCCCGCCTCGCGCGCCGCAAGCTCGGCGGATGATGGACTGAGGGAGCTTCGCATCGCGCCTGGCGAGGGCCGGGCCCTGCGGTTCAGGGTTGCCTCACCAAAGTGGCGCGGGTGTAGAGCAGGTCAAAGCCCTGGCGCTGCACGTTCTGCTGAGACTTGGACCCTGGCAGGGTGGTAACGACGGCGATGTCACAGCCGGCGGCTGCGGCGTCGGCGAGCCGGGCCGACAGCAGCGCCGCCTGCACCCCCTGGCGGCGGTGCGCGGGTGCTGTCGTCGCGCCGGCGAGCTGCGCGACGCCCTCCGTCATGCGAAGGCGCGCGCCGCCGGCGATGACCCCGTCGCGCAGCGCGATGTAACGAATCCCGCCGGCCGCCGCGAAATCCCGTCCGGCCCCCGCGATGACCTCCCGTGCGAGCTCGTCATGCAAAGGCACCCCTTGGGTGTCAGGGTGGGCGAAGCCATCCAGGACGATGTCGAGCCAGGACTCGAACTCCTCCTCGCCACTCGGCCGGACCTCGACCCCCGGCGGCGTGACCCGGTCTGGCCCGCCTGGCAAGACCAGGCCGAGCACGTTATCAAACAAGATGAGCCGATAGCCCCGCCCGGTCAGCATGGCACCAATCACGGGATCGGCAAGGTGGGCCAGTTCGACCTGCACAGGCGCGCCCAAACCGGCGTAGGCCCGCTCGATCTCATCCCACGTCGCCGGGCCCGGCACGCCGCCGAAGCCGAGCCCCGCGACCTTGTTGTACGGCGAGCCCGCCTCGGCGAAGCTCGCCACGCCACCGGCAACGGGTATCACAAAGCCGGCGTCGTCAGGCCTGCGACGGTGGGCTGCCTCGCTGGCCTCGGCAATGAACTGCGCCTCGGCCCGCTCGATGCGCCAGGCCATGGCGGTGCCGCAGAACAGAGGCAATCGCCCTGCATTCACGCGCCGAGCTTAGCCAAGATCTCTCCCGGCATGGCCGCTGCTCATCGTGGCCCAGTACAGAGCGGTGTCCAGCAGTTGGATCAGCACTGCCGGCCCCACCAACTGGCCGAAACCGGCGGCAGATCGGCGGGAGTGCCCGCTTCGCTCAGGTCGAGGGCTGATCACACTATGTGTGCGGACGTGGCAGGTCGCCGAGTTCCCGACTCTGGATGCCATTCATGCCCGGACCTGCGAAGCACATCAAGCGCGGATCAGCCGGACCTGCGCGGTGGAGACGGTCTCGCCAGGGATCCGCTTGCGCGACGCGCGCTGACGTGCAGTGTGGCCGGCGTGGCTCGTGGAGTCATCGCTTGATCGGGTACCGCTGGTGAGAGAGGCCATCCGGTGCCGCGATGACATCCGCGCAGTCCAGTTCTAGCGGCGCGCTGCCCGGATGCTTGGTGAGAGCCGCTGTAGGCTGCCGTGATGAGCACGCGCGAGGACTACCCAGCCGGGGTGCCGTGCTGGGTCGACACCAATCAGCCCGACCCCGCCGACGCCGCCCGGTTCTACTCCGGGCTTTTCGGGTGGCAGACCGAGGACGCGATGCCCCCCGACGCGGGAGCTCACTACTACATGGCCCGCATCGACGGCCGGGACGTGGCCGCGATCTCCTCGCAGCCCCCTGACGCACCACCGCAGGCCATGTGGAACACCTACATCCGCGTCGAGTCCGCTGACAACGCCGCAGCCCGGGTGCGCGAGGCGGGCGGGCGGGTGCTCTCCGAGCCCTTCGACGTATTTGACGCGGGGCGGATGGGCGTGTTCGCCGATCCCGAGGGCGCGGTCTTTTGCGTATGGCAGCCCCGATCGCACCGCGGCTCGGCGGCGGTCAACGAGCATGGCGCTGTGAACTTCAACAACCTGCACACCGACGATGTCGAGGCCGCACGGGCCTTCTACGGCGCCGTGTTCGGCTGGACGACAATCGACGCCGGCTCGCCGATGTGGGCTCTGCCGGGCTACGGCGACCATCTCGAGGAGCTCAACCCCGGCATGCGCGCGGGGATGAAGCAGATGGGCGCACCCGAAGGCTTCGAGAACGTCGTGGCGACGATCTTGCCCCGCGAAGGTGGCCCAGCGCGCTGGAGCGTGACCTTCGCCGTCGACGACGTGGACGCGATCGCTGCGCGAGCGCGCGAACTGGGAGGCTCGGTCCTCGCCGAGCCGCAGAATGCGCCGTGGGTGCGATTCGCGGTCCTTGCCGATCCGGCTGGCGCGTCCTTCACCGCCAGCCAGTTCGTGGCGGAGAACCGCTAGGGCACCACAGGCGCCCTGGTGCGCGGGCCGCGGTCGGCGACCGGACAGGTCTTCTACGGCCACGGCCAGGCGTCGTGGCCGCGTCCGGCCACACGCCTTGAGGTCACACCTCGCCGGGCAGGTTCTTGCCTCTTCCGGCGGGACCAGGACCAGACAGCATCGGCCCTCTCAGTCGAGAGTCGCTGTCGAAGATCCTTGATACACCTCACATCTGTGGCGGCCTGCATAGTCGCGGACCTGGCGACTCCGGCGGGGATCTCCGGCGCGGTCCTGTTGTTGCCGTCTCAGCAGATACGCCGCACCGGGGTTGATGGTTGCTCTGGTGATCATGAGCACCATTCGTAGCCAAAGATTAGGGCCCGTTACAGCTCGCCGCACCCTGGTCTCACCCATATCAGCGCGGCGCGCAGGGAAGGCGGCTGGAAATCCGCTCCACAGCCGGTCGCCGATGGAATTCGAACCGCTTAACGGCAAGCGGAAACCTGCCGCCTCAGCCGATCTGGGCCTGCCCAAAACAAGATTGGAACGATAGCCTTACCCAGGTTATCTAGCCCTATCCGCCAAAGCGGAACAACCCCACCGAGCCGTGACATCGGGAGTCGGGGGGTTCGGATGCCGGGAAGGGGTTAGGGCGGGAAGCGTCTTCGGCGAAGGGGGATCAGGTGAGCCTTACCCGAGTGAGCAGGCTGGGCGTGGCTGTGGCCGCGAGCCTGGCAACAATCGCGGCAATGCTCGCGCCAACGGTGGCGCAAGCGTCTGTTTCGGGGAGCAGCCCGTCTCCCGCAGTGACGCACTACACCGGCACACGGGGGGCTGCCCGGCTGGTGCCCAGGCACAAGCCGGCCGTCGGAGCGCCGTCGGCGCCGCGAGTGTTCCCGAGAGGGGCTCGCCGGCTGCCGTCTGGCCACTACTCGGCGGCCGAGGCGGTGCCCGGCGCGCCCGCGACAGCGCCAGCGGCCGCGGCGGCGGCGGCCACGGGTTCTGCTCTGGTCAACTTCAACGGCGTCAGCAGCCGGGACAGCCAGCTCACCAACTTTGAGCAAACGTTCGAACCGCCGGACCAGGGGCTGTGCAAGGGCAACGGCTTCGTGCTCGAACCGGTCAACTCCGCGTACCGCATCTACCGCACGACCGGGAAGTCGCTGCGCGGGCCCTTCAACATCAACGACCTGTTCAACGTCGGCGGCAAGGAGTTCACCAGCGACCCGCGCTGCTGGTTCGACCCCAGCACCCAGACCTGGTTCGCGACCATCCTGTTCCTGAACGACTCGTCCACCGCGTCATCCCTGCTCATCGCCGTCCGGCACAACTCCGACCCGCGCGGGCTGTGGAACGAGTACTCGATCGACACGACGGACCCGTCCGGGAAAGGCTGCCCGTGCTTCGGTGACCAGCCGAGGATCGGGATCGACCAGGCCAACCTGTACGTCACCGCTGACGAGTTCTCGATCCTCGGGCCGCAGTTCAACGGCGCGGAGATGTGGGCGATCGATAAGTCCGACCTGGTTAACGGCATCGTGAGCCCGCACGTCGTGAACTTCCCCCACCTGACGACCGACACCACTGCGCCGCAGCCCGCCCTGTCCACGGGGCGGCCGGACGCCGAGTACTTCCTCAGCTCGCTGGACTCCAGCGGCACGGGAGACAACCGCATCGGTGTCTGGGCCATGACCAACCGGGACCAGGTTGGCCTGGGTGGTATGCCGACGCTGTCCAGCGTCGCCATCAACTCCGAGGCGTACGCCATTCCGCCGCCGGCTCCGCAGAAGG
>JAWWPY010000517.1:0-3024 GCA_033854735.1 Streptosporangiaceae bacterium | reverse complement strand
AACCTATAGAGCTCTTCCGGTGATCGTGTCGTGTTGCAACTGTGACATTTGGCGAGCAGAGTTTCCAGAGTGATTGGAGTGCCTGAAGCACACTCGGTGCCTCAGCCGAATTTGAGGAGTATTCCGTTGTCCGAGAAAACGTTTGCGCGTTCGACAACTCGCGGACCACTGACCCGAGTGGCAACCGGTATCGGGGTTGCGCTGGCAGCAATCGCCACTATCGGGCTTGGCGCCGGCGTCGCCGCGGCCGCTCCCCAGCAACCACTTCTTGCCGACGACCCGCTCCCTGTTCCTGGACTGGGCGGCGCCGGAGGCGCGGTGAACATCGCCAACTCGCTCTTCGGCTCGCTCAGCGGGTTGATGAATAACGTGTTCCCCGGCGCCGGGGATCTGTTGATGCCTGCCACCAGCGCGCTGTCGCCCGGCGGGCTCGGGGGACAGATGCCTGGCCTGGACGGCCTGGGCGGCGGTCTGCCCGGCGGGCTCCCGGGCCAGACCCCCGGCCTGGGCGGCCTGCCCGGCGGGCTCCCGGGACAGACCCCCGGACTGGGCGGCGGCTACCCCGGCGGACTCCCCGGACAAACCCCCGGCTACCCCGGCGGACTCCCGGGACAAAACCCGGGCTACCCCGGCGGGCGTCCCGGACAGCTCCCGGGCCAAAACCCCGGCCTGCCCGGCGGGCTTCCCGGACAAACCCCCGGCTACCAGGGTGGGCTCCCAGGACAGGCGCCCGGCGTACCCGGCTCTCCCGGTCCGATAGCACCAGGACAGGCGCCCGGCCTCGCCGGCGCTCCCAGTCCGCTGGCGCCGGCGCAGCCTGGACCGGTCGCGTCGACGAGTGCGGCAGGTGGTGGCACCCTCGCGCACAGCGTGCCGGTCGTGTAGCCGCTGGGTGCACAAGGCTCGCGGCATGAAAGACTGATCGGCGAGTAAATCTGCGAGGAGGATCAGTCATGGCCAAGCGTGGCCGTAAGAAGCGCGACCGCAAGTACAGCAAGGCCAATCACGGCAAGCGGCCCAACGCGTAACTCGACGAGGGCGCGGCCCGTCTGACAGGCGGCCCGCGTCCTCGCTTTCGGGGATGTGGGGCGGCTAGCTGTATCGACCACGAATGATCGTGGTCCTGCTGATCTCCACCCGTAACCGCTCGCGCAGACTCTCCGGAGCCTTCTCGCCCCGGCACTTGGTTGCGATCAACCCCTTGATGCGCTCCTCGAGCCCATAGAGCCGAAAACACGGCGGGCATTCCTCGAGATGCTTGCGCAGTTTTTCCCGAGTCTCCACGGTGCATTCACCGTCGAGCAGGGTCCAAACCTCGGCGATCACTTCGGCGCACTCGGCCTTGGTGCGCGGGACTTCATCGGCCAAGGGTTCACCGGGGCCGGACGTGGACGAAAACTCGCTCACGATGACACCTCCTCGGCTGCCTGGCCACCGCGAATGAAACCGCGCTCCTTGGCCACATCGGTCAACAACTCCCGCAGCTGGCGTCTGCCGCGGTGCAGCCGCGACATCACCGTCCCGATCGGCGTACCCATGATCTCGGCGATCTCCTTGTACGGGAAACCCTCGACGTCTGCGTAGTACACCGCCATCCGAAACTCTTCGGGCAACGCCTGCAACGCCTCTTTGATTTCGGTGTCGGGCAACGCCTCGAGTGCCTCGACCTCAGCAGAGCGCAAGCCGGTCGAGGAGTGCTCAGCGGTGGCCGCTAACTGCCAGTCGGTGATCTCATCGGTCGGATACTGCGCCGGCTGCCGCTGCTTCTTGCGGTAGCTGTTGATGTAGGTGTTGGTCAGGATGCGGTACAGCCACGCCTTGAGGTTCGTGCCCTCTCTGAATGACCGGAAACCCGCGTAGGCCTTCACCATGGTTTCCTGAAGCAGATCCTCGGCATCGGCCGGGTTGCGGGTCATCCGCAGGGCGCCGCCGTACAGCTGATCCAGCAGCGGGATCGCGTCGCGCTCGAAGCGTGCGGTCAGCTCCGCATCGGTCCCGTCTGCGCGGCTGCGCCCAGAAGTGTCAGAGACGTCGGAGACGTCAGCGGCCTCCGCGATCTCCGACTCGGTCGCGCCATCGATGTCGGCCATGTTGGGTAACACAGTCCCTTCTGTCGCGATGCCAGTGAAAAGGTCCATCAACACCGGACCCGCCAGGCACCCGGACAACCGCTCTTCGCCCACAAGGCTCATCGCCGTTGACACCCGACTCCCCCTTTCCCAATCTAGAGGCTGCGACCGACAAGTGTCTGCTGTGTTCTCCATGCCGCTTCCTGGCACGGACCAGACAGCACTCTCAACAGCGATAACCGCCGGGCTATTTCCGGCCCACTACGGGCCGGCGGCGAGGCAATCCGGGCCGCCGATTCGAGGCACACCGGCACGGCGTTACTGTGACGCTCATGTCATTGAACGGCAAGACCATGTTTATCTCGGGCGCCAGCCGCGGCATCGGCCTGGCCATCGCCAAACGCGCTGCACAAGACGGCGCCAACATCGCGCTGATCGCCAAGACCGCGGAGCCGCACCCCAAGCTGCCGGGCACCGTGTTCACCGCCGCCAAAGAGCTCGAAGACGCCGGCGGCCAGGCGCTGCCGATCGTGGGGGATGTCCGCGACCCGGATTCGGTCGAGTCCGCAGTGGCCAAGGCTGTTGAGCAGTTCGGCGGGATCGACATCTGCGTGAACAACGCGTCGGCGATCAACCTCGGGTCGATCACCGAGGTGCCGATGAAGCGGTTCGACCTGATGAACGGCATCCAGGTGCGCGGTACCTATGCGGTGTCACAAGCCTGTATCCCGCATCTGAAGGGCCGGGAGAATCCGCACATCCTGACGCTGTCGCCGCCGGTGCTGCTCGGAAAAGAGTGGTTGAAGCCGACGGCGTACATGATGGCCAAGTTCGGCATGACGCTGTGCGCGCTGGGAATGGCAGAAGAGCTGCGTGAGGAGGGCATCGCGTCGAACACACTGTGGCCGCGCACGATGGTGGCCACCGCCGCGGTGCAGAACCTGCTCGGCGGCGA
>JAWWPY010000516.1:0-22972 GCA_033854735.1 Streptosporangiaceae bacterium | reverse complement strand
GGCACCAGCCCGATCAAGGCCACCGAGCCGCTGAGCGGGGTGCTGATGCCGTCCGGTTGCACGCTCGCCCGCTGCCCGACCTTGAGGTCCGGCATGTCGGCCACAGCGACCGTGGTCACCACCTGATAGCTGTCCAGCCCGGCGATCACGAACGCGGTGCTGCCCGCGCCGGCATTGGCGCCCGGGGTGACGCTGACCGTGACGACGGTGCCGTCGATCGGGCTGACCACCCTGGCATCAGCGAGGTTCGCCTGGGCCACGGTGACCTGCGCCGCCGCCGCGTCGGCCGAGGCCTGGTCGGCGGCTAGCTGGGCCGCGCTGACCGGCCCGGCCGAGCCCCCGCCCCGGCCGGCGCCCCGGACGGTGCTGCCGCTCCCGCCGGTGCTGCCGCCCCCGCCGGTGCCCGCGGACTTGCTGGCCGGGGCGGCGGCCCTGGACAGCGCCGTGCTGAGCGCGGCGAGCCGCCCGGACAGTGCCTGCTGGGCCTGCAGCGCGGCGGACTCGGCGTCCAGCACCCGCTGCGTGGCGTCGGCGCAGGTGGACTGGGATGGCACCGGGGCCGGTTGGCTGGTCCCGGTGGCCTTCGCGGTCACCGTCGGTGTGGTCGTGGGGCTGGGCGAAGGTGACGGGGCGCAGGCGTGCCTGGCCTGGCCGAGAGCGGTCTTGGCCCGGGCCAGCGCGCTGTCGACCTGGCGCTGAGCGCTCAGAACGGCCTGCTGCAGCGGCCGCACCGACGCCGTCGGCTGCGACGCCGGCTGGGATGCCGGGGAGGTGGTCGGCGTGGTCGTGGCGGCGTTCTGGCTAGCTGTGTCGTTGTCCACGGTCAGGTTCGCGCCCGCCAGCGTGGACTGCGCGGCGGTCAGGTCGGCCTTGAGCGGCGTGGCGTCGAGCGAGCCGAGCGTCTGCCCGGCGGTGACGTGCTGGCCGGGCCGCACCCCGACGGACGCCACCGTGCCGCCGACCGGGAAAGCGATGTCGGCCTGCCGCACCGGCGTGAGCGTGCCGACTACGTGCAGGGCGGCTGTCACGTGGGCCGAGGTGACGGTGGCCAGCCGGTAGACCGGGCCGGAGGAGGACCTCGCGGCATAGGCCGTCCCGGCGCCACCGGCGACGACGGCACCGGTGACGCTGAGCGCGGCGATCCGGCGGAACCGTTTACCCATTCGCGTCGCTCCTCATTCGTTACGCAGCGCATCGATCGGGGCCAGCCGCGCGGCGCGGCTGGCCGGGTAGACACCGAAGACGAGGCCGATGACGACGGCGACCGCGATCGAGCCGACGATGGCGGCCGGCGAGATGGTGATGGTGTCTGAGATCAGGTGCGGCAGGATAACCGCGCCGGCCAGGCCGGTGGCCGCCCCGAGCACCCCGCCGGTCAGGCCCAGCAGTGAGGCCTCGAGGAGGAACTGCCGCCGGATCACCCTGGGGGTGGCGCCGAGCGCCTTGCGCAGGCCGATCTCGCGGATCCGCTCGATAACCGAGACCAGCATGATGTTCATGACCCCGATGCCGCCGACAAGCAGGGAAATCGCCGCGATCCCGGCGAGCAGCACGGTCAGCGTCTGGTTCACCGAGGTGGCCGTGCTGAGCAGTGATTGCTGGCTGTTGATGGTGAAGTCCGGGTTGGCCGCGCTGACTCCGTGCAGGTTGAGCAGCAGCGTGGTCGCTTCCTGGTCGGCCGCGGACAGGGTGGCCTGCGAGGTCGCCTCGACGTAGATCGTGTCCACCGAGGTCCGGGAGTTGCCTCCGATCTCCTGCTCCATCGTGGGCAGCGGGACGAGGGCCTGGTCGTCCTCGTCGGTGGCGCTGGATGTCGACCCGGCCGACGTGAGGACGCCGACTACCTGCAGCGGCACGCCGTTGATGTTGACGGTCTGCCCGAGCGGGTCGCTGGTCCCGAAGAGCTTTTTCGCCGTGGTCGGCCCGAGGACGGTGACCGCGGCCACGTTTTTCTCGTCGGCGGCGGTCAGGAACCGGCCCTCGGCTATCGTGCGGGCGCGGGCTTCCAGCCAGCCCGGGGTGGTGCCCACCATGTTGGTGGTCCAGTTAGCGGTGCCGGCGATCAGGGTCTGCGGGGCCTGCGAGGTGGGGGCGACCACGGCGATGTCCGGCGCGGTCACCTTGGACGCCAGCGCGCCGGCGTCCTGCACGCTGAGGGTGGTGGCGGAGCCTTGGGGGCCGTTAACCCCGCCAGCGCTCGTCGCGCTCCCCGGCGTGATGATCAGCAGGTTGGTGCCCAGTGAGTTGATCTGGGCGCGGATCTGCGCGGAGGCGCCCTCGCCGAGCCCGACGGTGAGGATCACCGCGGCGATCCCGATCAGGATGCCGAGCATGGTCAGCCCGGACCGGAGCCGGTGCGCGCGGATGGCCTCCAGCCCGGTGCGCAGGGTCTCGCGCCAGTTCACTGGGTCACCGCCGCGGCGGCGGTGTCGCCGGAGACCAGGCCGTCGAGCAGGCGCACCGTGCGCTTCGACCGGCGGGCCACGTCGGCCTCGTGGGTGATCACCACGATGGTGCGGCCGCTGCCATGCAGTTCGTCGAGCAGGTTGAGGATCTCGGCGGTGGAGGCCGAGTCGAGGTTGCCGGTCGGCTCGTCGGCGAGCAGCAGGGCCGGCTCGGTGACCAGCGCCCGGGCGACGGCGACCCGCTGCTGTTCCCCGCCGGAAAGCTCGCCCGGCCGGTGGTCGATCCGGTCGCCGAGGCCGACCCGGTCGAGGGCCGTGATGGCCCGCTCGCGCCGCCGCGCCCGGGGCACGCCACCATAGGCCAGCGGCAGCTCGACGTTGCGCCAGGCCGGCATCGACGCCAGCAGGTTGAACTGCTGGAAAACGAAGCCGATGCGCCGGTTGCGCACCTCGGCGAGCTGGTCTTCCGACATCGCGCTGACATCCTCGCCGGCCAGGTGATAGCTGCCCTCGCTCGGCACGTCGAGGCAGCCGAGGAGGTGCATGAGCGTCGACTTGCCCGACCCCGAGGGACCCATGACCGAGACGTACTCGCCGTCGCCGATGGTCAGGGTGATCCCGCCCAGGGCGGCCACCATCAGGGACCCGGTGCGGTAGGTCTTGTGGACTCCGGTCAGCTCGATAAGGCTCATCGGTCAGCCCCCCTTCGGACCGAAGCCGCCGCCGCCACCGATCTGGATGACCCGGCCGCCCGGGCCGATGATGACGCCGCCGTTCTGGGAATTGCCGGCGCCCCCGGAGCCACCGCTGACGGCGCGCGGGATGGGCACGACTACCTGCTCGCCCGCGGTCAGCCCGCCGGTGATCTGGGTCAGCCCGCCGGCGGTGAGCCCGGTGGTGACATCCTTCGCGGCCCGGTGGCCGTGCACCATGGTGTGAACAACGCTCTTCCCACCGGACATGGAAATCGCGGCGGCCGGCACGGCGAGAACGTTGCTGACCTGGTTGTAGATGATCGAGACCGTCGCCGAGGCGCCCTCGTACAGGCCGGATGGGGTGCCGGTGACGTTCATGACCACGGGGAAGGTGGCGACACCGGAACTGACCGAGGCGACGAGGCCGATCGAGGCGACCGTGCCCAGGACCGGGCCGGCCGCATTCTGCGTCGTGATCACTGCCTGGTCGCCGGCCTTGATCCGGCCGACCACAGTGGCGTTCACGTTGGCGTTGATGATGTCATTGGCGCTGATCACGGTGATCGAGTCGGAACTGCCCGAGCTGCTGCCGCCCGATCCGCCGCCGCTGTCCCCGCCCCCGGACCCGCTGCCCGACCCGCCGCCGCCGGATCCGCTGCCCCCGGATCCGCTGCCCCCTGATCCGCCGCCGCCGCTCATCTGCTGGCCGGCCGTGAGCCCGACGGTGACCACGATGCCGTCGATGGGGGAGGTGAGCGTGGCGCCGCTGAGCGCGGCGTTGGCGCTGCCCGCCTGGGACTGGGCCGCGCTGACGGACGCCTGGTCGGCGGCGAGCTGGGCACTGGACGCGCTGCCGGCCTGGTCCTGGGAGAGCTGGGACTGGGCTCCGGCCAGGCTGGCCTGCGCCTGCGCGGCCTGGGCCTTGAGCGAGGGGGAGTCCATGGCGGCCAGGGTCTGGCCCGTCGTCACCCGCTGCCCGACCTGCACATCAACCGCGGTGACCTGCCCGGCCGCGCTGAAGCTGAGCGTATCGGTCGTCGCTGGCTGGATGGTGCCGCTGGTGGAGAGCGTCTGCCGGATGGTGGTCGTGGCGGCGGGGAACAAGCGGTACGTCGGGCCGGCCGAGCCGGTGGACCGGGTCGCCGCCCAGGCGCCGAGCGACGCGGCGGCCAGGACGATGACCGCGGCCGGCAGAGCGATACGGGGCCTGGACAGGAGGCCACGCGGGCTGAGGAAAGGATTCCTCCGGCGCGGCGCCTTCTGGTGGGCCGCGGCGGGCGAATCACCGTCACCCGGCGCCGAGAGGAGGGTGTCGATGCCGGTCAGCACGCCGGGCCGCGATCGGCGGCCACGCCTGCTGCCGGTGTCGTCGTTCATGTGGAAGTCCCTCTCATGGCGAGTGCCGGTTCGAGTGACGTACGTGGGCCAAGGCTTATCGGGCCGGGGCAACGGGGAAACGCGCACTGGCAGTGGCCGGCTCGGGAACCCGTCCCGGATCGCCCAGGAATCAGCCGCCGGGCCAAGGCTGCCCCGACGCCCCCGGCCGTGTCGTCACGCCGGGGAGCCAGATCGGCGGTCATACCACTGCGGTACGGGCGGGCGGTCTCATACCGGGGTATGACACTCGCGGGCGGGACGACCGGGCGGTCCGGGAGGTTTACCCTGGCAGCGTGAAACGGATGCCCGGCGCGGCACCGGCCCCCAGCCGTGCCCGCGCGGTAGTCCGCGCTACGTGGTGTGGGCTGAGCGGGGTGCTGGTCGGCGCGGACCCGGCGCCCGGGTGGCGGTGGCGCTCGCCGTGGCATCGCCGGGCCGCCTACGGCGGGCTGGGCGCGGCGACGCTGGTGGCCTGCGCGGCCAGCCTGGCCAGCCTGGACAATCTGGGTGGCCAGTTCAAACTGGGCCCCCCGGGCAACCTGAAGGCCCAGGCCGTTATTTCAGTCGTCCTGCCCGCGCATGGCCGCCTGGTCCATCGGGGTCCGTCCGCCGCTCTCTCGCCCGTCTCCTATGGCTCGCAAATCCAATGGTTCGATCCGGCGTGGCTGATGCCCGGCGGGGCGATGGCCCTGGCGGTCCTGGTGGCGCTGGCGGTGGTGGTGCCGCTGCCGCTGGCGGCCCGGTATCCGCTGCTGGGCTGGCGGATCGGCTGGCTCGGGCTGGTGCTTGTCCCGTTGGTCAAGGCTTCCTCGCTGGGGGTCAGAATTGACTGGTTGGGGGGCTGGCCGTGGGATCCGGTGCAGCCACTGGTGCTGGTCGTGGTGTTCTGCGTGGCCGGGGCCCGGCACCGGCGGCCGGTGCTGTGGTGGATGTGGGCGCTGACCTTGATCCCGTGGTGGCTGGAGGCTGACAAGAACCATCCCGGCCTGGTCGCCAGCGCGCTGGGCACCATCGCGTTCACCGCCGCCGCCGTGGCAGCGGACGCCCTGGGTTCCCGGCGGCGGGACCGGCAGGCCCTGGCCGAGCAGGCCGAGCGCACCGAGCTGGAGCAGGCGCGGCGGGCCGTGCTGGAGGAACGTGCCAAGATCGCGCGGGAACTGCATGACGTGGTCGCCCATCACATGTCGCTCATCGCGGTGCGGGCGGAGACCGCGCCCTACCGGCTGGCCGGCCTGACCGGGCCGGTCCGGGAGGAGTTCGGCTCGCTGAGCGGGGCGGCGCGCGAGGCGCTGGGCGATATGCGGCGGCTGCTCGGCGTGCTGCGCTATGACCAGCCCGCCGGCCGTGCCCCCCAGCCGCAGCTAGCGGACCTGCCCGTGCTCATCGAGACCGCCCGGCAGGCCGGGGTCCCGGTCATGCTGTCCGCGGCTCCCGCACTGGATCAGGTGCCCTCCGGGGTGGGCGTGTGCGCGTACCGGATCGTGCAGGAATCGCTGTCCAACGCCGGCCGGCACGCGCCGGGAGCCACGGTCACCGTGTCGGTCGGCCATGATGCCAGCGCGGTCCTGCTGCGGGTGACCAACGGCCCCGGCGCGCCGGGGCCGTTGGTGAACGGCCACGGCCCGGGGCAGGGGCTGTCGGGCATGCGGGAGCGGGTGGCGCTGCTCGGTGGCTCCTTCTCGGCCGGCCCGGCATCCGACGGCGGCTTCGTGGTGTCCGCCGTGCTCCCGCTCAGCGAGGCGGCGTGATGACGGGCGGCGCGGCGGCAGACAGCCCGGTGTCAGCAGGCCCGGTGCTCACAGGCCCGGTGCTTGCGGGCCCGGTGCTTGCGGGCCCGGTGCTCACAGGCACAGTCACGCGCTGCCTGATCGTTGATGATCAGGCAATGGTCCGTGAGGGCTTCGCGGCGGTGCTCGCGGCCCAGCCGGGCATGGCCGTCGCCGGGCAGGCGGCTGACGGCGCTGAGGCGGTCAGTCAAGCGCGGCAACTGGAACCCGACGTCGTCCTGATGGATGTGCGGATGCCGGTCATGGACGGGCTGGAGGCGGCCCGGCAGATCCTGGGCGACGCGTCCGGCCCGCGCCGGCCCCGGGTGCTGATGCTGACCACCTTCGACCTCGACGACTACGTGTACGAGGCGCTGCGCGCCGGGGCCAGCGGCTTCCTGCTCAAAGACGCCACCGCGGCCGAACTGGTCCACGCCGTCCGCGTGGTCGCCGCCGGCGACGCGCTGCTCGCCCCGTCGGTGACCCGCCGGCTGATCGCAGGCTTCACCCACCGGCCGCGCCCGGACCCGCCGCCCCCCGCCACGCTCAGCGCGCTCACCAGCCGGGAAACCGAGGTACTGCGGCTGATCGCGCGCGGCCTGTCCAACGCCGAGATCAGCGATGCCCTGGTCATCGCCGAGCAGACCACCAAGACCCACGTCAGCCGGATCCTGGCCAAACTTGACCTCCGCGACCGCGCCCAGGCCGTTGTGCTCGCCTACGAGACCGGCCTCATCACCCCCGGCGGATAGGCCCGGCCGGGGAAAGTTCTCCTGCGGAGCCCGGATGGCCGGAGACGTCATGCGGCGGCCGCCGACCGCGCGGCCCGGATTCCGCGCGCGGCGCTGACCGTGGCGACCGCGGCGGCCAGCAGGACCATTGGAAGATATATCCCGAGTGGCCACCCCTCGTGGTAGCCGGCGTACTGAGGGGCCCAGAGGTAGAGGCCGATGGCGGCGACGATGCTGGCGGCACTCGCGAGGCTGATGGCCACCGCTGCGACGCCCGCCGCGCTGACGGCCAGGCTGACCGCCGGGCCGCGGGGGCGGAGCCTGCCCAGGGCCAGCCCGGGTCCGGCGGCGAAAACGCCGCCGGCGGCGAATCCGAGCACAACGACAGCCAGGAACCACCACGGGCCGACGCCATCGGCGTGACGGACGAGCCTGGCGATGACGGTTACCGCGGCGAGGTACACGACCGGCACGATGACCGGCGATAGCAGGTATGCCATCTCGCGCGGGCGGTGCTCACGGCGGGCCTTGCGCATCATCAGCAGCCACAGGGGCAGGGCACCGCCGGCCACGGCGAGCACCGAGACGGCTACCGCCCCATCGAAGACCCAGTACGACCACTGGACGACCGGATGGCCTGGCGGCTTGAGGCCCTGGGCCTGGGTGAGCTGCGCGAAGACCAGCGCCAGGCCGGTCAGCACCGTCCACGCCGCCAGGACCGTGGCGAGACTGGCCCGCATCCGCGCGGGCCGGTCGTAGAGATGCCGCGGCGGCCAGACCCACGCGGGCATGGCCTGCCACGCCAGGCTGGCGACGGTGCGCAGGTCGGCACCGGAATCATCCAGCAGGACGCGGACCTCGTCACCGTAACGGGTTTGCCAGGCGGCCGGGTACAGGGAGAGCGCCCCGCGGGCCAGCACGCTGGTCCACGCTCTGCTTCCTTTGCGCCTCCGGGGCGCTTGAAGGCCCTTCGGCGCGCTCATGCGCCGGCCAATCCGTCATGAGTACGAAGCCGTTGCCGCGCCACCGAGGCGACCTGATTCATCCGCTCGGACTGCACGGCGAGCGCGTGCGCCCCGGCCGCCGTGAGGCGGTACGGCCGGCGGCGATCCTCGGATTCCAGTGGCTCGATCAGGCCGCGGGACTCCAGCCGTGAGATCACCGCGTACAGGGTGCCGGCCGACAGCCGCACGCCCA
This sequence comes from Streptosporangiaceae bacterium, assembly GCA_033854735.1. Classification (GTDB taxonomy): domain Bacteria; phylum Actinomycetota; class Actinomycetes; order Streptosporangiales; family Streptosporangiaceae; genus JAWWPY01. Next base: position 14,801 of record JAWWPY010000516.1, on the reverse strand, counting down.
TGGTGTCCGCCACGTCCTGCGTGATGGCGTACCCGTGCTTCGGCTCGTCGGCCAGGCTGGCCAGCACCAGCAGCGGCGGATCGGCCCAGCGGTCCAGTCGGTCCGTCATGTCACCCTCCTGCTCGTCATCGCGCTCCCTCGTCGCGCTCCTACGGATCAGACTATATCGGCTCCCGCTATACCGCAATCCGTTATACCGCCTAACAGGCTAGCTGTCAGGCTGCATGATCTCGGCTTCCGGACCGACCTCATGATCCGGCGGCTGGCCGGGTCAGCCATCGTTGATCGCCGGGAGTACCTGGTGGTGCGGACTCCCGCCAATCCAGGGTTTTGGTGGGGCAATTTCCTGTTGTTCCCGGCCCCGCCCCGGCCCGGTGATGTCGCGGACTGGATGGCCGCGTTCACGGCGGAGTTTCCGGGCGCTGGCCACCGGGCATTCGGCGTCGATGGAACTCGCGGAGAGCACGGGACCCGGCCGAACTGGCTGGCTTCGGCCTGGCTGCCCAGGTCAGCACCGTGCTGACGGCGCCGCGGCTCAGGGAGCCGGCTCGGCCGGCCGACGATGCGGTGTTCCGTCCCCTGGCCAGCGACGACGACTGGGCGCAGGCCGCCGAGCTGGGCTTGGCCTGCGACGATCATCGTGATGATCCTCACCACCGGCTGTTCGCGGAGCGCAGGCTCCGCGGAGCCCGCGAGCTGTGCTGCCGCGGCTGCGGCGCATGGTTCGGGGCGTTCGTCGGCGGACGGATGCGATCTGGATGCGGGATCTTCGGCGCGGCTGGTGTCCTGCGGTTCCAAAGCGTCGAGACCGATCCCCGTTACCGCCGCCAGGGGCTGGCTCGCCGGCTCGTCTACGAAGCGGGCACCTACGGGCTCGCCGCGCTCGGTGCCGGGCCCCTCGTCATCGTGGCCGACCCCGACGACGTCGCCGTCCGGATCTACCGGTCGCTGGGCTTCGCCGACGCTGAACGTCAGGCGCAACTCACGCGAGAACCCCCGCCTGACGGGCCGCGCTCCCGCGATGTCCGGACCTGACGATCGAGGCTCCGGGCCGCCTCAGCACCATCGGCGCGCCGCCTGCTCGTGGCCGCGGGGTTTCTTCCTGGCCGCCATGGGCAACTATGGCAGTCCCTTGCCGGCAGCTGTATGCCGCGCTAGCGTCCCAGGCGTGGGGGGGACGGACGCGCTGCTGGCGGCGCGCCTGGCAGCCGGTGACGACCATGCTCTCGCAGAAGTCTTCGACCGCCTGGCACCAGCCGTCTATGGTGCTGCGCTGCGCGTTGTCAGAGAGGGTACCGCCGCGCAGGACGTTGTCCAGGATGTATTCGTAGAACTGTGGAGCCATCCCGGTCGGTATGACTCAACGGCCGGGGCGCTGCGCACCTACCTCATCGTGCTGGCCCGGCATCGCGCGGTGGACCTGGTTCGCAGCGAACTTCGCCGGATTGCCCGCCAGGAGCGGCATCACCGGCTGACTCCCAGGCCGCGGCACCCGTCTCCGTGCGAAGAGGTCACGGCCGCGGACGCCGCCAGCGTGGTGCGGGCGGCGGTGAACCTGCTGCCTGACGGCCAGCGCCGAGTCGTCGAACTGGCCTACTTCGGGGGGCTCACCTGCCGTGAGGTCGCGCTCGCGGCCGGCATCCCGGAGGGCACCGCCAAATCGCGGCTCAGACTGGCGTTGGCCAAGCTGGAAACCGTGCTGGACCGGCAGTTGCTGGAGCCGTCATGACGGCCCAGGGGCGTGAACCGACGGTGCTATCGCCGGGCCTGCGTGACCGTGTGCTGGACGCCTCCCGGCAGGCGCGGGCCGTCGGCTGCCCCGTTCCGGAGGTCCATGGCAACGACATCCTCCTGACGGCCGGGCTGCCCTCCTCGGCGCCTGACGCTTCGACGCTACGGCTGACGACTGAGCTAGCGTGCCGGGCGCTGCCACCCGCCGCGACCCGGACGGGCCGAGGTCCTCGCCGCGGCCTCCGCGCTTGCGCTCGACTAGGACGCGTCCCCGTAGGCCCAGATCGCCGCCCCGCCGGGTGATCCAATGCCGGCCCCGGCGACGTATCCCTCCTGGAAACTGCAGCCGTCAGGCGTGCAGAACTCAAGGAGGGGGATCCGGGTCATGAGCGTGCTGGTCATCGGGAAATTCCAAGGGGACACCGCGACATTCCGCCAGGCTCTCACCGATCGGGCCGGTGAGTTCGCGAAGATCAGCGAGATGGCCCAGGCCGCAGGCGGAGTTCATCACCGTTTCGGGATCGGCGACGGCTTCGTCTTGATCATCGACGAGTGGGAGACAGCCGGGCAATTCCAGGAGTTCTTCTCGAACCCTGACCTTCAGGCGTTCATCGGCTCCGTCGGTGCCGCGCCCGCTCCGCCCGAGATCACCATCGGCGAGGCAGTCGCCTCACCAGACCAGTACTAGTCTCCCGGGCAGTCCGGACAAGGAGGGAGTGCTCCGTCGGCTGGGCCGCGGAGGCTGCCTCGTCCGCCGGCCCCTGGTGCGCAACTCATGGGCGCGGGTTGCGGGCATCGGCCGGTTTGCGCGGCCTGAGCGCGAGATCAGCCGGCCCAGCCCGGCCGGACCAGTCCCCGCCTGGTAGGCGAAGACGGCGAGCTGGGCCCGGTCCCTGGCGCCGAGCTTGGTCATCGCCCTGGCCGCGTGCGTCTTGACCGTTGACGGGCTCACGTAGATCTTGCGGGAGATCTCTTCGTTGGATAGTCCCGAGGCGATGAGGGTGATCACCTCGCGTTCCCGCCGGCCACCACCCGGACCGCCCGGATCAGGTCCGCCGCGTCGGTGTCCTTCACGAGGAACCCGGCGGCACCGGCCCGCAGCCCTTCGAACACGTACTCATCCAACTCGAAGGTGGTGAGGATGACCGCGTGGACCGAGGCGAGGTCCGGGCTCGCGGCGATGCGCCGGGTGGCCTCGAGGCCGCGATCAGCGCGAGCCAGATCATGGTGGCGTGCTCCGCTCCCGCCTACAGTGTCGACCTGAAACGGGCCGTGCGTCCGACGGCGCTGCTCGCGGCCGTGGCTATCCTGATCGCGGTGGCGCCGCCCGGACGACCGTGGCGCGAGACGTCACCTAATCGCGATGTCACCTAATGAGGAGGCGGCTGTGGCGCCCGGCGGGCACGTCATCGAGAACCCGCTCAGCGGGGAGCAGATTACGATCCGCGCGACCGCTGCGGAGACCGGGGGCGACGTACTCGAGTGGGAGCTCGTGCTGGTCCCTGGCGGCCGGGTGCCGAGCAGCCACGCCCATCCCGAGCAGGAGGAGTCCTTCACCGTGCTCGCGGGGCGGATGAGGTTCAGGGTAGGGGGTCGGCGGGTGACCGCAGGCCCTGGCGACACGGTGCGGGTCCCGCCCGGCACGGTGCATCATTTCGCCAACGCCGGAAGCCAGCCCGCCCGGGTCGCGGTGCAGACCAGGCCCGCGCTGAACATGCAGGAGCTGCTGGAAACCGCCGCCGTGCTGGCCCAGGAGCAGTACGCGGCGGCCCGCAGGCTGCCCAGCCCGCTCGACCTGGCCCTGTTCATGCGCGACTTCGAGCGGGAGGTGCGGGCTCCGTATCTGCCGCCCGCGCTGGTCCGCGCCATCACCCGTCCTGTGTCCTGGCTGGCCAGGCGGCGTGGGCTCGACGCGCGCTACCGGCGCCTGCGGGAACCCGCTGCGGGCCGGGCCGGCTCCTGACCGCCAGCCGTCGCTCGAAGGACACCGTCCGATGAACGCGGTCGAGGTCGCTCACCTGGTTAAGCGCTACCGGGCCGCGCGGCGCAACGCCGTGGACGACATCAGCTTCGACGTTCCGGAGGGCCAGCTTTTCTGCCTGCTCGGGCCGAACGGCGCGGGAAAGACGACCACGATCTCCATCCTCACCACGACCCTCGCGCCGACCTCGGGCCGGGTCCGTATCGCCGGCCGGGACCTGGCGATGGAGCAGGCGGGGGTCCGCAGGGAGCTCGGCGTGGTTTTCCAGCAGCCCTCGCTCGACCTCAATCTCACGGCCGAGGAGAACATCAGGTTGCACGCGGTGCTCTACGGGCTGTACCCCTGGCGCCCCCTGTACCGCCTGATGCCGGCCGGCTACCGCAGCCAGGTGCAGGAGGTGGCTGGCGTCCTTGATCTTTCCGACATCCTGGGGCAGCGTGCGCGCGCTTTGTCCGGGGGGCTGCGGCGGAGGCTGGAAATCGTCCGGGCGCTCATGCACCGGCCCCGCGTGCTTTTCCTCGACGAGCCAACGGCGGGCCTCGACCCGGAGAGCAGGCGCAGCCTGTGGGCCTACCTTCGGCAGGCCAGGGCGGCCTCGGGGACCACGGTCTTCCTGACGACGCACTACCTGGAGGAGGCGGAGGCAGCCGACGCGGTGTGCGTGCTGGCCAAGGGCCGGATCATCGAGCGCGGTAGCCCGGCCGAGGTCAAGGCACGCCAGCTGAGCCCGGAGCTCGTGCTGGATGCCAGGGACCGGGACGGCCTGCGCCGCGAGCTCGACGCGCTCGGCCTGCAGGTCACCGGGACCGGCCAGGGCGGCGAGGCCGGCCCGCTGCGGGTGCCGCTGAACGGGCGCAGCGCACAGGGCATCGTCGCCGCGATAGGCGCCGAGCTGACCCGATTCCAGATCGCCGAGCCGACCCTGGAGGACGCCTACCTGCTGCTGCTCGAGCGGGCCGGGCCATGAACGACCGGGCCACGGGCGGTGGGCCCATGAGCGGCGGGGTCATGAGCGGCGGGACCATGAGCGTGCATCCAGGCGCTGGATCGGCCCCAACGCTGACCGGACTGGCGCACGAGCTGTCCGGGATCGTGATCATCGCCCAGCGCGACGTGATCAAGCTGCTGCGCGACCGGCCCAGGCTGGCGGTCAACCTGGCGTTCCCCATCCTGCTCATCGGCGGTCTGGGCAGCATCCTGCAGCCCACCGTGGGGCGGGTCACTGGCCTGAACGCGGTGACGCTCGCGTTCACCGGGGTACTCGCGGCCAGCCTGTTCCAGTCCGCGGCCGCGGGCATGATCTCGATCGTCGAGGACCGGGAGACCGACTTCTCCCGTGAGCTGTTCGTGACCCCAGTCTCCCGGCTGACCCTGGTCACCGGGAAGGTGGCCGGGGAGACCCTGGTCGCCTTCTGCCAGGGGATTTTCATCGTCGTGTTCGCGGTGGCATTCGGCGTCCGGATGTCGCCGGGGCAGCTCGCGGCGCTGCTGGCGCCGTGCCTGGCCTGTTGCCTGCTGGGCGGTGCGTTCGGGCTCGCCACGATCGCCGCACTGCCGAACCAGCGCTCGGCGATGCAGATCTTCCAGTTCCTGATCATCCCGCAGTACGTGCTCGGCGGTGTCCTGGTGCCGCTCCGCGGGACGGCGTCCTACCTGAACGTGCTGGCCCACCTGATGCCGATGCGCTACGTGGTCGAGCTGACCCGCGCCGCGTTCTACGCGGGGACGCCGGGCTACCGCCAGGTGGTGTCGGGCAGCCCACTGCTCGACACGGTGGTGACCGGGACGCTGTTCGTCATCCTCATGATCGCGGGGGCGGCGGTGTTCGGATACCGGGAGCGAACCCGCTGAGCCGTGCGCGCCGTGGCCGGCCCGCGCCGCCGTGGCCGTTTTTCAGCTGCTCTCCAGGACGCGCGCAAAGGCGCGCAGGTAGCGAGGATCGCCCTGCCGCTCGCGCAGCAGCCAGTATTCGGCCCCCCAGAACAAGTACCCGTCCATGACGAACCCGCTTTGATTACTCCAACGCATGCACTGGCTGTAGTTCCCGATCAGATCCTCGGGGCGGCAGCTGTACATGGCCCGGCCCGCCGGGCTGGGCGGGGTGGTGACCGCCTCCCAGGGTTCAGCCTGGACCTCGGCGATCATCAGCCGCCGCCCGCCCTTGGCCGCCCAGTCCAGCAGCCGCTCTCGCCTCCGCTGCTGCCATCGGGCCCTGCTGCCGTCGAGGTACAGGGTTAGCGGTCCGGCGGCGGCCAGCGCGTGGCGGGGGTAGAAATCGATGCCGACGATGTCGGCCAGGCGCTGCGCTACCGACAGGGAGTCACCCTGATCCCTGGTGCGCCACCATTGCTGTACCCGGACCGGCGTGGAGGTCGGCAGGAAGCCGTTCATCATGACCGGCCTGCCCGGGTCCGCGGCGCGTACCGCCTCGACCTCCGCGCGGACGAACGCCTCGGACAGGCGCCACGAGTGCTCCATACCGAGCGGGTCGACCGCCTCGTGCTCGACCTGCCAGGCAGTGATCGCGTCCCGGTCCCGGTACCGCTCCACCACGCGGGTGACAAACGCGGTTCCGGCCTCCAGCAGCCGCCGGTGCTCATCGGGCCTGACCAGGGCCCCCTCACGCAGTGGCCGGTCCAGGTGGTGCGGCGGCACGAAGAACTCCGGGTAGCCGAACGCCTTCACCGGGCCGACGCACATGATGACCTGCTTGCCCGCCCGCTCGGCCGCGTCGAGCTGGCGATCGAGCTCTTCAGGCTGGAAGCGGCCGGGCTCGGGTTCTAGCCGGTTCCAGTAGGCACCGAGCCGGATCAGCTGGAACGGGTACGCCAGGAGCGCCCGCAGCGCGGCCTCAGGATCCAGCCCAAGCGCCGCCGCCTGCAGCGGCCGGAAGCTGATCCCGATCTGCGCCGCACCGCGCGGCTCCACCGGCGCCTCGCGCCAGCGGTCGGTGAGCGGGCGCGCCGCCCGCTTCAGCCGCAGCTCGGTCAGGACCGGCAGGAGCAGGGCCGCCGCCGCGGTTGCCGCAGTCTTGGTTCCAGGCATGGGTCCATCATGCCGACTGGCCGGAAGCGCGTCGTCCGCCCTGCGGCTAGTGCCGGCTACGCCCTCAGCCGTCTGCTGCTGATCTGGCGGCATCGGTTCATCGTCGACCGGTGGGACTGGGAGGCACCGTGTTCCTCTCGCTGGACAAGAACCCCGGCGCGCATCCGCTGGCGCCCAGCGGGAATGTTTCAGCGACGGCCCTGTCCACCACATTGGCCTGCGGGCTTGCGTTGCTGGCCGTAATCGGCATCGTGGCGGGAACCGCGTTGTCGCGAACCCTGCTGCGGGCGAAACGCCATATGGCGCAGAAGGAAGTGGCCACCCAGCCGAGTACTACCTGAGGATGGTCGCCGCGCGCTCGCCGCACTCCGCCGGCGCTGTCGGTTGGCCGGGCAACCCGGCATCGCGAATGATCTGGAGCACGGTGGTGTCCAGTGAGCTGGCTGCCGGGATGACCTGCTCGATTCCGCTGGGTAGCAGATCAAGCTCTCGGTACCAGCCGCTCATCTCCTCTCGCCCGAACTCGGTGGCCTGCGGCCGGGCCGCGTGGCGCCGCATGGTTTCCTCGAATGGCACGTCAAAGTAGTAAAAGCGGGAAATGCCCTGGTGGTCGTGGTGCAGGGTGTCGAGCATCGCCCCGTAGGTGGTGGCGCGGAGGATTCCGTCGATGATCACGTGGAAGCCGTGGCCGAGTGCATAGCGGGCGACCGTGTCGATGAGGCCGATATTCGCCCCGCCCGGGACATCACGCTCGCGCAGCACGACCCGGCGCAGGTTGTCCTGGCCGACCAGGGCGATGCCACGGCCATGCCGGGCGCGCACTTCCGCCGCCACAGAACTCTTGCCCGACCCGGAGTTGCCGCGCAGGACGATCAGGCGCGTCGACTCGCCGCCCACCTTCACCCGGCCCACGCTAGCGGCGACCGGCGCCGCCACCCAGGCGGCGCGCTGCGGCCACTCAGGCCGGGTCGAGTTCCAGTTCCGGGGTGTAGCGGCCGTCGAGGGCGGCCACATTCATCGAGACGCGGCGGGCCAGGGCCCGCTGGCCTGCCGCCCACTGCGCGGGCTCGCCACGCCACGCGGCCAGCGCGGGGTCCACGAGCGCGCGGCCGAAGGAGAACGTCAGCGGCCAGATGTGCGGCTGCCGTTGGATGGCCGCGAGATTCTCGGTGGCGCGCTCCGGCCGCTGCCCGCCGGAGAGGAACGCGATGCCTGCCGTGGTCACGGGCACGCCGGCCAGAGCGCTGACGGTGGCCTCGGCGACCTCGTCCGCGCCGGTCAGTTCTCCCGCTTCGCTGCCTGGCACCACCATGTTCGGCTTGAGCACGATCCCGCTGAGGTCGGCTCCATAGTCGCGGAGTTCACTGAATACCTCCAGCAGCATCAACGACGTGACCGTGGCGCACTGGGACAGAGAATGCGGGCCGTCCATCAGGATCTCGGGCTCGACGATCGGGACGAGGCCGGCTTGCTGGCAAGCGGCCGCGTACCGGCCGAGAGCCTGGGCGTTGGCCCGGACGGCGAGCGCCGACGGCGCGGCGGGGCCGATCCGCAGGACGGCGCGCCACTTGGCGAAGGCCGCGCCGAGTTTGGCGTACTCGCGGAGCCGGCGGCCTATCCCGTCCAGGCCCTCGGTCACCGTCTCGCCTGGCGCCCCGGCCAGCGGCTGGGTGCCCTGGTCAACCTTGATGCCGGGCAGGATGCCCAGGTCGCGGAGAGCGGCCGGGAACAGCCTGCCGTCGCCCAGTCGCTGGCGCAGCGTCTCGTCGCACAGGATGACGCCGCTGATTCCGCTGCTGAGCCCGGGGGTGGTCACCAGCATCTCGCGGTAAACCCGGCGGCTGCCCTCGGTGGGCGCGACACCCGCCGCAGCCAGCCGGGCCGACATGGTGGCGATGCTCTCGTCCGCCGCGAGGATTCCCCGCTGGGGCCGTACCAGGGCAGATGCGAGCGATTCCAGACTTTCCATCTGCCGACGGTAGGGGCTGCGGTTCGCCGGGGCATCCCCTGCCCGGTGGAACTGGCCGGGTGAGACGCCTCACGCGGGCCGTTATCGGGGCCGCCCGGATAGCGCGGTGCTTTATGTCACTTATCCGCAAACAATGCACCGCGATACGCCGACCTCCGGCCGGGAGCACCGGCCGCCTCCCCCGTGGGTTCCCCGGCCGGGGGGAGGCGCCCCTGTTCCGCCGGTCATATGGTGGAAGTTCATCAGTTGCGGCCAAAACCGGCCAAGGCCGCAGGTCAGCCCCCTACCGCAGCGCCCGGGGAGGTTAATGACCGTGCCCGACAAGATGATGCGTCTGCGCCGCAGCGAGGCCGTGCCCGAGCCGCCGCGCCCGGTCATGCTGGCCATCGCCGGTGACAGTGCGGCCGGGAAGACCACGCTGACCCGCGGCATCGCCGAGGCGCTCGGCGCCGACCGGGCCATCGCGCTGTGCGTGGACGACTACCACCGCTATGACCGCCTGGAGCGGCGGGGCGTCCCGTTCACGGTGCTCAACCCGGCCAGCAACTACATCGAGGTGATGGAGCAGCACCTGCAACTGCTAGCGCTGGGACGGCCGATCCTCAAGCCGGTCTACGATCACTCCACTGGCGAGCTGGTCCGGCCGGTGCTCGTGGAACCCCGGGAATTCGTGATCGTCGAGGGCCTGCTGCCCTTGCACACCAAGCTGGCCCGGGCGTGCTTCGACATCACCGTCTACCTCGATCCGCCGGAGGACATCCGGCGGGAATGGAAGCTGAAGCGGGACTGCGCGGACCGCGGCTACTCGCCCGAGCAGGTTCTCGCCGAACTTGACCGCCGCGAGCCGGAGTCGGCAGCGTTCATCCGCCCGCAGCGGCAGTGGGCCGACATTTCCATGCGCTTCGCCCCGGTGGCGGGGCACACCGATCCGGCAGGCACCCCCCTGTCGGCCGAGATCCTGTTGCGGCCGACCATCCAGCATCCCGAGCTGTCCCACGTGCTGACCGACGACGACCGGCGCACCGTGCACCTGAAGCTGATCCGTGACAGCGACGGGCGCCCTGTCGATGCGCTGCACGTGCACGGCTACGCGCCGCGGGAGGACAGCCGGATCGTGGAGAAGGCAATCTGGGAACAGCTGTCGTTTGACCACGATACGGCGCTGCCGGACACGCTCGGCGAGTACTCACCGGGCAAACGCAGCGAAGCGCTGGCCATCGCTCAGCTCCTGCTGCTGTGGCACCTGCTCGAGGCCAGGACGTGATCCGCCAGCCCGTCCCCCATCGCAGGCCGCGCAGCAGGCCGCCCGGTGGCCATCGCGGATGGGTACGGTTCTCGGCATGGACCGCCTGACGCCGGGACCCTTGACCCTGGTGATCGTCGACGATCACCAGATGGTGCTCGACGGCCTCAAGGCCATGCTCCGGCCCTACCAGGAGCAGGCCGAGGTGATCGGCGAGTCGAGCGACGCGCGGCAGGCCACGGCGCTGGTCGTCGAGCTCAAGCCGGACGTGGTGCTGCTCGATGTGCGGCTGCGCGGGGCCAGCGGCCTCGACCTGTGCACCGAGATCCTCCAGGCCAGCCCGGAGTGCAAGGTCGTGTTCCTCACCGTCTACGACGATGAGCAGTACCTCTTCCAGGCTCTGCGCGTCGGTGCGTCCGGCTTCCTGCTCAAGCGGATCCGCGGCGGCGAACTGGTCGACTACCTGCGCCGGATCCACGAGGGAGAGGTCCTCATCGATCCGAGCCTGGCCGGGCGGGTGGCGCTGTCCGCCGCCCGGCTGCGCAGCGGTGAGTTCTGGCCCGGCGCCCACCTGGGCCTGACCCAGCGGGAAAGTGAGGTTCTCTCACTGCTGGTGGCCGGGCTGTCCAACCGGGCCATCGCCATGAAGCTGGTGGTCAGCGAGGAGACGGTCAAAACGCATTCCCGGGGCATCTACCGCAAGCTCAACGTCTCTGACCGGGCCGCCGCCGTGGCCGTCGCACTGCGCGAAGGGGTGTTCCATTGACCGGGCCACGGCTCGCAGGTGACGCTGAGCATGAGGTCCAGCTGCTGTCGCGCGTCATCGACACGATCTCGGCCGGCCTTGATCTCGACCGGATGCTGCAGGGCGTCGCCACGCTCGTCACCGAGACCACGCAGACAGATGTCTGCTTCGTGCACCTGCTCGACGAGCGGGGGCGGACGCTGCAGCTGAGGGGGGCCACGCCGCCGTTTGACGGCCTCGTGGGGAAGATCGAACTGGGCCTCGGCGAGGGGGTCTCGGGATGGGTCGCCTCGCACGGGGAACCGGTCGTCCTCGTCGATGACAAGACCGCCGATCCGCGGTACCGCTACATCCCGGCGCTGCGCGGTGAGGAGTTCACCTCCATGCTGTCGGTCCCCGTGGTGACCCCACTCGGTCACCTGATCGGGGTCCTGAACGTACACACCCGGCTGCGCCGCGAGTTCGCGGGTGCCGACGTCGAGCTGCTCCGGTCGGTGGCGGGCCTGGTCGCCGGGGCGATAGAGAACGCGCGGCTGCACACCCGGCTGGCCGAGCGCGAGGAGGCGCTCGAGAAGTTCGCCGAGCAGTTCGTGGAATGGCAGGAGCATGAGAGCCGCCGCCTGGCCGGGGAGATCCACGACGGGATCAGCCAGCGGATCGTGAGCCTGTTCTTCCACCTTTCCGCGGCCGCCGACGCCATCCCGGACTCGCCCGAGGTGGCCGCCGAGCAGGTGGCGCGGGCCCAGGAACTGGCCGGAGCGGCGCTGGACGAGACGCGCTCAGCCATTGCCGGGCTGCGCCCGCCGGTGCTGGACGACCTGGGCCTGGCCGCGAGCCTGGAGAGCCTCGGCCACTCGTTCCCCGGACTGGACGTCCGGGTGGAGGCTGTGCACTGCCTGATGGCCGAGCACGTGGAGGCGGCTGTGTACCGGACCGCGCAGGAAGCACTGCAGAACGCGGCCAAGCACGCCGATGCCCGGTCGGTGCGGGTGCGCCTCTGCCGGCTGCGGGACCGGGTGCTGCTGGAAGTCAGCGACGACGGCGTCGGGTTCGACGTCACGGCGGCGAGCAGGACCTCGGCCCGGGCAGCCGGGGGCCCGCTGGCACCTACCGGCTTCGGCCTGTCCGGGATGCGGGAACGGGCCGAACTACTCGGCGGGAAACTGGAGCTGTCCAGCGCCCCGGGCCGCGGTAGCACCGTCCGGCTGGCTATTCCGTTCCTGCCACGGACGCCGGCCGCCCCGCGGACGCCGCCCCCGCGGACGTAGGCCGTTCCGGCGGCCCCGTGGGCGTAGGCCGCTCCGGCGGCATGGTATTGAAGACCCGGCTGGCCCGCACATCGGAGTCGCTGATCTGCATCAGGTCATCCCGGACGATCGTGCCGCCCGCGGCCACCAGCCGCCGGGCCTGGCGCAGCCGCAGCCGGTCGATCGCGTTACGGATGCTCCTGGCGTTGGCGAACCGGGGCTGGCTCATCCGCAGCGCCACGTACTCGCGGAAGGCGATCTGCGCGGGCCCGGAGAGCCGGTACTGCTCACGCTCCAGCATCAGCTCGGCGATCCGCATCAGCTCGGCGGCGCTGAAATCCGGGAAGTCGATGTGGTGGGCGATCCGTGAGGCCATTCCCGGGTTGGACCGGAAGAATACGTCCATCCGGTCGGAGTAGCCGGCCAGGATCACCACGAGATCCTCCCGGTGCGCCTCCATGAACTGCAGCAGGATCTCGATGGATTCCTGGCCGTAGTCGCGCTCGTTCTCGGGCCGGTACAGGTAATAGGCCTCGTCGATCAGCAGCACCCCACCCATCGCCCGTTTGAGTACCTCCCTGGTCTTGGGCGCGGTGTGCCCGACATACTGCCCCACCAGATCGTCGCGGGTCACGCTGACCAGCTGGCCCTTACGCAGGTAGCCGAGCGCGGCCAGCATCTCGCCCATCCGCATGGCCACTGTCGTCTTGCCGGTGCCCGGGCTGCCGGTGAAGCACATGTGCAGGCTGGGCCGCGACGACGACAGCCCGTACCGCTCCCGGAGCCGGTCGATCAGCAGCAGCGCGGCGATCTCGCGGACCCGGTCCTTGACCGGGGCGAGCCCGACGAATTCCCGGTCGAGCCGGTCCAGCATCTCGGAGATGCGCAACGCCTGCTGCTCCTCGGCCAGTTCCACGGTCGCGTCGGGAGGCAGCGGTTCCTGGCCGGCCGGTACCGCTGCCGCGGGTTCCGGGCCGCCCCGGCCGGTTCCGGTCCCCACGGGCCCGGTCCCCACGGGCCCGGTCCCCACGGTTCCGGTCCCCACGGGCCCGTTTCCGCCCGGGGCCCCGCGCCCGGCGCCGCTGGCGGGCCTGGGCATGGCAAAGCCGCGCCCCTCCGGCTCGCTCAGTGCTGTCTCTCGCTCGCTTGCGGGGCGCCTGAGGCCCTCCGGCTCGCTCATGGGCTGGCGGTTGCCCCGTTATGGGGAATGCCGTTGCCTGCATAACGCTCGCCGGCCGGCTGGTCGGCGGCGTACGAGTGGAGTGTGTACTGGATTCGCCGGTCCGCGGTCTCCTGCCGGTCCAGCCGGAAGCCTGGCTCGTGGGCTGGGCGGTTGACGATGAAGCTCAGCGCGGTCGTCTGCCGGCCGAGGCTCGCGTCGTAGGCCATCACCCGGATGTAGTGATGGGGGAATGCGGCCCGGCACGCGGTGACCTCGTGCATGCCCGCCGAGGCGTCCGCGATGTCGAACATCGGCAGTCCCCACATCTCCCAGAGCACGTTGCGCGGATGCGGGTCGTCGGTGTACTCGACCGCTACCGCCCAGCCCTGGTCAACGGAGTACTGGATCTGGGCCCTGATCTCGTCGTCGGTGAAGTCGGGCAGGTAGGAGAACGTGCCCTGGGTGATCCGCATGAAGGCTCCAGTCAGGATGTCGGCGTGGCGACCACGTCGGGCGTGTCGGTCGACTCGTAGTTGAAGGTGATGTCGCCCCAGGTGTCCAGCGCGACCTGGAGCGGTTGGCAGTGCTTGGCGGCGGCGGCGAGGATGTCGTCGCCCTCACCGGCGAAGTCGCGTCCCTCGTTGCGGGCCTTGATCATGGCCTCGGCCGCGACCCGGTTGGCGGTGGCGCCGGCCGCGACCCCGCTGGGGTGGCCGATGGTGCCGCCGCCGAACTGCAGCACGACGTCCTCACCGAGATAGCCGAGCAACTGGTGCATCTGCCCGGCGTGGATTCCGCCGGATGCCACCGGCATGGTGCCCGGCATGGATCCCCAGTCCTGCTCGAAGTAGATGCCCTGGCCGAGGTTCACCGGGATCAGGGATTCGCGCAGTGTGTCGTAGTACCCGCGGACCATGGACGGGTCACCTTCCAGCTTGCCGACCACAGTGCCCGCGTGGATGTGATCGACGCCGATCAGCCGGCACCACTTGGAGATGACCCGGAAGCTGACCCCGTGCGTCTTCTGGCGGGTGTAGGTGCCGTGGCCCGCGCGGTGCAGGTGCAGGATGACCCCGTTGTTGCGGGCCCACCTCGACATCGAGTGCATCGCCGTGTAGCCGACCGTAAGGTCGATCATGACGATGATGCTGCCGAGTTCTCTGGCGAACTCGGCCCGCTCGTACATGTCCTCCATGGTCGCGGCGGTGACGTTGAGGTAGTGGCCCTTGATCTCGCCGGTGCGCTCGGTCGCGCGGTTCACGGCTTCCATCGTGAACAGGAACCGGTCACGCCACCGCATGAAGGGCTGGGAGTTGATGTTCTCGTCGTCCTTGGTGAAGTCCAGGCCGCCGCGCAGGGCCTCGTACACCACCCGCCCGTAGTTGCGCGCCGACAGGCCGAGCTTGGGCTTGGTCGTCGCGCCGAGCAGTGGCCGACCGTACTTGTTCAGGTACTCGCGTTCCATCACGATGCCGTGCGGGGGGCCCTGGAAGGTCTTCACATAGGCGAGCGGGATCCGCATGTCCTCAAGGCGCAGGGCGCGCAGCGCCTTGAAGCCGAACACGTTGCCGATGATGGACGAGGTCAGGTTCGGGATCGAGCCCTCCTCGAACAGGTCGATGTCGTACGCGATGTAGGCGATGTACTCGCCCTCGCGCCCTGGCACCGGGTCGACCCG
>JAWWPY010000515.1:0-38994 GCA_033854735.1 Streptosporangiaceae bacterium | reverse complement strand
GTGAGGCTGGGTGGCCGACTCACATGTCGGCCACCCAGCCTCTGATTACTCCAGCGTCGCGGGTGTGGTCGTCCCGGCCAGCGGGCGGCGTGCCGCCCGCTGGCCCGATCAGGCGCCGCCGAAGGCGGCAGCCTGCGTACTCGTGACCGGCGCTGGCGGGGTCACGCTCTGAACACTGGCCGCACCGCCAGCGGCGCTGGTAGCGACGCCGGGAGTGACAGCCGCGCCGCCATCGGTGGCGGTAGCGCCGCCAGCAGGGGTGGTGGTAGCGCCGGTGCCATCCGGGCTCGGGCTGGCCGGATTGGGGCTGGCCGGATTGGGGCTGGCCGGGTTGACGGTCGGGCCCGGACTCTGGCTCGGGGTGATTGGCGGCGGGAGCGGCGCCGGGGGAACCGGCATTACCGGCGGACTAGCCGCGGCGCCGCCGTTACCAGGGGGAAAACCCTGGCGCGGACAGGCTGCAATTTCGGCGAACGTGCAGCTAACCGGCTGGGTCGCGGCCGGCTGACCAAGCCCAGCCGGTACGGAGGCCGTGGCCGGCTGACCAGCCGAGGCTGGTACCGGGGTCGTGGCCGGCAGACCAAGCCCAGCCGGTACGGAGGCCGTGGCCGGCTGACCAGCCGAGGCTGGTACCGGGGTCGTGGCCGGCTGACCAACCCCAGCCGGTACGGAGGCCGTGGCCGGCTGACCAACCCCAGCCGGTACGGAGGCCGTGGCCGGCTGGCCGGTGTCGCTCGGTTGCGGAGTCGTGGCCGGCTGACCGGTGTCGCCCGGTTGCGGAGTCGCGGTCGGCTGACCGGTGTCGCTCGGTTGCGGAGTCGTGGCCGGCTGGCCGGTGTCCTTGTGCGACCGCGAATGATCGCCCTGCCTCGGCGCACCGGTAGCGGCAGAAGGCACCGAAATCCCAGCGGGGACGCGGATTGACGGCGAGACGTCGCCGGGTACCTGCCGAGGCTGCTGTGGGTGAGCCACATTGTTCCGTGGCGACACGGCGGCCCCGGAAGATGGGTTCGCCTGCCGGGTCTTCTCCGGCCCTAGCTCGACTGGCACGACAACGATCAGCTTCCAGCTGGCGGTCGGCGTGATCTGCGGAATGTTCTGGGAGCCGGCGACACCCTGGGCGACAAGCTCGTTGTCGACGGCCTGGCCGACGTACGGCAGCAGGTCATTGCCGATAATCGTCTGCTGCTTGCTGTTCGGCTGTGACTGCTTGCTGTTCGACTGCTTGCTGTTCGACTGCTTGCTGTTCGGCTGTGACTGCTTGCTATTCGGCTGCGACGTTTTGGTACTCGTCGAGGCAGCGCCATTCTTTCCCCGCTGCGGCTTGAATGGCCCCTTGCCCTGCAGAGCGCCCGAGATGTCCGCGTAGAGGAAGTGCAGGCTGGCATGCTGAACCGCGACCACGCTGGTGGCCTCGTTGTTCGCCGTGTTCAACGCGGATACGAGCTGATTGGCCATGTCCGCGCGCTGCTGGCTGATCGCGGTCCAGCTGAACGGCGACCACCAGCTGAGGCCGGACGGAACCTGCTCGGGCACCACCTTCGGGTAGCCCAGCGTGACGATTGACGCGCCCGGTGACACGCGCGCCGCGATGTCACTCAGCAGAGTGGACTGAGACTGGAGATAGGAGCCGTTGTCGAAACTCGCCATGAATCCCGCGGACACCTTCGCGGAGGGGAGGGTGCCGCCGAACAGGACGGTCTTCATCCAGGTGGTGAAGCCGGTATCGGTGGCACCGACGCCGACGATCACGATATTGGCCTTCTTGACCGCGTTGATCTGGGGCGGTGCCGCCAGGCGGGTACCCGGGTCAACGCCCTGGTAGAGCCTGGCCTTCGTAGCGTCCACGACGGGCAGGAACATGACGTTGAGATGCACGCCCGGGTTCGCCACCTGGATCTGGTTGAGCGCCTGAAGGGTTGGCGGCGCGGACAACCGCAGCGCCGGGTTGGCGCTGGCGGCGTAGCCGTAGGAGTAGAAGTCACCGATGACGGCGACGTTCAGCGATGGCTTGGCCGCCTGGGCCATGGCCGCACCGGGCCGCACGACCAATATGGCCGCGAGCAGGGCCAGCAACATCAGCGAACCGAACAGACGCCAATACCAGGCGGGACCCGGCAGTACGCCTAACCCCGGGGCACTCCCCGCCTTGTCCGGGCGTGAGCGCTTCACAATGAACACGCATGACCTCCTTCGTGGCGGATCCGCCATCGTGCGGGCGAGGCTCTGCGAGACATCCAGCGGCCACCGATCTGCCCCCGGCCGGGAGGGCCGAGCCACGGTGACAGGATAATTCGCTTGGACCGCCCACTATTGGCTGATCGCGGAAATTTAGGCGAACATAGGCCTCGGCGAAGAAAACCGGTGCCGGCACGCGGCGGCGGGCGGGCCCCGGCACGAGGGCGGGAATGGACCCCGGCGCATACGCGCATCGCCGTTGTTTGGCTGCTCACGGCGTTGAGCGACGCATCGTCGGGCAGCGGGTCGTCGGGCAGCGGATCGCCAGCCGGAAAGCCCACGTGGACCATTGTCGTGTCCGCGGCGGCATAACTCAAGGATGCCTTCGATGCAACGGCCGGAAAGTTCGATAAATGGACGTGCCGGCGCTCCGGTCTGAGGAGCTGGGTCCCGGCGTAACCTGGCTCTGGCGGCCTATTGAGCCCACCTGGGGGGGGACACGGCCATGGCATCAAGGGCGGTGCGGCACCGTCGGCTGGCTCTGGCGGCCGCGTCGTTGGTGGCGATAACGGGCCTGGTCGCCGCGGTGCGGCCGGGTGGTGCCAGCGGCGAAGCCACGCCAAAACCGGGTGAATCCGCCAGCGCGCAGTTCGCGGTCAGCCGGACGACCGGCCCCCGTGGCCCAGCGCGACAAGGCCCCGTGCGACAAGGCCCCGTGCGACAAGGCAGAGCGCGACAAGGCAGAGCGCGACCGGGAATCGCCACGAGTTGCCGGGTCATTCCGGCTAACTCGCCCCGGGGCGGGACACGTCCGTTGCTCGTGGTCCTCGGTGCTTCGTTCACCGCCGGCGTAGGGGCGCCCCACCCGGCTGACAGCTGGGCGGTCCGGCTCGCCGAGCTCATCGGGTGGCGCGCGGTCACGCTGGGGGTGCCCGGGGCCGGCTATACGAGGCAGGGCGTCGATGATCTCGGCCCCCTCTCCCGGATGCTCGGTCGGCTGCATCTCGCGGCGCTTCATCCGGCGCTCGTCATCATCCAGGCCGGCCATGACGACTGGCGCGTTCCGGCGGCAGTGGAAGCGGATCACGTGGCCGACCTGGTCGCGCGCCTCAGGAACGAGGCCCCAGCAGCCCGGCTTGCCTTCCTCACGGTGTTCCCGCCGCCCGCCGCGACGGCGACCACACGGGCCGCGGAGGCCGCCACGGACTCAACCATCGTGTCGGTCATCCGGAAGAGCGATCCGCGCGCGATCGTCATCGACCCGCTGCGCAGCCACTGGCACTTCCCGCGGGCTGAGGACGGGCTGCATCCGACGGCCCGCGGTGATCTCCTGATCGCCGGGCGCGTGGCACGCTCTCTCATCCGGGCTGGAGCGGCCGCCACCTCAGCGTCACGACCGTCCGGGGCCAGGGTGGCCTGCACGGTCCTCGGCGGCGCCCATGATCCCAGGCGCGGATGAGTTCATAAAACATTCAGGGAAAGCTAAATTTTTCCGGATATACCTTGCACATCGTCATCAGGTGTGCTGGACGGTAACTGGATGTTGCGAAGCCACCATCGACGTCATGAGCACGCAATTCATCTCGGGTCTGGACGCTGCTGGTGTCGGGGCCAGGCGGCGCGCCGCCGAGGCGCCGGCCGCGCCGAGACTGATCCCGGCGTCGGTGCGATCCCGGCTCGACCTGCTGAGCGAGCGCTGCGGTGACCGGCCGGGCTACCTCGACGCGGGGAGCGGCGAGGCCGTTACCTGGTCCCAGGTGGCCCGGCAGGCAGCCGACTGGGCCAGGTCGCTCGCACCGGGCACCGTCGTGGCGCTGCGGGCCGCCAACCCGGCGGCGTTCTGCCGCGCCTACCTGGCGGGACTTGCCGCTGGCGTATGCGTCGCGCCGCTCGACCCCGCCGCCCCGCCCGGCCAGGTCGGCCGGACGCTCGACACTCTCCAGGCTGCTGACCTCGTCGTCGATGGGGAAGAAGCCGCAGCCACACTCAACGCCCTGGACGTCCATCTCTGGATCAGCTCAGCCGCGGGACTGCGGCAGGCCCGGCGCGGCACCGCGACCCGGCACGGCGCTCCCGGGATAGCAGCCCTGCTGCCCACCTCCGGAACGACCGGACAGCCCAAGCTGGTCCCGCTCACCGAGTCCCAGCTGCTCGGGGCAGCCGCGTGTATCGCCACCCACCACGCGCTGACCGCGCAGGACCGCGGTTACTCACCGCTCCCGCTCTTTCATGTGAACGCGCAGGTCGTAGGGGTACTCTCCACGTTCGTCGCCGGCGGCAGCCTGGTCGTGGACGACCGCTTCCACGCTTCACGATTCTGGGCGGCCGCCGATGACTTCCAGGTGAGCTGGCTCAACCTCGTTCCAGCGATCCTGGGGATTCTGGGCCAGGCAGCGCCCCCCGCCGAGGCTGTCCCGCGGCGGGTGCGCTTTGCCCGGTCGGCCTCCGCGCCACTTCCCCTGGCCGTGCTCGACCGGTTCGAGGCGAGGTCGGGCATCGGCGTGCTGGAGACCTACGGCATGACCGAAGCGGCCGGTCAGATCGCCGCCAACCCGTTGCCCCGCAGCCAGCGCCGGCCGGGCTCAGCCGGCCGTCCCACCGGGGTCGCGGTGCGCATCGTTGGCGCCAACGGTGGCGAACTGCCGCCGGCCGAGAGCGGCGCGGTCGAGATCCGGGGCCGCCAGGTGATCGGTGCCTATCTCGGCCCGGACCGGGCACCGATTCCGGCCCGCGGCGCGGACGGCTGGCTGCGCACCGGCGATCTCGCGTTCCGTGACTCCGGCGGATTCCTCTACCTCACCGGACGCAGCGACGACGTGATCAACAGGGGCGGCGAGAAGGTCCATCCGCGGGAAATCGAAGAGGTGCTGCTTTCCGATCCGCACATTCGCGGCGCCGCCGTCGTCGGTCGGCCACACTGGCTGCTCGGCGAGGAGTGCGTCGCCTACGTCGTGGCCGATCCCGGCGGTACCGGCTCGAGCCCCGAGCGCCTCGCCGGACAGCTACTCGATCGGTGCCGGCGGGCGCTCAGCCCAAACCAGCAGCCCGCCAGCGTCATCGTCGTCGACGCGCTGCCCGCCGGTGCCACCGGCAAGCCCGACCGCCGCGCCCTGCGCGCCGCCGCCGGGGGTCTCGCGTCAGCCGCCGCTCCGCGGCCGGAAAACAGGACGTCATCCCCCCGCCCGCTGCCCATCCACAGGAACGATCAGCCCCTATGAAAGAGGAATCCACGATGAACGCTACTCCACTCAGCATGCCCCTTCGCAGCGTGAAGCCGCGCCAGGAAGGCCTCACCGTCGTCATCGACAACGGCCTTCCCGTCGGCGTTTTCGAGGACGCGATCGCCAGCGCGGCCTACGGCATCGACCTCGTCAAGTTTGGCTGGGGCACGGCGCTCGTCACCCCTCGCCTGGAAGAGAAGATGGCCTGCCTGCAGCGGCACGGCATCGGCTACTTCTTCGGCGGCACCCTCTTCGAGAAGTTCGTCGCGCAGGATCTCGTTGAGGATTATTTCGAGTTTTGCCAGCGGTACGGCTGCGGTTATGTCGAAGTCTCGGACGGCACGATTCATCTGCCGGCCGCGAGAAAGGCGCAGCTCATCGCCCGCGCCGCCACGGAGTTCATTGTCCTGAGCGAGGTGGGCTACAAGGACGCTGAGCGCTCTGCCGCCCTGACCGGCGATCAATGGGTGTCCTTCATCGAGCAGGACTTCGCGGCCGGGGCGACCCTCGTCGTGACCGAGGCGCGGGAAAGCGGGCGCAGCGGCATCTGCGACCCGAGCGGGCAGCCGCGCTTCGACGTCATCGAGCAGGTCATCGACAGCAGCGCCGACTGCGGGCGGCTCGTCTTCGAGGCGCCGACCAAGGATTTGCAGGCCTTCTTCGTGACCCGCCTCGGCAGCGACGTCAATCTCGCCAACGTGGCGCCAGGCGACGTGATCGGGCTGGAGACGCTCCGCCTGGGGCTGCGTTCGGACACCCTCGTCCATTTCGAGCTGGAGCGGCGCCAGGAACGGAGCATCCATGCGTGAGACGCGCGACGCGTGCCATATCGCCATTCCCACCCACGACCTCGACGCGGCCGTTGCGTTCTATGTTGACGGCCTGGGCGTGAAACTTGCCCGCCGTTACCCGGACCGGGTGACTTTCGACTTCTTCGGTGACCAGCTGGTGTGTCACCTGAGCCAGAACGTCCCGGCCAAGGCGATCGCCTACCCGCGGCACTTCGGCGTCAGCTTCGCCAGGCGGGCCGACTTCGACCGGCTGCTGCGCCTGGTGGAGTTCCGCAAGCTCCCCGTGCTGGCTGGCCCGTCCCTGCGCTTCGAGGGCATGGCCGAGGAACACCGCCAGATCTTCCTCACCGATCCCTCGAACAACGTGCTCGAGTTCAAGCAGTACGACGATCCCCGCCTCATGTACTGATGCCGCGCCAGCGGCTCGACCAGGTCGACGCCATGCGGCCGATGAAGCAGGCTGGCGTGCTCAGCACGCACGTGCTCATATTCTTCGCGCCCGCGGCGGCCAGCGTGAGCTCAGGTGCTGCGCTGCTGCTGTTGCACGTCTCCCGCGAAGGATTCTTCTTTGTCTCCGCGTGCATGCTGACGTATGCCTATCAGGACATCGGCCGGGCTGGCCTGGGCCGCTTCTACCGGCGCCGATTCGTCTCGGTAGGCATCCCTTACCTGTGCTGGACGGTCATCTATTTCCTCTATGGGCTGCCCACATCGCATTACCCGAGCCTGGCCGCCGCGCTGGAGCGTTTCGCCTACCTGGTACCGACCGGCTATTACCAGCTGTACTTCCTCCTCGTGATCATGCAGTTCTACCTGGTGTTCCCGCTCGTCGTGATGATGCTGCGCCGGGCCAGGGGCCACCATGGCGTGATCATCGCTGCCGCCGCGCTGGTCCAGGTGACGCTCACCATCTTGATGCACTGGCAGGTCATGCCGCCGATGCTCGGCGGTGTCTGGGCGCAGCGGGAGGCCACGACCTATGGGCTGTACCTGCTCGGCGGGAGCGTCGCCGCCTTCCACCTGGACGCGGCGAATGACTGGCTGGGCCGGAACGCGCGCCTGGTGATCATGCTGACCGTCCTGGCCGCGCTCGGCGCGGAGGCCGTCTACTTCCTGGCCGAGACCGGCGTGACGACCGTGCTGGGATCGGGCAATGACCCGTTCCAGCCCAGCGTCATCCCGTTCAACGTGGGCGCGATCGCCTGCTTGTACCTGGTTGGCGTGGCGTTGGTGAAGCCCGGGCGGTCCCGGCGGCTGCGCGCCGCGGTCCGCTCGGGCTCCGACAACTCCTACGGCATCTACCTGGCCCAGATGCTGCTCATCGGCGCGCTGATCTGGCTTGGCTGGGCCAAGCTGGACTCCGTGGTGTGGTGGCCGCTGCTCTGCGCGTGCACCGTGGTCATCGTCTACCTCGGATGCGTGGCATTGACCAGCCTCCTCGCCCGGACTCCGCTGGCCGTGCCGCTCACCGGCCGCCAGCAGCAGCCCTGGGCGACGCTGGTGCCCCGGGCGTGCTGGTCGTCAACGCGGTAGATGGGTGCTCAGGGAAGGTAGCGGTCGATGAGGGCCATGAGGTCGTGGATGTCGTAGGGCTTCTCGAGGAAACCGGACGCGCCGGTCGCGAGGAGTTCGGTGGCGATGGCCCGGCCTGAGTCACCGCTGACGATGACGACGGGGATGGCGGCGGTGGCTTCTGCGGAGGCGAGCCGGCGCAGGACTTCGGCGCCGGTCGCGTCGGGGAGGTGGTTGTCGAGCAGGATGAGGGTGGGCTGCTCGCTGATGGCTGCGGTGATGCCGTCGCGGCCGTTGCTGGCCACGCGCAGCCCGACGTGCGGGCGGCGCTTGAGCACCCGTTCAACCAGCCGGATGTTGTCCGGGTCGTCTTCGATGTAGAGCACGGAGCGGTTCATGCTGGTGCCGATTGGGCCGCCCGGTGGGCCTGGTGATCTTTGGCGGTGGCGGTGGCGGTGGCGGCGAAGGAGTCGAGCAGGTCGCCGAGCTCGATGAGGTTGAGGGGCTTGGTGAGGTAGGCCAGCGCGCCGCTGGCCAGCAGGCGGCGGATGACCCGCGGGGCGGCCTCGGCGGAGAGGACCACGACCGGGATGCCGGCGGTGACCGGCTCGGCCCTGAGTTCCTTGAGGACCTGCTCGCCGTGGATGTCGCTCAGGTGCAGATCGAGCAGCAGGAGGTCGGGAGCGTCCCGGGTGGCGCGTTCGAGGCCGGCCCGGCCGGACGTGGCGGTCGCCAGCTTGATGTCCGGGCGGCTCCTCAGGAACCGGGAGACCACCTCGACGTTGGCCGGGTTGTCCTCGATGTAGAGGACGTTGATGATGGTTCCGGTTCCGGTGGTGGTTCCGGCTCCCCGTTGCGGCGGTGCCGGCGATCCCAGCGGTGTGCGGTGCTCGGCGACGGGGGCCACGTCGGGGGCGCGCGGCAGGGTGACAGTGAAGGCTGACCCTTCACCGGCGACACTCGACGCGTCCAGGTGGCCGCCCATCGCCTCGGTCAATGACCGGGCCAGCGGCAGCCCGATCCCGGTGCCCTCGATCCCGGACTGCTCGGCTCCGAGCCGCTCGAAGGGGACGAAAATGCGCGTGAGGTCGGCGGCCGACAGGCCCGGCCCGGTGTCGGAGATGACCACGCTGGCCTGGCCCGCGCCTTCTTCCCGGCAGGTGATCGTGATGCTGCCGCCGCGGCGGTTGTACTTGACGGCGTTGGAGAGCAGGTTCACCAGGATCTGGGAGAAGCGCTGCCGGTCGGCGCTCGCCGCGATGGTGGGATACGGGCAGTGATGGACGATCTTTATCGAACGTTCAGCGGCGAGGGGCGCCATCAGGCTGCTGGCCTCTTCGATCAGCGGCAGGATCGCGACCGGCTCGACGGACAGGCTGAGCTCACCCGACTCGATGCGGGCGATGTCGATGAGCTCGTTGATGAGGGCGAGCAGATGGCGCCCGGCGCCGAGGATCCGCCCGACGCTGTCGCGGTCTTCGTCGCTGAGCTCAGACATCTCCAGCAGCTGGGTGAAGCCGAGGACGGAGTTGAGCGGTGTCCGCAGCTCGTGGCTCGTGCTGGACAGGAACGCGTTCTTGGCCTGCGTGGCGCTCACCGCCTCATCCCGGGCGGCCATCAGCTCCGCAGCCCGGCTGGTCAGGAGCCCTTCGGCCTCGACGAGCGAGCCGGCCAGGCGCCCGAGTTCGTCAGCTGAGTGGCTGGCCGGTTCGAGGGACAGTCCTTCTCCCAGCCGGTCCGCGTTCGCCGCGGCCGCGGCGACCCGGCGGGAAATGCCCGAGGTGAACAGGGCGACGCCGGCCAGCCCGGCCAGCATCCCCAGCAGGAGACCGGCGACGTCGACCAGCTTGATCGCGTTTTCCAGGCTGTCGATGTTGCTCCTTTTGGCGTTCATCAGGGCCAGTGGGCCATGGGCGAGGCCGGCCATCTGGCCACGCAGCAGGTCCATGGTCGCCCTCCCGGTGGCCAGCCCCGGGCCCAGCCCGCTGACGGAGGCGCCTCCCGCGATGGCCGAGCGCAGCTGGGCCAGCTCGGAGAGGGCCTGGCTCGTTGTCGCGGCGGCCACCTGCTCCTGGCGGCTGTCACCTTCCGCCACCGCCGCGGCCCGCAGCGACTTGCGGTCCGCGCCGATCCGCGCCAGCGCGACGTGGTACGGGCCCAGGAAGGCCGGATCGCGGGTCACGGCATAACCGCGGACGCCCGTCTCCGCGTTCATCGCGTCGATCAGGACCTGGTCAGCCCCGTTAACCACGGCGGAGGCGGCCCGGGCAACCGTGCGTACCTGGTGTTCCTGGTTCTGCAGGATCAGGCTCGCCGAGGTGGTGCCGATCAGGGCGAGCAGCGGGACCGCGATCACGATCAGGCCCTTCGCCCGCACCGACCGGTCGAGCCACCACTGCCCGAACCGGCCTGGACGGCCCGCCACCGGCCAAACCGAACCCGCTGCGCGTGATCCCACCGCAAACCCCCCGGAATAACTCTTTGTAACTGATTGCACACTACACGCAACAACAGGTTTAGCACCAGGCAACAGGGCAGAGTTCACCGGCCGCCTGCCGGGCGGCCCCCCGCCCTGGCCAAGACCTGGCCCCCGACCGCGTCAGAGCGGGCGGCGGCCGGGCCACGAATGAGCATGTGCGGGCGTATAAGGTGACTGCTCATATCCCCTTAATGGAGGGTTTCAGTTGAGTCTCGTCCCGCCGGCAGTCGAGTCATTCCGGGCCACCGAACCTCGGCCCGCCCGCGCCCGGACCACGCCGCAATTGCTCATTCTGAGCTGCTATGTCCTGGGTGCCGTGGCGCTGACATGGCGGCTGTGGGTCGATCCGGCCACGCACGTGACGGTCGGCGACCCAGGGCCCGGGGACAGCGATCTGCTCGCCTGGTTCATGCGCTACGCGGCGACGGCGATCTCGCATGGGAGGCTCCCGTCGCTGGTCACCACCGGGTTGAACGCGCCGCGGGGCATCAACCTGATGTGGAACACCTCTATCCTTCTTCCGGCCGTGCTGCTGGCGCCGGTGACGCTGCTGGCCGGCCCGCAGGTCAGCATCACCATCATGCTGACGCTGGGCTTCGCCGGCTCTGCCGCCAGCATGTTCCTGGTGTTGCGCCGGTGGCAGGCCAGCAGCATCGCGGCGGCTCTGGGCGGCGCGCTCTACGGGTTCTCCCCGGCTCTGCTGAATTCCGGCCTCGACCACTGGGACCTGGTGTTCGCCATCTTCCCGCCGCTGATCATCGATGCGCTGCTGCGGATCATCACCGGCCGTGGTAACGCGGTGCGTAACGGTATCTGGCTCGGCCTACTGACGGCCGCCCAGGTCTTCACTGAGGAAGAAGTGCTGGCCCAGGCTGCGCTGGCCGGCCTGGTGCTCGTCGCGGTGCTCGCGGCCAGCCGGCCGCGCCTGGTGCTGGCCCGGGTCCGCGGCGCCTTGACCGGGCTGGCCGTAGGAGCCGCAGTCATGCTGCTGATCTGCGGGTACGCCCTGTGGGTGCAGTTCTTTGGGCCGCTCACCGAGCATGGCAGCCCGTGGCCGGTCCGCACCCAGTTCATCAACACTCCCGCCTCTTTCGTCACCCCGTCCGGTGGCCTGCTCTTTCACACGCGCGCCAGCGCCGCCGCCGCCGCCAGCTACCCGAATGGGCTCTGGGAATACCTTGCCTACCTGGGATTGCCGCTTATCGCTGTCCTCCTGTTCGCCGCGATCCGGTTCTGGCGGGACCTGAAGGTCCGCGCCGCCGCCGTAACGTTCGCGGTGCTGGAACTCATCAGCCTCGGCGGCAGCACCGTGGTTTTCCACGGGCTCCGCTACCCGGGACCGCTGCTGCCGTGGCACTGGATGCAGGGCCTGCCGGTGATCAGCGAGATGATGCCGGACCGCCTGGCGATTCTCGGGGACGGGGCGGCCGCCGTCGTCCTCGCCTTCGCGCTGGACCTGGCCCGCTCGGCGGCACCCCAGGCCTCGTGGCGAAGAAGAAGCGTCGCTACCGCGGTCGCGACATTGGCTCTGCTGCCTCTCATACCGCTGCCGATCCAGGCCACCACCATTGCCCCGACCCCGGCCGGCTGGCAGGCGGCTTTCGCCCGGCTGCGGCTCGCGCCGGATGCCACTGTGCTCGTCCTCCCCATCCCGACCGCGGTTCTGCCTCAGGCGATGCTCTGGCAGGCCGACACGGGAGAACCCGGTTCGCTGGTCGGTGGCTGGTTCATCGGACCTAACCCGGCCGGGCACGCAGCCGTTAATTCTTTCGGGCCGGCTGCGCAGGGCGTCTGGTCGCTGGACGCGCTCTGGGCCGGAAACCCCCGTGTCCTGGACCCGTCCCGTGCGCAGATCCGCGCTTACCTCCGGGACTGGCGGCCCGCCGCCATCGTCGCGGTCGCCAGCCCGGGGTCACGGATCGGGCGCTTCCTGACCGGACTCCTGGGCCGGCCTGCCATCCGGGTGGGCAGAGTACTCGCGTGGCGCCGCTAGCTGGCCCACGACCACTGCTGGTTGGCCTGCCCGCTGCCGGTCCAGATCTGCTCCGCGGTCCCCGGGAAGTAGACGTCCCCTCCGCTGGCAGTGGCTTCACCACGGTAGCCGCGGCCGGCTCGCCGGCCGAAAGTTAACACAGGGAACATTCGGCTGGCATCCTTGGGACGGTGACAGTGCGTAGCGTCGGAGTTGAAGAGGAGCTGCTGCTCGTCGACTCGGCCAGTGGCCAGGCCCGCGCGGTCGCCGCCGCGGTGCTGCGGGCTGCGGAAGAAGCCACCGCGGAAGAGCCGACCGCGGAAGAGCCGACGTCGTCCCGGCCAGCTGACGGCCGGGACGATCCTGATGAGGTGCTCGATTTCGAGCTCAAGCTGGAGCAGATTGAGACCGGTACCCGGCCCTGCGTCTCGCTGGACGATCTAGGCCGGGAGGTGCGCCGCTGCCGGTCACTGGCGGCCGAGGCCGCCCGGCGAGTAGGCGTTCAGGTCGCCGCCGTGGCGACATCGCCGATGGCGGTTGAGCCGTCCCTCACCCTCAAAAGCCGGTACCGGCGGATGGCGGACGAGTTCGGCCTCACCGCGCAGGAACAGCTGACCTGCGGATGCCACGTGCATGTGGAGGTGTCCTCGGCCGAGGAAGGGATCGCGGTCCTTGACCGCCTCCAGCCGTGGCTGGCTCCGCTGATCGCATTGAGCGCCAACTCTCCTTTCTGGCAGGGACAAGACAGCGGATACGAGAGCTTCAGGTACCAGGCCTGGGGACGGTGGCCGTCGTCGGGACCCACCCAGCAGTTCGGGTCCGCGCAGGCGTACGACGACGTGACAGCGGCAATGGTGGACACCGGCACGGTGCTGGACCAGGGCATGATCTACTTTGACGCCAGGCTCTCCCGGCACTATCCGACCATCGAGATCCGGGTCGCGGACGTCTGCCTGCACCCCGACGATGCGGTGCTGGTCGCGGCGCTCGTCCGTTCCCTGGTCGAGACGGCGGCGCGAAGCTGGCGGCTGGGCGAGCCGGCCCGCCCCGTGCGCACCGAGCTGCTGCGCCTGGCTTCCTGGCGGGCCAGCCGATCCGGCCTGGACGGCCAGCTCGTCGGACCCGTCTCGCACCGGCCGGCCGCGGCCCGCGATGTGGTGAGCGAACTGCTTGAGCACGTGCGGCCCGCTCTCACGGACGCCGGTGACTACGCCATCGTCGCCGGGCTCCTGGGCGACGTGCTCGACCGGGGAAATGGTGCCCGGTTCCAGCGACAGGCGTACCGGCGGACGGGCCAGATCCGGGACGTGGTCCGGGAGGCGATCGCCCGCACCATGCCCTGGTGACCGGCCGTTCCCAGGCCGGACGGCCGTTTTTGTAAAATCGGCCCAACCACCTGCAGCCCGGTCGTCAACTCCGGATGTGGCCCGCACTCAATGCCGAGGAGCCCCCATGATCTTCATCGTCGTCAAGTGGACCATCCGGCCCGAGCGGAGCGATGAGTGGCTCACCCTCACCGGCGACTTCACCCAGGCCACCCGCGGCGAGCCGGGCAACATCTTCTTCGAGTGGTCCAAGAGCGTCGGCCACCCGCACCAGTTCATCCTGGTCGAGGCGTTCCAGGACGACGCGGCCGCGGCCCACGTGAACTCCGGCCACTTCAAGGCGGCCATGGCCTGGATGCCCGACGTGGTCGCGGAGACACCCGAGATCATCAACGTGCAGGTGCCGGGGGACAACTGGTCGAGGATGGCGGAAGTCACACCGTCCCAGGCCTGAACGGGAAGCTCGGGCCGGGACCTAGTCTCCCGTCACGCCGTCGATCCGCTCACGGAGGAGGTCGGCGTGGCCGTTGTGGCGGGCGTACTCCTCGATCATGTGCACGTAGACCCAGCGCAGGTCGATGGGGGCGCCCTCCCGCCCCGGGAACGTCTCATCCAGTGAGCGCCCGGCCGCCGCCTGCCGGGCCAGATCACACTCGGCCACGAAGGTGGCGAAGTCCGCCTCGGCCCCGCTGCTCTCGGCCAGGTCGAAGTCCCCGTCGGGGACCTCGTCGCTGCAGTACAGGTACGGCAGCTGGGAGTGGCCGGCGAAGCGCCGCCGGAACCACGAGAGCTCCACCTCCGCCATGTGCCGGACCAGCCCCAGCAGCGACAGCGAGGACGGCGGCACCGCCCGGGTGGCGAGCTGGTCGCCAGTCAGGCCCGCACATTTGTGCAGCAGCGTCGCGCGGTGGTAGTCCAGCCAGGTCTCCAGCGACTCACGCTCACCGGCGACCTGGGGCGGGTCTAGGCGCGGAACTTCAGGCACGGTCCATGTCACCGGGACATGGTGCCCGCCCGGCGGCCCGCGCACAACTCGTTTTTACAACCAAAACCCGAAAGTAACGCAACGAACACCAGCCGTTGATCTGCGCTGGGCAGGTTCCGCGGCACGGCCGGGCCCGTGGCGGCCAGGCCGGTTTGAGGGAACACTGGGTGGGGAGCCGGGAGTTTCCAGCTGACCGGTCGATCGGGGCGCCACGCCGCCCAGGAAGGAGCGGGCGGTGCCAGTGGATGAGCGGGCCGGCCAGCCGGCCCGGCAGGCCGACCTCGTGGATGTGGCCGGGCTGGTCACCGCCTACTACGCGGAGCACCCTGACCCCTCCATCCCGCAGCAGCGGGTCGCGTTCGGCACGTCCGGGCATCGCGGCTCGGCGCTCAAGCTGGCGTTCAACGACGACCACATCGCCGCCACGACCCAGGCGATCTGCGAGTACCGCGCGCAGACCGGCGCGTGCGGCCCGCTTTACCTGGGCCGCGACACCCATGCGCTCTCCGAGCCCGCCTTCGTCACCGCTCTCGAGGTGCTCGCCGCCAACGACGTGCAGGTGCTGGTGGACAGCCGGGACGGCTACACCCCGACCCCCGCGGTATCCCGCGCCATCCTCGCGCACAACGAGGCGCGAGCGGATGGCCTCGCGGACGGGATCGTGGTCACCCCGTCGCACAATCCGCCCGAAGACGGTGGCTTCAAGTACAACCCGCCCGACGGCGGCCCAGCCGGGTCGCAGATCACCACGGTGATCCAGGACCGGGCCAACGAGCTGCTCAGCGGCGGCCTGCGGGAGGTGCGCCGGGTCAGCTACGCGCGGGCCCGGGCGGCGGACACCACTGGCCGCTTCGACTTCCTGGGCGAGTACCTGGCCGGGCTGCCGACCGTCGTGGATCTCGAGGCGGTGCGCGGCGCCGGGGTGCGGATCGGCGCCGATCCGCTGGGCGGTGCCAGCGTGGCCTACT
Organism: Streptosporangiaceae bacterium; assembly: GCA_033854735.1. Lineage (GTDB taxonomy): Bacteria > Actinomycetota > Actinomycetes > Streptosporangiales > Streptosporangiaceae > JAWWPY01. The sequence continues at coordinate 23,563 of JAWWPY010000515.1, read as the reverse complement.
GGGGCGAGATCGCCAGCCGCTTCGGGCTTGACCTGACCGTGGTCAACCCCGTGGTCGACGCCACCTTCCGGTTCATGACCCTGGACTGGGACGGCCGGATCCGGATGGACTGCTCGTCACCGTACGCGATGGCCTCGCTGATCGGCCGCCGGGCCGAGTTCGCCATCGCGACCGGCAACGACACCGACTCCGACCGGCACGGCATCGTCACGCCGGACGCGGGCCTGCTCGATCCCAACCATTACCTCGCGGCCGCGATCGACTACCTGTACCGGCACCGCGCGGGCTGGCCGGCCGCGGCCGCCGTCGGCAAGACCATGGTCAGTTCCTCCATCATCGACCGGGTGGCCGATGCGGCCGGCCGCCGGCTGACCGAGGTGCCGGTCGGGTTCAAGTGGTTCGTGCCCGGGCTGCTCGACGGGAGCATCGCGTTCGGCGGCGAGGAGAGCGCCGGGGCTTCGTTCCTGCGCCGCGACGGCCGCGTCTGGACCACCGACAAGGACGGCATCATCCTGGCCCTGCTCGCCTCCGAGATCACCGCGGTGACCGGCCAGACCCCCAGTGAGCACTACCGCGACCTCGCCGCCCGCCTGGGCGACCCGGCTTACGCCCGCATCGACGCCCCGGCCACCCGGGAGCAGAAGGCCGTCCTCGGCCAGCTGTCCCCCGATCAGGTCGACGTGGCTGAACTTGACGGCGAGCCGGTGCTCGACCGCCTCACCGCCGCGCCGGGCAATGGCGAGCCGCTGGGCGGGCTGAAGGTGATCACCAAATCGGGCTGGTTCGCGGCCCGGCCGTCGGGTACCGAGGACGTCTACAAGCTCTATGCCGAGTCGTTCCGGGGCGCCGATCATCTCGCTCGCATCCAGGAGGAGGCGCAGCAGGTTCTCGACCGGGTGCTCGCCGGCACCGTCGTCAAGGAGGCGTGAGATGGCCGAACCACACATCCTCGGGATTGTGCTGGCCGGCGGCGCGGGCAAGCGGCTGGCCCCGCTGACCGCCGACCGGGCCAAGCCCGCTGTGCCGTTCGGTGGCCTGTACCGGCTGGTCGACTTCGCCCTGTCCAACCTGGTCAACGCCAACATCCTGCGGGTTTGCGTGCTGACCCAGTACAAGAGCCACAGCCTGGACCGGCACATCACGACCACCTGGCGGATGAGCGACCTGCTCGGCAACTACGTGACACCGGTGCCCGCGCAGCAGCGGCTGGGCCCGCACTGGTTTACCGGCTCGGCGGACGCCATCTACCAGTCGCTGAACCTGATCTACGATGAGCGGCCCGACCTCGTGATCGTCTTCGGTGCCGATCACGTCTACCGGATGGATCCCCGGCAGATGATCAGCCAGCACCTGGAGCGAGGGGCAGGCGTCACGGTGGCCGCCATACCCGTGCCGCGGCTCGAGGCCACCGCGTTCGGGGTGATCCAGACCGGCCCGGACGGTCGGTCGATCGAGGCGTTCCTGGAGAAGCCCGCCGACCCGCCCGGGCGCCCCGGCCACCCGGACGAGGCCTACGCGTCGATGGGCAACTACCTGTTCACCGCCGACGTGCTCGTCGAGACCCTGCGCAAGGACGCGGTCAACCGGGCGAGCCGTCATGACATGGGCGGCGACATCGTCCCGATGCTGGTCGGCGAGCGCAACGCGGATGTGTACGACTTCCTGACCAACGAGGTGCCGGGCGCGAACGAGCGCGATTGCGGGTACTGGCGTGACGTCGGGACGCTCGACTCCTACTTCGATGCCCATATGGACCTGTGCGCCGCCCTGCCGGTGTTCAACCTCTACAACGACAAGTGGCCGATCCTGACCCGGGTCGCATCGCAGCCGCCGGCCAAGTTCGTGCACGACTCGGGCAACCGCGTCGGCCGGGCGATCGACAGCCTGGTCAGCAACGGGGTCATCGTCTCGGGTGGGCTCGTGCGCGAGGCCGTGCTCTCCCCCGGGGTCCGGGTCAACAGCTGGGCGCGGGTGGAACGCGCAGTGATTCTGAACAACACCATCATCGGCCGCCATGCGGTGATCGAGAACGCCATCCTCGACAAGAACGTCGTCGTCCCCGAGGGCGTGGTCGTCGGCGTGGACAAGGAGCACGACCGGGAGCGCGGTTTCGTCGTGTCCGACGACGGGATCACCGTGGTGGGCAAGGGCCAGGTGGTGACCGCGTGACGGAACGCAGGTTGCGGGTCGCGCTGCTGACCCGCGAGTACCCGCCTGAGGTCTACGGCGGCGCCGGAGTGCATGTCACCTACCTGGCCAGGGAACTCAGCGGCCTGGTCGACCTGACCGTGCACTGCCAGGGCGCGGACCGGGCGGGCGCCGTCGCGCACCGGCCCTGGGAGCTGCTCGAGGGGGCGAACCAGGCCCTGCAGACGATCTCCACCGATCTGTCGATGACCGCCGCTCTCGGCTCCGCCGACCTGGTGCACTCGCACACCTGGTACGCCAACCTGGCGGGCCACCTGGCGGCCCTGCTGTACGGCGTGCCGCACATCGTCACCACGCATTCGCTTGAGCCGCTCCGCCCGTGGAAGGCCGAGCAACTGGGCGGCGGGTACGCCCTCTCCTCCTGGTGCGAGAAGGTCGCCGTCGAGTCCGCGGCCGCCGTGGTAGCCGTGTCCGAGGGCATGCGCGCCGATGTGCTCGCCGCCTACCCGGCCGTGCCGCCGGAGCGCGTCCAGGTCATCCGGAACGGCATCGACACCATCGAGTACGCCGCCGACCCCGGGACCGACGTGCTCCGGCGTTACGGCGTCGAGCCGGCCCGGCCGGCCGTGGTCTTCGTGGGCCGGATCACCCGGCAGAAGGGCCTGCCGGTGCTGCTGCGCGCGGCGGGCGCCCTCGATCCGGGGGCCCAGCTCGTGATCTGCGCGGGCCAGCCGGACACCCCGGAGCTGGCCGCCGAGGTGACCGCGCTGGTCGAGCACCTCCAGGAGACCAGGTCCGGCGTGATCTGGCTGTCCGGCATGCTCGCCAAGCGTGAGGTCATCCAGTTGCTGTCGCACGCCACGGCGTTTGCGTGCCCATCGCTGTATGAGCCGTTGGGGATCGTGAACCTTGAGGCGATGGCGTGCGGCACGGCCGTGGTGGCCTCGCGCGTCGGAGGCATCCCTGAGGTGGTCGACGACGGCGAGACCGGGCTGCTCGTGCCGCCGGATGATCCGGCCGCCCTGGCCGACGGTCTCAACACGCTCCTGCGCGACCCGGATCGTGCCACCTGGATGGGCCAGCGAGGGCGTAAGCGGGCGATCGCCGAATTCGGCTGGGCGGCCATCGCGGCCCAGACGGCGGCGCTGTACGCCGAGTTGGCCCGCTGAATAACGCTCACGGCGCTGCCGCCTGCCGCTGCTTGGCCAGCGCCGATTTTATGATCGCCCCGTACGGGCTGGTGGGCGCGCCATGGAAGTCTTTGACCAGCGACCAGCAGTCGCCCCAGGGATTCCAGCTCCACGCCGTCCAGCTCACCCTGTTCCTGGTCGCCCAGCTCAGCAACGTCGAGTCGAATCCGGTGCTGCCGATGTCCGCAGGCGGGCAATGGCTGTCGAGCGCCGGGGTATAGGGCGTGGTGAGGTTCGGGCCCAGTTCGCCAATAAGCAGGGGAACGCGAGCGGCCAGCGTTTTCATGGCCCCGTCGTAACAGCGCACGGTGGAGCAGCCGTTGTACGAGTACACATGGACCGACGCGATGAGATTTCCGGTCGGGTCGCTGGGCCGGTATTTCAGCCACTGGTCGACGGCCTCGGCGTACCGGATGCCCTCCGCGATGACGATGTTGCGGGCACCGGTGCCGCGGACCGCGCTCACCAGCTGCTGCATCCCGGCCGCTCGGTAGTCCGCGCCGCCGTTCTGCGAGGTCTCGGTGCACCCGCCGTCCCGCCAGCACGACCAGGCCGCGGCCGTATCCGCGTTGCTGCCCGGCCACGGCTCGTTGAACAGGTCGAACACCACCGAGTTGTTTCGGCGCAGCGCGGTGGCCGCCGACCGCCAGAAGGCCACGCTGTTGCTGTCGGGCATCGCCTCCTGATTCGCCGGCATCTCGGTGCCCGGCGCGGTGCCGGCCAGGTCCAGGATCACCGCGAAGCCGTAGGCATTCAGCAGTGACACGTACCGCTCGATGGCCCGCTGGTATCTGGCGCCCGCGTAGGCAGGCTTGATGCCCGGCCGCCCCAGCCAGCACTGCTCATTGACCGCCACCCGGACAGCATTCGCACCGGCCCAGGTCGCCATGGCCGCGACGATGGCCCGGGTCATGGTGGCCTGCGGGGTGTCGAAAATCCCCCAGCCTTCCTCGCAGGCGTACTCGGCGCCCGAGTTGTTGAATCCGATCAGCCGGACAGCTCTCCCGCTCGCGTTGACGATCTGGTTGCCGGACACGTGCAATCCCTGGACCGGGGCGGTAGCGGCGCTCCCCCCGGTATTCCGGGCCAGCGAGGCTCCGGCCAGTACCGGCACCAGAATGGCCCCGGCCGCGACCAACAGGGCGCCCAGCACCTTCGCATGGACAGGCCATGCATGAATCCGCAAACGGTTTCTCCTCCTGCTGATCAGTTGGTGAGCGCGCGCTCCTCGGTGAGCAATTCGTGGTCTACCCAATGGGCATCATTTGTCAGAGCCCTTTGCGGTCTGTCCGCCAGCACCCGGTGCTTCCAGCCACTGTGCGAGGCCGCTTCCCGGCCGTCAGCGTCGTCAGCGCTCACCGGCACGGGCCCGGCGGCGGAAGATGCCAGCGATTTCCACCCAGCTCCGAAGTCGCGGCGCGGCCGGGTATTCCTGAATGAGCGCGAGCCGGTGATTACGCCGACAATGGTCGCCGGCCCGGCCCCCCTGATTTCACCCACGGCGGTCCTGACAGCGGCCCGGCGGGTGCGGCGGACGTTAGCCACGACCATCACCACGTTGCTCACCCGGGTCAGTGCGATCGGGTCAGAAACGGTCAGGGCCGGCCCGCTGTCGACAATCACGACATCCGCCGCGGCCGTCAGGCCCGCGAAAGCGCGAGTCAGCCGGCCAACCTCAAACATCTCCGCCGACCGGTCGGTGGCCGTTCCGACGGTCACCAGGCCCAGGCCGGGCAGGTCGGTCGGCACGATCACATCGTTGAGCGACACCTCACCGGCCAGCAGGTCAATCAGCCCGCGCCGTTCGCTGGTGTGGAAGACCTCGCTCAGCGACGGATGCCGCAGGTCCGCATCGACCAGAAGGACGTTGGCCCCGGCGTGCGCCAGCGCCGCGGCCAGGTTGCTGGCGACACACGTGCGGCCCTCGCCCGGGTGAGCGCCGGTCACCAGGACGACCCGGCCCCGGGAATCTGTCGCGGCGATCAGCGAGTCGAGGCGCACCCGGAGATGACGGTAGGCTTCCGCCGCCCGGGAAAGCGGGGCGTTGCGGAAGACCGACGCTGGACCCACCGAACGGCGGACCCGCGGGATAGCCGCCAGGACCGGGGCATCCAGGCATTGTCCGAGGTCGGCGCGGTCCCGGACCCGGTCGTCGAAACGATCGCGCACGAACGCGGTCCCGACGCCCAGCGCCAGCCCGAGCACGGCGCCGAGGGACAGCACGACCAGCCTGCTCGTCCCGGTGGGCGCGGCGGGCAGCAGCGCCGGCGTCACCACCGTGACACTGAACGAGTCATGCGCCCGGACCGACTTGGAACTCGCCGCGTCATTGCGGAAGTTGGCGTAGGCCTGAGCCACGGCCGCGGCGCACTGCTGAGCCGTCGTGGGCTCCGGCGTCGTGCAGGCGATCGACAGCAGGTTGGTGCTCGCCGGCGAGGAGACGGCCAGCCGCGCCGCCAATCCGTCGGAGGTCAGGCCCAGCGATTGCGCGGCGCTGTCCAGGACGCTCCCGGATGTCGCGATCGCCTTCTCGTTCGCGAGGTTCGGCGTCACCGGCACCGTGTTGGCGAAGACCCGCGCCTCCACGTCCACCACCGCGGTGGAGGTGTATTGCGTCGTCCCGCCCGAGCCGACCAGCCAGGCTCCGGCCAGGCAGGCCATCGTCGCGAGCACCACCCATATGGCGCGTTTACGCAATAGCTTCATCGGTGCCTGCCCGCCAATCCGTTCCCGGTCACGCTAATGACCTCTCTTTCCTGCTTTTTCCGCTTATTTCCGCCCGCTGAGCCGTCGCGATGCGCGGCAACTGGACCGAGTAGCTCCACTAGTGCCGAAACGTAAGGCCCGGCTTGATGGTCCCACGCGATAAACTCTTTCACACGATTCTGGCCTATCCGTCCCATGTGCTCACGGCTGGCCTCGTCGTCCAGCAGCTCATCGATGAGCCGGGCCATCGCGGTGATATTTCCCTTAGGGGCGTACCGGGCCGCATCGCCCGCCAGGCGGACATTCTCTTCGGCCGCAAACGCCACGACCGGCAGGCCAGCCGCCAGATACTCCATCACCTTGACGGGAGACACGTATTCCTCCGTGTTGGGCTCGAGCCCGAGATCGGCGGTCGACAGGTAGTCGAAGACCTGTTCTTCCTGCGCCCAGCCGGGAAAGCTCACCCAGTCCCCGATGCCGAGCTCAGCGACCAGTTCGCGGGCCGCGGGCAGCGCCTCGCCCGCACCGACGAAGGCGAACGCGCAGTCGGTCCGCTTCCTGACGTGCACCAGATGATCGACCGCCCGCAGGGCCAGGTCGACCCGGTCCTGTGGGCCGATCAAACCCACCCAGCAGCACAGCCGGCGCCGTCCCTGCCTCAGCTCGGGCCGGGCCGGGCGGCGGACGACCCGCGACGCGGCCGGGCCGTTCCCGACCAGGACGATCCGGGCATCGTCGACGCCTCCTCGCTGGCGGGCCATCCGCCGCAGGGATTCGTTGACGACCAGGACGCGGTCGGCCGCCCGCAGGCTCCAGCGCTCAAGCAGCAGGAGCGCGCGGTAAGTGGCGCCGTTGCCGGGCCCGTAACGTGCCTCGTAGGTCTCCGGCGACGGGTCACGGAAGTCGAAGACGACCGGACGTCCCAGCCACCGGCATGGCGCGGCGAGCAGGAAGTAGATGTCCGGCGTGCTCGCTACCTGAAGGATGTCGAAACCGTGCCGGACGAAGGCCCAGACGGTGAGAACGGCGGCCATCACGACCGAATACCCGTACTCCCCGGCGAACGCGAGCAGGCCGGAACCCTCGGGCGGCGCCGGGTACTCGAGCACCCGCACGCCCGGCACGCATGCCTTGTTGCCCGGGTCCCTCCGGCAGATGACGGTCACCTCGAACTGGCTGGCCAGCAAGGCCGCAGCCTGCTTGCGCAGCCGGTGGTCGCGGGCCAGCGGCACGTTCTCGATGAGCATGAGCACCCGCGGCCGGCGGACCCGCTCGCTGCGGAACATCATGCGAATACCTCCTGAAGTCGGGGCGTGGCGGCGGCCGCCACGACCGGTGTGCCATGGTCATCCACCCGGGCCGGCCGGCTGGGCAGCACCCGGACCAGAGCCAGGATGAGGAAGACCGCGTCGCCCGCGCCGCGGTAGGTCAGGTGCGGGTCCAAAATCATCGAGAACATCTGCGCGCACAGGGCCGCAGCGACCGCGGTGCCGGCGATGCCCGCGGCGTCCGCCCGCCGGGCGAAGGCCCAGCCCTTGCGGACGACCGCGCCCCCGAAGCCGAGGTAGCTGGCCAGCAGGGGAATCCCGCCGCCCCAGAGCAGCCACGTGTAGCCGCTCTCGATCCAGACGTAGCCGTACTGCTGGTTGGGCGCGACGACCCGGGCCGAGGGCCGGACCCCGAAGATCCAGTTGAAGTCTGAGAACAGAGTCGGCCAGAAGTAGGTCTGCAGGTTACGCAGCCTGGTAATCCAGCTGATCGGCAGGCCGGATGCGCTGTGGAAGCCGCTCAGCCGGATCTCGATCACCGGCCAGAGCAGGACTCCGCCCAGGAGGGCCACCGGGATGCCGTAGGCGACGATCTTGCCTGACTTGGTGAGCGCCACCACCGCGCCCAGGGCCACGAGGAGCGCGATCACCGTCGAGAACTCGGCCGCGGCCAGCACGCTGAACGCCAAGAGCGCGGCCAGGCCACCTAGCCACAGCCGCCGCGGGTGACCGCGAACGATCATGGCGATCGCGATGACCAGGTTGAGGATGGCCAGATCGGCCACGGCGGCGGGCAGCCCGAGCAGCGAACTGCCCCGTCCGTTGGTCAGGACGGCCGTCACCCCCAGCGGCGCGTAGAACTTAGCCAGCAGGGCCGGGACGCCGAACAGCCCGAGCGACTGGAGGATGGCGATGGCCGAGACGATCGCGGCTGAGATCATGGAGAGCACCAGGCAACGCATCGCCTGCTCGCGGGTGGTGATGGTGGCGCGCACGATGACGTACTCGCCGAGCAGCTTCCAGATGACGATGCAGTACAGGAGGTCGTCCGGGGTGATCTGGCGCTGCCGGGCCACCATCATCATGAGCGGAACGACCGAGCTGGTGAGGCCGAGCGCGATGAGCCAGATGTCGACCCGGTCCAGCCTCGGCCACCGGCGGTCGCCGGTGCGGACGCCGGCCAGCCAGCGCAGCCCGATGAGCGCGCCGAACAAGACCATGAGAGCCTCGTTCGGGCGCAGCAAGGGAACGAGGTGGCTGGCATCGACCCCCACGACGAGCGGAGTGAGGAAAATGAGCAGGTAGCCCGCGGTCGCGGGCCTGACCAGGACCCATCCGCTGAGGCCCAGCACCAGCATCGCGGTTACCGCGTACTTGACGCTGATGGCGGTCAGGACCCCGATCGCGGCGCACCCGAGGAGAAGCGCGATCTCAAGCCGCAGCCGGCCCAGGACCGGCCCTATCATCCGGCCGAATTCCGCGGCCTGGCTCGCCGCGCGCACACGCAGCACCGACGGACGCCGCATTGAGGGGTGCCGCATTGAGGGGTGCTGCACTGAGGGGTGCCCCACGGGGGCGGCTCCACTCCCCGGCGGGCCCGGCCGCCGTGGCCCGCGCCGCAGCGCTCCGGCCACCCACGTCATCTGCGGAGCATGCAGGGCGGCCTGCAGCGCGAAGTAGACGCTGGCGCCCACCACGCTGGCGGCGAGCATCGCGACCACGTGGCCAGGAGCCGTGTTCAGGTGGCCGGCCAGGAAGGTCGCCGTGGCCCAGGCCGGCACGATCATGATGGCCGAGCAGACGATCGTGCGCAGCAATGGGCGCAGTGCGGGCTCGCCCCCGGGCGGCAGCCCGCGCCGGAGATGGTGCACCAGGTAGAGGGCCGCGGCGATGCTGCCGGCCGACAGGCCGAGGCCGAGCGCGGTGAGCAGCGCGGGACCGTGCATCTGCAGGCAGGCGGCGATGACTCCAGCGCAGACCACCGTCTGGATGATCATTCCCCGCAGCGGGTGCGTGGTGTCCTGGCGCGCGTAGCACGCGTAGGTGGTCACCAGGAAGAGCGTCTCGCCGATGATGCCGGGGGCCAGGCCGGTCAGCGACGCGGCCAGCAATCCAGCGCCGCCCGACGCGCTGAAGTGGCCGAACGCGATCGCGCCGGCCAGCGGCCGGGCGAGCACGGCGTACGCGGTGGCGGCCGGGATAACGAGGAAGGACGCGAAGACCAGGCCGCGCACGTAGGTATCGCGGAAGACCGGAGCCTGGCCCGGCGCGGTCATCCGGGACAGCCGCGGCACCAGCGAGAGCGCCACCGGAGTCGCGCCGACCGCTATCGGCAGGAAGTAGAAGCTCGTCGCCAGCTGGAACGCCACGACACCACCGGCCACCCGGTCGGCCACGACGAGCAGTGCCCCCAGCTGGAGAGCGGCCAGCGCCGCCTGGGCCAGTGCGGGCAGCGCCCGCCGGACGACCGCACGCACCTGCGGGTCACGCCACCCGGCCCGGGGCACGAGCACGATGCCCACCCGCCGCGCGCCCCACCATTGTGCGCCCGCGTGCAGCAGAACCGCGCCGGTCGTACCCAGGCCCAGGAGGAGCAGCAGCGACGTGGGGGCGGCGCGCTGCTGCGCGGCCCGCGCATACAGCACCGCCACCACCCCGAGGACGGCGATCGTACCCAGGTTCTCCAGGGCCGGTGCGGCGGCAGCCAAGGCGAAGCGGCGATGCGCGTTCATGACGGCCGCGGCCGTGCCCACCACGGCGTACAGCGGCACCTGCGGCAGCAGCAGGAGCACCAGCACGGCACCGATATGGGCCTGGCCCTGCGCCGCCGCCGGGTCGGTGGCCCCGGCCGAGCCCAGATGCAGCAGCACCGGCGTGAGCACCGCCACGACTGGGACGAGAGCCAGCATGCCGACCAGGGCCAGGCCGAGCAGGCCCCCCGCGGTGCGCGCGGCGGCCCGCCGGTCGCCCGAGTCGATATGCGGCACGAGGGCGGGCACGAGGATCGAGGAGAATAGTGAGCCAGCCAGCAGGCCGTAGAAGACGAGGTTCGGCAGTGAGTTGGTGAACTGGTAGGTATTGGCGAAGTACGTCGCGCCCAGCACCGCGGCGACCGTAACCCCGCGCAGGACGCCCGTGAACCGGCTGATGATGGTCCAGACGGCGACCGACATCGAGTCGCTCACCGCGCCTTGCGGGGTGGCCAGGTCCGATCCGCCCGCCATCAATTCCGGGGTGGCGACGTCCGTCCCACCAGCTCCTGACGTCACGTCGCGCCACCTCGGAGCAGGGCTGGCACGGTGCGGATCAGGATGATGAGGTCCAGCGCGAGACTGCGGCGGCCCACGTACTCGGCGTCGAGTTCGAGAGCTTGCTGCATCGAGAGCTTGCTGCGGCCGCTCACCTGCCACAGGCCGGTGATGCCGGGCTTGACCTCGAAACGCTGCCGGTTGGCCGCGCTGAACAGCTCCTCTTCCCAGGGCAGCACCGGACGCGGCCCCACCAGGGACATCTGGCCGCCGAGCACGTTGAGGAGCTGCGGCAGCTCATCCAGGCTGGTCCGGCGCAGCCAGGCACCGAGCGGCGTGATACGGGGATCGGCGTCCAGTTTGAACAGCCCGCTGGACCCGGCGGCCTGCGGCTGGCGGTCGCGGAGCATGTTCGTTACGTAGTCGCGGTGGATCTGGTCGTTGTTGCCGGAGTACATGGTCCGCAGTTTGAGCACCATGAAACGCTGCTGGTCACGGCCGAGCCGCTGCTGCCTGAACAGCGCGGGCCCACGCGACGTCAGCCGTACCGCCGACCAGAGCAGAATGAGCAGCGGCCCCAAGACCATGATCATGGCCAGCGAGACCACGATGTCCAGTGCTCGCTTGGCGGCGTCGTCCGCAAACCCGAGCCGGGCGCTGCGGTGCGGCCTCTCGGCCAGTTGCGTCATGGGGACGCCACCGCGGTCACCGGCCAGCCGGAACCGGCTGGCCGGCTCAGCAGACACGGGTGAACTCCGGGCTGATGGTGGCCGGCAGCAGGTGGCCAAGCACTTCGCACACCACGTCGACCTGGTCATCGGTCATGTGCGGGAACAACGGGAGCGACAACAGTTCCTGGGCAGCCTGCTCGGCCACGGGCAGCGCGCCATCCGCGAATCGCCGGAGCGGCGGCTGCAGGTGGCACGGCACCGGATAGTGCACGCCGGTCTGGATTCCACGGCGCCCCAGCTCCACCCGGACCCGGTCGCGTTCGGCCAGGCGGACGACGAAGAGGTGATAGACGTGGCGGGCCGGAGGTGCGACGCCGACCAGCTTCAGGCCTGTGCCGCTCAGCTGGTCCCGGTAGCGGGCGGCCAGCTCGATCCGCCGCTGTGTCCACACGTCCAGGCGGGCGAGCTTGCCCGACAGCGCGATCGCCTGGAGTGTGTCCAGACGGCTGTTGGTGCCGACGACCTCGTGCTCGTAGTGCGATGAACCGTGCGACCGGCCGTGATTGGCGAGCGCCCGCACCCGGTCGGCGACTTCCGGCCGCGACGTCACCACCGCGCCCGCGTCGCCGAAGGCGCCCAGGTTCTTTCCTGGATAGAAGCTGAAGCAGGCGGCCGCGCCGAAGGAGCCTGCCCGCCGGCCGGCCCACTCCGCACCGTGGGCCTGCGCGGCGTCTTCGATGACGAGGATCCCCGCGTTGTCGGCGACGGCGAGCAGGCCGGCCATGTCGGGCATCTGTCCGTACAGGTGAACGATCATGACGGCCCGCGTGCGCGGGGTGATCGCCGCGCTGAGCGTTTCTGGCGTCATGAGCAGCGTGTCGTCGCTGACGTCGGCGAACCGCGGCGTCGCGCCCGCACGGACCACGGCGGCGGCAGTGGCGACGAACGTGTTCGCTGGGACGACGACCTCATCGCCGGGCCCGATCCCGAGTGCAGTCAGGCTGAGCTGCAGCGCATCGGTCCCGTTGGCGACACCCACGGCGTGATCGGCGCCACAGTAGGCGGCCCACTCCCGCTCGAAGGACTCGACCGCCGGGCCGCCGATGTAACCGGCGCCGAGCAGGCAGGCTAGGTAGTCCCGCTCGATCGCCGGCCAGATCTCCTTGGTCATCGCGGCCAGGTCAGTGAAAGGTACGGTAGTCATTTCGTTCGGTTCCCCCGTGTCTCGGTGTGCGCCGACGGCGCACCGGTCGCTGCGTGATGCTGGATCAGGTCCGGATGGCCCCGGCGAATACGGCATCAGGCACGCGGGAGGCGGTCACCGGGAGTTGCGCCAGCTCGGCCAGGGCCACCGGCCTCTGCTCCGTCAGCGAGATCTGGGCGCACTCGAGGACCTGGACCACGGTCAGGCCGCTGTTGCCGTCCGTCGCTGGCCGTGAGCCTTCGGCGATGCAGTCCACGAAATGCTGATCTTGAACAGCCAGCGGCTCAGCGAAGGCGATGAACGGTGAGACCACGCCGCCGAGGTGGTAGGCGACCCGGGACAACGGCCCGTCGCCCCCCTCCGGGGGCATCGCCGACTTGTCATAGATCCGGATACGCTCGTCCGCGGCCAGATCGTCGTAGACCGCCATCTTCTTCGAGCCCACGGCCGTGATCCGGCGCACCTTGTCCGGGCTGAGCCAGCTGACGTGGATATTGGCCTGGACGCCCACGTCGGCGTAGTCGAGCCGCAGGTAGGCGACGTCTTCGTGGTCGGGGTGCACATAACGCGAACCCCACGCGGTGACCGTCGTCGGCCGCGAGCCCAGCACGAAGTTCGCGATCGAGATGTCGTGCGGAGCCAGGTCGACGATGACGTTCACGTCGGTCTGGTAGAGCCCGAGGTTCAGGCGAGCGCAGTCAAGGTAATACAGCTGCCCGAGTTCCCGCTGGCGCACGATGTCGCGCAGCTTGTGCACCGCCGCGTTGTGCTCAAACGTGTGCCCGACCATGAGCACAACACCGGCCGCGTCGGCCGCATCGACCAGCGACCGCGCCGCTGCCACCGTCGTGGCCAGCGGCTTCTCGATGAGTACGTGCTTACCCGCCGCGATCGCCTGCAAGCCCACGTCCACGTGACTCGACGGCGGCGTCGCTATGACGACCGCGTCGATGTACGGCATGGCCGCCGCAATGTCGGCGTATTCGTTCTGGAGGTGGTCGGTCCGCCCGTTAGCCGTACCGGCGAAACGCTGGTCAATGCTGACTACGGCGGCCACGTCGGTCATCGAGCGCAGCACGCGCACGTGCTTAGACCCCCAGTAACCCACACCGACAACCCCGACCCGGATTCCCTCACGTTGCGAACGCACGATGCGACACTCCCCCGTGATAATTATTCCTTTATAATGATCTGTTTGAATTACACGATTTAATCGTGATGCCCCCACCACATCTCTGCGGAGTCTGCATTCTCAGAGGTGCCGCGTAGTCATCCAAATGGCACTTCTTTCTCACCCACATGCACGAGACGCCGGCGGCCGTCGGCGGCGCATGCTGGGCTGCGCGGCCCGGACCCGAGACCAGGCCTGTAACAGCTGGAGGCCACGCTGCCCGATCAAGTCGCGACCACGCCTAGTTTCGAGTTTCGCCAGGTCAATGGACTCCCGGGGATGCCTGCCGGGCCCTGGGCGGGCGATCTCGGCCGGATCCGCAGAAGCCGGGGGCCTCGGCCTGTCTCGACGTGGCCGGGACTCAGTGGTACTCCCGGCCGTGCGATCGAGGCAGTCAGGTGGCGGCCACCGGCCCTACATTCCGAAATCCGGACTTTTGTCGCAAATATGTAAATAGGTGGATAGGGCAGTATTCAGCGCTTGTCAGGCTGCATGTCAGCCGGCAGGTGCCCACGAATAGCTGAGCCAGTTTCGCGGAGGAACCGACCATGGAAACACACGGGGGGCTAGACATGACGCACAGGATGTTTCGTCTGAAGTCATTTCATATTCGGCTGAGACGAGCGGGAGCCGTCGTGGCGACGGTCTCAGCGGCCGCGATTTCCGTGGCGGGCCTGTCCGCTGCGCCCGCGTCCGCCGCGCGATCCGCGACCATTCCGGTGCGAACCCCGACGGTCGTGTCGTTTACATTCGACAACCAGTGGGCATCACAGATGACCGCCGCCACGGCCCTGAAAGCGCACAACATGGCGGGCACGTTCTACATCATCTCGGGCTGGATCGGCCAGCCCGGTTTCATGACCATGGCCAACCTCAACACCCTGGCCGCGAACGGGGATGAGATCGGCGGCAAGACCGTCAACAACGCCGACCTCCCGACCAAGTCCAGCGCGGAGGCCCAGCGGGAAATCTGCCAGGGGCGCAACGTGCTGCTGGCCGACGGCTTCAAGGTCACCAACTTCGCCTACCCGTTCGCGGACCTTAACGCCACGGACGAGACACTGGCCAAGGCGTGCGGGTTCAACTCCGCGCGCGGCGTCGGCGACGTCGCGTCCGCGGACGTGGGCGCCTGCGCCTACCCGGACTGCCCGTACGCGGAGACCATCCCGCCCGCTGACCCGTACAACATCGCCACACCCGACGACGCCGAGCAGACCACCACGCTGGCGCAAATGGAGAAGACCGTCACCAACGCGGAAAGTCACGGCGGCGGCCTGCTGGCGCTCTCCTTCCACCAGATCTGTGCCAAGACCACGGCCGGGTGCGATCCGGTGTACTCGTGGTCTCCCACCCTGTTCAGCAATTTCCTGACCTGGCTGCAGGGCCAGGTGCTCTTCAAGGGGGTCCAGGTCAAGACCATCGCGCAGGTCATCGGCGGCGCACAGCAGCCCGCTGTGATCGCCCCGACGGTGCCCGCCGCCCCGGTCGGCACCAATGCGGTGGTCAACCCGACTCTGACGACCGCCGACCCGGTCACCCCGGCTAATCCCCAGTGCTTTACGCAGAACGGCTACGGCACCAACACGCCCAGCTTCTCCTGGAGCACGACCGGCGGGGCAGTGAGTGGGGGCCAGGAAACGCTCAGCATGAACGGCCTGACCTCCGGAGACGCGAAGCTGCTCACGACCATGGACCTGGGCCAGTGCGCTCCCACCATCGTGACCGGCCACTCCTATCAGCTCAGCGTCTGGTACAAGTCCACCGTCCCGGTGTTCATCACCGTCTACGGCCGGGCCGCGAACGGCACCTGGTCCTACTGGACACAGAGCCCAACCTTCGCGGCGTCGGCCGGCTGGACCCAGGCGACCTGGCTCACCCCACCGGTGCCTTCGACCGTGACGGCGCTCAGCTACGGGATGACCATCCCCAGCAACGGAATCCTGTCCACATCCAACTACAGCCTGGTCGACAACGGCGCCGGGGTTCCGGCCGCCGCCGCGATCGGTGTCCAGGCGCTGCCCAATCCGCTGCTGCAGACCGCAGATGGCACCGGGACCAACCCCGCGTGCTGGATGGCGGCCGGCTTCGGGACCAACAGCCCGACCTTCACCTGGAGCCCAGCCGGCGGCCAGACGGGCGGCCAGGAAACGGTCAGCATGACGAGCTGGACGGACGGCGACGCCAAGCTGGTCACGCCGTTCGACAACGGCAACTGCGCCCCCACTGTCACCGCGGGCGGGGTATACACGATGAGCGTCTACTACCAGTCAACCGTCCCCGTTTTCCTCACCCTCTACAGTCGCAACGCCACCACTGGCGTCTGGGGGTACTGGACCCAGACCCAGCCCCTCCCGGCATCCGCCGGATGGACCCAGGCGACATACACGGCAACGGTGCCAGCGGACGTCAACGGTGCCAGCTTCGGGATGACGATTGCCAGCGTCGGCACCCTGTCCACTTCCAACTACAGCATGGTGAGATCCAGCTAACCCCGCCCGCCCCAGCCCCCGTGCTTCGCGCAGCCTCGCGAAGCACGGGGGCTGTCGACTGGGGTGATCTGGGACCTCGTAGGGAATGGCAATCCCGGAAGCCTCCTGGAGAGCGGCCACGAACTAGGGAACGGGAGGCGCCGGCCCCGATGCCAAGGTTGAACGCGCACATCCGGGGCGCGTCGTCGAGATGCTCTATGAGGGTCCTGAACAAAGGATGATCTGGAGCGGGAAGAGCGCCGACAAGGCCGTCTGTGCGGCAGTAAGCCAGGCCCGGGGGGGCCGGCAACGTGGTCGCTCTTCCCGCCGGTGCCAGCCTGGCAGGCGTGTGGTAGCGGCGGCAAGAGGGCCTGGTGCAGTCAGGGTGTTGCAAGTCAGGCCAGCACCCAGGCTGCGTTGCCGCGGGCCAGGCCGCGGCAGATGAGGTTACGCAGGTTCAGGGTGGCGGTGCGGTTCTTTCAGCCAGGCGTTGTTCCTGGTTGTGCCGTGGTGCCGGCGGGCGGTGATCAGCTGGGTGATGGTGTCCTGGGTGGCCACCGCATTCCTATCGCGACCTGGCGTGCGTCTGCGACGTCCATCACATGGAGATATCCGGGTGGATCACCCAGGTGGCTCAGGTGCAGCCGACCGCGACCACGTAACGCGCCGACCCCGTCCTGAAGCTCATGATTCTCCTCCGCCATTCGGGTGTGACTCCAGCGTGAAGAAGGGCGAAGGAGGCGCACAGCTATGCCGTCAATCGTCACCCCCGGGAGCGTGGTCATCTTGGTCTGGTAGGCGCGCATCGCCATGCTGGTTCCATACCCGGCGTCGATCATGGATTGATAGGCTTCCTCAGCCTGCTCGCGAATGGTCATTTCACGACCCCGAACCCGCCCGGTCAGCGTGCGGCCCGGCCCGGTGGCCGGCTCTGGGTCCTGCGAACACCGGCCCGACGTGCGCCTCGGCGGGAGCGCGCGTCGGGCGGGTCGCCGGCCGATCCCGACGTCCGCAACGAATGTCGTTACCGGGCACTATGCGGGCAGCCTGAACTGCGTGTGGGTGATACATTCCGCCCCCTTCTGACGAGCATCGCCACAAGCAGGACGAGCGATCAATTCCCTTAGGTGATTGACCGGGATTACCCGACAGGACAGACAGTGCCAGGTTGCCGTGCCCATTAGTTAGGCTCAACGGATCAGGGTGCCTAGGCCGATTACCTGACGAGCGGGTTACTCCGGTTAGCGCACGGGGTCATCGCACGGGGTCATCGCAGGGGGTCATCGCACGGGGGGGCGCAGCGCGATGACGGCGGCCGTGCCGAGGACGGCCGCGCCGGGAATGACGAGGACCAGCGGGACGAACTGGCCGGCCAGGCCCCAGAACGCGAACCCGACACCCTGGGTGAACATCAGGCCTGCGCTGCCGACCGCCAGGGCCCGGCTCCGCAACTGCTCCGGTGCCGCCTCGACGAGCAGCCCATCGATACCCGCGCTCCAGGCCGAGCCGAGGCCCGAGACCACCAGCAGCCCAAGGGCGGCGGCCAGGTCAGGGAGCGCGGCGAACGCGGCCAGCGGCGCGAAGGCCACCAGCGCCGCCACGACCACCACCCGCCGCTGCCGCCGGGTGGGGAGCAGGCGGGCGACGATGATGTCGGCGGCCACCGTGCCGGCCGGGATCCCCATGAGCAGGAAGCCAGCAGCCCGGGCGGGCAGCCCAATGTGCGTGACATAAGGGACGGCTAGTGCCTCAGGCGCGATGGCACAGGCGGGCACCAGCCAGCTGAACAGCAGGATGCGCCGGACCCGCCGGTGGACAAGCACGGCCCGGAGGCCCGCCAGGGAATCCCGGGCCATCGACCCGGTCCGGCCGCCGCGCGGCCCGCGCGCCGCCGTTCCGAACCGCAGCACCCCAGCAGAGGCGGCGAACGATACGGCATCGACCGCCAGCGCGCCGCGCGGTGACACAGCGGCGAGCAGCAGACCGCCAATGCCGTAGCCCGCGATCTGGGCCGACTGGGCGACCATCCGGAGCAGCGCCCGGCCCAGCACGTAGCACGGCCCGGGCGCCAGCACATCCGGCAGCAGGGCCGACCGGACGCCCGCGTATACCGGCGAGACCAGGCCCGCCACGAACAGCAGGGCCAGCAGGCCGGCCACCGGGATACCCGGGACCACCATGGCGCCGACCAGTGCCGCACTGATCAGATCACATCCGACCAGGACACGCCGGGCGGGCAGGCGGTCCGCCGCCGCACCGAGGAGGGTGCCGCCGACCAGATAAGGCAGAAACGCCAGCGCCATGACCGACGCCGCCAGCGCCGGGGAATGCGTCCGCTGGTAGACCAGCACCGTCAGGGCGACCGCCGCCACCACGTTGCCGAGCATGGACACGATGTCCGCGGCGAAGATGGCCCGGAATTCACCGCCGCCCAGCACCTGCCGGTAACTGGCCCGCTCGGATGACATGGGTAGACCATCGCCGGCGGCTACCATCGGTACCAGAGATTCGGGTGTCACCGAATCTTCCTGCGACGAGCCACGGACTCGCAGCTGAGGCCAGCTAGGCTGGGAGCCGCCGGTGAGCCGGGTACTCGTCTTCGGCCCGGACGATCCAGCCCGCACCCGGTTCGCCGTATCCCCGCTGCTGGAGACGATGTCGGCGCTGCGCGTCCTGATCGAGCCCGAGCGCCACCAGTACCACATCCCCTGGCTGGACTCCGTCCGCCCGGACCTTGACCGCCTGGACCTGCGGCCACTGCTGGTGCTGTCGCCCCGGATCGGCTGGACACCCGACTTCCTCAGCCCCGTGCCCGCCGGTCCGGGCAGCGACGTGTCCGATCAGCTCGCCATGGTCCGGGCCACCCCGCTGGAGCAGATCGCCGCCGAAGTGGAGCGGTCACTGACCGAGCGGTCAGGCGAGCCGGTGCCCGACAGTGCGTGGCGGCTGCTCGACGACGCGGCCGTGACCCGCAGCCTCCTGGCCGACCTGCTCGAAGAGTGCTGGCGGCTGCTGGTCGCACCGCACTGGCCCCGGCTGCGCGACCTGCTCGATGCCGACGTGACGTACCGGACCCGGCTGCTGGCCGACTATGGGCTGCAGCGGGTGCTGTCCGACCTGCATCCCAAGGTCCGGTGGACCGGCCGGGCCGTGGTCATCGCCGGGCGGCTGAGCGATCGGCGACGGCTCAGCGGAACTGGCCTCGTGCTCATGCCCAGCGCGTTCATCTGGCCCGACCTGGCCGCCGTGACCGAGGCAGCCCAGCCGACCCTCTTCTACCCGGCCCGCGGGATCGCCGAGCTGTGGCAGCCCACCCGCACTGATCACTCGGCCGCGCTGGCCCATCTGCTCGGCGGGACCAGGGGCGCCCTGCTCGAATCGCTCGCGGAAGCAGCCTCGACCGGCACTCTCGCCCGGCGGCACGGCCTGGCCCCCAGCACGGTGTCTGAGCATCTCGCCGCGCTGCACGGGGCGCGCCTCGTGGCCCGCCGCCGGCACCGGCACGCGGTCATGTACGAGCAGACACCGCTGGGGGCCCAGCTGGCCGGGCGGTGATCAGCAGGGACTGTGCGCCGACACCGACCGGGCCGTCCAGGTCGGACAGGACCGATGTGGCGAGCCCCGCGCCGCCGGCGGAGATTGCCGTGGAAGCGTCGAGGCAGATCCATTCACCAACAGCCATCCGGTGCAGGTGCACGGTGAGTTCGGGGTTGATGAACTGCCAGCGGGCGATGTCAAGCTCAGCGGAGAGTCCGTTCCCGCTGTCCGCGACGGCCAGCACCCGCTCCAGCGGACCGGTCTCCTCGTCGGGGACGAGCGGGTAGCGCAGCCGCGCCCACACGGTGCCCGGGCCGGGCGCCGCAAAGCTGCCCCGCACCATGCGCCACTCGACCGCCGACAGATAACCATCCACCCAGCCGCCGGGCGGCTCGGCGACCGCCTCACTGGGCAGCGCGGGTGGCCCGGCCGGCCGGGAGTCGATCGACTGGCTGTCGGTCCGCAGCACCCGCCAGGCCCGGGCCGACGCCACGTCGCGCGAGCCGGCGCTGGCCACCGCCTCGAGGAGTTCGACACTGCGGCCGCCGCGGGTGACCCGTGCCCGCACCTCAAGTTCGCCGACCGGGATGGCGCCCAGGATCTCGCAGGTGAACCGGGCGACGATCATGTCGTCACGCGGCGCACACCGCTGGATGGCCCGTCCTAGCAGCGCGCTCGGCGGGCCGCCATGCTGGGCCCGCGCATCCCAAGGGCCGGTCGTGTGCACCGTGCCCCGCCACCTGCCGTCGCCGAGCGGGACATAGAAGCTTGCGGTCACGTCGTGGATGTTACCGGCCGGTCAGTCCGCCACGATGCGCCAGGTCCTGGTGCCCCACGTCGTCCGGCTCAGGTCCCGGGCTCGATGATGACCTTGAGGCCAATGCGCTGCGCGGCGGCAGCGAACGCGTCCGGCGCCTTTTCCAGCGGAAACCGGTGCGTCACCAGACGCGTGAGATCGACCCGCTGGCCCGCAGCCAGGCTGATCGCCCGGGGGTAGACCTCCTTCATCCGGCGGACCATGGCGATGGTGAGGCCCTTGCGCCGGGCCACGGAGGCCTGGAAGGTCGTCTGGTCGTCGCTCGGGATGCCGCCGAGCACCACCCTGCCACCGGGACGAACCATCGCCATGGCCAGCTGCACCGCCTCGCTGGTCCCAGCCATCTCGAACGCCACGTCCACGCCCTCGCCGGTCGGCCCACCATGCGGGATCAGGCTGCTGGCCCGGTCGGGATCCGCGACGACGTCGGCACCGAGCCAGGTGGCCGCCTCGAGCCGGTGTGGCAGCGGGTCGAAGGCCGCCACCGAGCCAGCCCCGGCCGCCCGTAGTACCGCCGTGAGCAGGAGCCCGATCGGGCCGCATCCCACGACCGCCACCGAGGCTCCCAGCCGCACATGGCCCAGGTCAAGGGCGTGAATGGCCACGCCGAGAGGCTCGAGCAACGAGCCTTCAGCGTCGGTCAAGGCGTCCGGCAGTGAGTGCAGCAACTCCGAGGGCCAGGCCATGAAGTCTCGCATGACCCCGTCCTGGCCGGTGTGCCCAGCGAACTTGGTATAGCTGCAGAGGTTGCGGTGGCCATCGCGGCAGGACCGGCAGGCGCCGCAGGGCACCGCCGGATCGATCGCCACGCGCTCGCCATTCCGCGGGCCCTCGACGATGACCCCCGCGGCCTCGTGCCCGAGGATCAGGGGCTGGATAAGTCCCGCGTCCCCGATGCCGGCCTCGCCCCACCAGTGCAGATCGGAGCCGCAGATGCCGACGGCCGTCACCCGGACCAGGCTCATCCCCGGTTCCGGTGCCGGAACTGGCACCTCGCTGATCCGGAGATCGCCCACGGCGTGCAACCGAGCTACCTTCATGCGTTCCCCTTTGCCGCTGGCGGCTGCGCCGCCCGCGGATCCGCCGCCCCGTACGAGTGTGACCAGCCTACGAACACTCCCTGGGAAGGGAACCAGCGGAGGCTGGTCAGCCGCCGGGGAGTTCCCGCCGCGGGGGAATGACAAGCTGCAGCGTCGGCGGCGCGGTACTGGGCAGGGCGGCACGGGGGCTGCTCTTGCCCGACCCGCCCGACGGTGCCGACGGGGTGAGCCTGAGGGCCAGCGCGGGGCACATGGCGACCGCCTGCTGAGCCTCCTTCTCCAGCCAGAACGGCACCGGCATGTCCAGGAACACGGGGTAGCCCTGATTGTCCAGCTGCACGAGCTCCGGCACCACGCTGCGGCAGAGCCCATGTCCCTGGCACCGCGTCCAGTCCACTTGCAGACGCGCTTCGTCATCCTCCGGCGAGAGCGGCAGGAGGCCGCGGACCGGCTGCCCGCAGGAGCCGCGGAACAGGTGCGCCGCGAGGTCGTCGGTAAAGACATCCAGTGCCGAGAGGACGAACCTGGACACGCCGTCCGGGTGGGAGCAGGCACCACGGCCGCGGACAACCGAGGCCGCCCTGCGGGCCGCGTCGAGCGCGTCCATTCCCCCGGAACCGTCCGCGAGCGCGCTCATCGAGCGGGC
The DNA here is from genome assembly GCA_033854735.1 of Streptosporangiaceae bacterium. Taxonomy (GTDB): domain Bacteria; phylum Actinomycetota; class Actinomycetes; order Streptosporangiales; family Streptosporangiaceae; genus JAWWPY01. The sequence continues at coordinate 1,449 of JAWWPY010000515.1, read as the reverse complement.
GATACCGGGCAGGCCGAGCTTGCACGGACCGCACTGGCCGGACGATTCCTTGGCCAGGTAGCGCACGATCCGGGCCACCTCGCCCAGCGGGCAGGTACCCGCGCCGAGCGGGAGGACGATGCCGGCGCCGAGCGTCCCGCCAGCGGCATCGAGGCCAGCCCGGGACACCGGCACCTCATCGGCGACCTCAGCGGTCAGCCACATCCCGTGGTAGCCGCCGACCAGCACGCCGTCGTGCGCCGTGACCTCACAGATGTCCATGACGTTACCGAGGGGCACGCCGGTGGGGACTTCCACCACCGCCGGGCGCCCAGCCGATCCGCCGACTGTCAGCAGCACGGTGCCCGGTTCCTCCGCGGTCCCGTCCGAGGCATAGCCCTCCGTGCCGAGCATGGCGAGCACGGCGAGCTGGGCGAACGTTTCGGCATTGGACAGGTATGTGGGCAGCCCGTCCACTCCGGTGTCACTGGCCCGGCGCTTGCGGCCGGGTGGCAAGGCCACCTTGCCATTGACGGCGTTGACCAAGGCGCCACCCTCACCCGACACGAACCTCTCGGGTACCTCAACGATCCGGAGGATCTTCCTCAGGTCCGGCTCCGCCTTGGCCGCATTGACGACCGACTTGGCCACCCGGCCGCCCCCGGTCACACCGATGACGATCTCCCTGGCACTCAGTGCCCGGGCGGTGAGCAGAGCGCCACCGAGAACGAGATAGGGGGACCTGAGCAGCAGCATCTTGTCCTTAGTGCTGCCCGGCTCGCCCTCGGTGCCGTTGACCAGGACGACCGGCCTGCATTTGCGCGCGGCGGCCGTCTGCATCACCGCCCTGATCTTGCGGCCGACCGGGAACCCCGCACCGCCCCGACCGCGCAGGTCGACGCTCTCTGCCATCTCCACCAACTGGCGGGCGGTCATCCGGCGCATCGGGCCGAAGATCTCCTGGTGCGTGGCCAGGTCTATGGTCTCGTACCGGTCCAAGCCCGCGGTGAGGCGGGCGCGGCCTATGCGCATTGCCTCCGGGGCGGTGGGTTCCTTCACGAGCGCGCCCCGTAGCGCGAGGACGGCACGGATGACAGCGGTCCGGCCGGCCCGCGCTCGCGGTCGGCGAACTCGCGCTCGAATGCGGATGCTTCGGCCGGGCTGAACTGGCCACGCATGTCGTCCAGGCCGTAGGAGCCCCGCGCGGCGCCCTGGGCGTAGCGGCCTAGCGTGTCGTCCGGACCGTAGCCGCGTGCGGCGTCCTGGGCATAGCGGCTTAGCGTGTCGTCCGGACCGTAGCCGTCGCCCGGTTCGTCCTGCCCGTAGCGGCCGCGCGCGTCGTCTGGGCCGTAACCGCCACGCAGGTCGTCCTCGGTGTAACGGCCGCGCATGTCGTATGGGCCGTAACCGCCGCCGGTCTCCGCCGGGTAACCGCCGCGCATGTCATCCGGGCCGTAATCCGCGCGAGCC
>JAWWPY010000514.1:0-2940 GCA_033854735.1 Streptosporangiaceae bacterium | reverse complement strand
CACGAGCAGTGGCCCCAGCCGCGTCACCCAGTGTTCATTCGCGATGCGGGGCCAGCACGGCGTGAGGGTCAGAGCCCTCCCGCGCCTGAGGATCGGCGTGCACCAGCGCCGCGGTCAGCCGCGGCAGGGCATGGAGCAGGTTGTGCTCGGCGTCCACCGCCACCTGATGCGCCTGGATCGCGCTGGAACCAGCGCCGACGATGACCTCGCATTCAGCCCGCAGCAGGTGGCCGATCCACCGCAGCCGGACCTGGCCCACATCCAGGACCCCGGGAGTGGAGTGCAGGGTCTGCTCGGCCTGGTCGACCAAGGCGGGGTCGACCGCATCCATCAGGCGCCGGTAGATGTCGCGGGCTGCCCCGCGCAGGACAGCCAGGATGGCCACGGTGATGACCAGGCCGACTACCGGGTCGGCCCAGTTCCAGCCGATCGCCACACCGCACGCCCCGAGCAGGACGGCCAGGGACGTGAAGCCATCCGTGCGGGCATGCAGCCCGTCGGCGACCAGCGCCGCGGAGCCGATCCGCCGGCCCAGCCGGATCCGGTACCGGGCGACCAGTTCGTTGCCGGTGAACCCGGCCAGCGCCGCGACCGCCACCGCGACCAGGTTCGACACCGGCCGGGGGTGGGCCAGCCGGGTGACCGCCTCGTAGGCCGCCAGCGCGGAGGATGCGGCGATGACCAGGACGATCACCACCCCGGCCAGGTCCTCGGCCCGGCCGTACCCGTAGGTGTACCGGCGGTTCGGCCGCCGCCTCGCGGCCAGGAACGCGATGCCCAGCGGCACCGCGGTCAGCGCGTCCGCCGCGTTGTGCAGGGTGTCGCCCAGCAGCGCCACGGATCCGGAGACCGCCACGACGGCCGCCTGGACCAGCGCCGTGACCGCCAGGACCGCCAGCGAGATCCACAGCGCCCGCATGCCCTCCGCGCTGGCCTCCATGACCGGATCCACGCGGTCGGCGGCCTCATGCGAGTGCGGCCGGACGAGGTGCCGCAGCCGTCCCAGCGCGCCGGGGCCGTGGGTGCGCGCCGACCCGTGGGCGCGCGCCGAGCCGTGCCCGGGCCCGTGAACGTGGCCAGCGTTACCCTGGCCCGGCTGCGGATCAGTCATGGCATCCAGGATGCCCGGAACATCCGGTTGCAGCATCTCCACAACAGCCACCCCCGCGCGACTGCGAAGTACCCGCAACGCCGGTCAGGCGGTCGCATCCAGCGCGGCCACGGTGCTCAGGATGGCAGAAGCCGGGACCGGCGGGGAGTGACGGCCGCGAGCACGGTCCCGCAGGCAAACAGCACGGGCGGCAGATACAGCGCGGCCACGTGCAGGGGCGTGGGGTTGCCGAGCAGATCAGTGCTGCCGCCGGTCGAGGCGAAGGCCAGCTGGATCGCGAAGGGATAGACCATCATCGCGAGGAGCACCAGGACATAACGGTTCAGTTTCCAGGCCACCACCAGGACCACCGCGGCCCCCGCGAGCACCGCGCTGCCCGCCAGATACAGCGTCAGCTGCGGCGACTGCGCGACCTGGAGGGACAAGGGATGACCCAGCGGGTCATCCCGGAAGATCGACAGCTGGACACCCGCAGCCAGCACGAGCAGGACCACGCCGTGGCGCCAGTTCACGAGCTGGCGACCGCGCCGCGGCCCGGGCGAGGCGATCAGCGCGGCCGCCTCCAGGAGGTAGCCGCCCGTGGCCAGCAACTGCAACGGGTAGGGAATCCAGGGAATCGACTGGGCCGTGGCGACCCAGTAGATGACCGAGGCGGCCATCACGCCCAGAGCCAGCCACCGCACTCCCAGCAGCACGAGAACCGCGACGATCACTTCGCAGCCCACCATGACATCGAAGATCGGCAGTTGCAGCAGGGAGAGGCCGCCGATCTCCGGATGTATGGCGCCGATCTGGATGAAGACCGACCCCGCGGCGGCCGGGTGCAACCGGTACGGCAGCGCCACCGCCAGGACGTCGGTCAGCAGCAGGAACAGCGGCGCCACCAGGCTGAACAGTGCCAGCGCATCGGTCCAGGGCCGGCTCTCGCCCGTCGGGGCCGGCCCCCGGAGGCGCATCTTCAGCCCGCTCCACAGCAGGTCGGCGGCTTCCCCCAGCCGGGGCCGCCGCTGGCCCTCCCCCGCGCTGGCCATCAGCACGCCGAGTATCTCGTCGGCATGGTCGCGGCGGAACGCGCGCGGGTACCAGGCCAGCAGCCGCCGGTACCCCTGCTCCAGCCCGGAGGACTCGCTCACGTGGTGCCCCCCGCCAGGTCCAGCCGGGACAGGGCCGCGGCGGCGTTCGCCTGCAGCCGCGCGGCCTCGGCGGCCAGCTTCTGCGAGCCCTTGGGCGTGAGCCGGTAGTAGCGGCGCAGCCGGTTGTCCACGATCTCTTCCCGGTCCACCGCGATCATCTCGTCGATGCGGAGCCGGTCCAGCGCGGTATAGAGAGTCCCCGCGCGCAGCCGGACCCGGCCGCGGGAGATCTGGCTGACCTCGGTGATGATCCCGTATCCATGCTGGCTCCCCGTCGCCAGCGCGGTGAGGATCAGGAAGGTCGCTTCCTGCATCGCCCGCTCAGCCATGTAAGCTTTATATACCGTTGAACTAGCGCTATCAAGTCCGGCGGCGCCGCTGTTACCCGCCGGGGGCGCCAGCCGCCGCCACGGCCCCGTCCGCGGCACGATCCGCGGCCAGGATCGTGGTCAGCAGGCCGGGAAAGCGCTGCTCCAGCTCGGGACGCAGCGACACGTAGCAGCGCGTGCCCTCGGGGCGCGACCAGGCGACCCCGGCCTGCCGCAAACGCTTCATGTGATGACTGAGCGTCGACTGCGAGACATCCGCGGGAAAGTCGGCCGGAACGTGCTCTCCCCCGTCGGCGAGCACCCCGGTGATCCGCAGCCGGACCGGGTCGGCCAGCGCGTACAGGACCCCGGCGAGATTGATCTCCTC
>JAWWPY010000513.1:0-2717 GCA_033854735.1 Streptosporangiaceae bacterium | reverse complement strand
CCTGCGGAGCGGCCCGGTGTTCTGCCAGCCGGGCACGGTGCTCACCGACCACATGTTCACGGTGCCGCTCGATCACCAGGAGCCAGGCGGCGAGCAGATCGAGGTGTTCGCCCGTGAGGTCGTGCCGGCCGGGCGGCGCGACGGCGGCGCCGGCCTGCCGTGGCTGGTCTACCTTCAGGGCGGTCCCGGGTTCGGCAGCCCGCGCCCGTTCGGCCGGGAGTCCTGGCTGAACCGGGCCTTGGATGACTACCGGGTGCTGCTGCTGGACCAGCGCGGCACCGGCCGGTCGACGCCTGCCTCCCGGCACACCCTGGCCCGGCTGGGCAGCCCCCGGGCGCAGGCTGACTACCTGGCCCATTTCCGCGCCGACTCGATCGCCCGAGACGCGGAGCTGATCCGCCGGCGGCTCCTCGGGGAGGAGCCGTGGACCGTGCTGGGCCAGAGCTTCGGGGGCTTCTGCACGGTCAGCTACCTGTCCTTCGCGCCGGAGGGGATCCGCGAGGCGCTCATCGGCGGCGGCCTGCCCGGGCTCGGCGCCACCGCCGACGACGTGTACCGGGTCACCTATCCGATCGTGGCCGAGCGCAACCGGCGGCACTACGAGCGGTTCCCGGTGGACGCGGACCGGGCCCGGGCGCTGGCCCGCCATCTGGCCACTCACGAGGTGATCATGCCAGGCGGCGGGCGGCTCACCGTGCCGGCCTTCCAGAGCCTGGGCCGGATGCTCGGCGCCTCCCGCGGCAGCGACACCCTGCACTACCTGCTGGAGGATGCGTTCACCGGCCCAGTGCTCTCTGGGGCAGCGCTGCCCGACACGTTCCTGGCCCGCGCCGCCGCCGAGCTGTCCTTCGCCGAGGCGCCGCTGTACGCGCTGGTACACGAGGCGTGTTACGCCCAGGGGTCCGCGACCCGCTGGGCCGCGGACCGGATCATGGCCGAGTTTCCCGAGTTCGACCCGGCCGCGGCCGTGGACGGGGATGTCACGTTCCTGTTCACCGGCGAGATGATCTACCCCTGGATGTTCGAGACCGACCCGGTATTGCGCCCGCTGCGGGACGCGGGGGAAGAACTCGCCCAGCGCGGCTCCTGGCCGCGGCTCTATGACCCGGCCCGGCTCGCGGCCAGCGACGTGCCCGCCGCCGCGGCGGTCTACTACGAGGACATGTACGTGCCGCTGGCGCTGTCGGTGCCCACCGCCCGCGCGATCCGCGGCCTGCGCCCCTGGATCACGAACGAGTACCAGCACGACGGGCTGGCCAGCAGCAACGGCGCGGTGCTGGACCGGCTGATCGCCCTGGCCCGGGGCACGGCCTGACGCCAGCCCGCCCCCCGCGCGGGCGTCACCAGTCAGGCAGAACTCGCCCGGATAAGTAGTTGCGATCAAGCAACTGATGCGAGGTAGCATGTATCAACGTGTCGAGATTCGCTGATCGCAGCGGCGCCTCAGGCGCTAAGCCGTCGTCAAACGGGCCATCGTCAAACGGGTCATCGGCCCACGGGAGCACGCTGAGCGGCCGCTCCCGGGCGAACGGTAACAGCACCGCCGGCAGCGCAGGCAGCAACGGCAGTGGCAGTGACGGCGCCGATCCCCGCTACCGGTGGATCGCGCTCTCCAACACCACGCTCAGCATGACGATGGCCACGATCGACGCCTCGATCGTGATCATCGCGATGCCCGCCATCTTCCGCGGCATCAAACTCGACCCGCTCGCCCCGGGCAACGTCAGCTACCTGCTCTGGATGATCATCGGGTACCTGCTGGTCACCGCGGTGGCCGTGGTCACCCTGGGCCGGCTCGGCGACATGTACGGCCGGGTGCGCATCTACAACCTGGGTTTCGTGGTCTTCACCCTGGCCTCGATCGCGCTGTCACTGGACCCGCTGACCGGCAGCAGCGGCGCGTTGTGGCTGATCGGCTGGCGGCTGGTGCAGGCCCTCGGCGGGGCCATGCTGATGTCCAACTCGGCCGCGATCCTGACCGACGCGTTCCCGGCCGGCAAGCGCGGCATGGCACTGGGCGTCAACCAGATCGCCGGGATCTCCGGGCAGTTCGTCGGGCTGCTGCTCGGCGGGCTGCTGGCCGCGGTGGACTGGCGGCTGGTGTTCTGGGTGAACGTCCCGATCGGGATCGTCGGCACCATCTGGTCCTACCGGAGCCTGCGCGAGATCGCCACCACCCGGCGCGCCAGGATCGACTGGTGGGGCAACGTCACGTTCGGCCTGGGCGCCACCGCGCTGCTGGTCGCGATCACCTACGGGATCCAGCCCTACGGCGGGCACCCCACCGGGTGGACCAACCCGTGGGTGCTCACCGGCCTGTTCGGCGGTGTGGCGCTACTCGCCGTGTTCTGCCTGGTCGAGACGCACATTGCCGAGCCCATGTTCCAGCTCGGCCTGTTCAGGATCCGCGCCTTCGCGGCCGGGAACCTGGCCAGCCTGCTCGGCTCGATCGCCCGCGGCGGGCTGCAGTTCATGCTGGTGCTCTGGCTGGCCGGCATCTGGCTGCCCTTGCACGGCTACAACTTCATCGACACACCGCTGTGGGCGGGCATCTACATGCTGCCGCTGACCGCCGGGTTCCTGATCGCCGGGCCGATCTCCGGGATCTTGTCGGACAAGTACGGCCCGCGCCCGTTCGCCACCGCCGGCCTGCTGGTGGCCACCATCGCGTTCATCGGCCTGATCGCGCTGCCGCTGGACTTCCCGTACTGGCTGTT
>JAWWPY010000512.1:0-89465 GCA_033854735.1 Streptosporangiaceae bacterium | reverse complement strand
GTTCACCTACTCCTACCCAATTTCAACCCCGCCGGCCGCATCGTCGCTGGTGCCGCAACTGGCGTTGTCGTACGACTCGTCCACCGTGGATGGGCAGACCGCGTCCACCCAGGCGCAGGCATCCTGGGCCGGCGATGGCTGGTCCACAGGTGATGCGTTCATGGAGCAGTCGTTCACCCCGTGTGCCGACAATCCCGAAGGCGCCGCGTCCCCGGTGTCCACCCAGGACGAGTGCTACGACGGGCCGGTCCTGACCCTCTCGATGGATGGCACCTCGACCCAGCTCGTATGCAACGCCGCCGAGACAAGCTGTCAGCTGGCCGCCGACAACGGTGACGTGATCAAGCACGTCACCAGCTCTGGCAATGGCACCGGAACTTACAACACCGACTACTGGACGATTACCGAACGCAACGGCACAGTTTATGAGTTCGGCCGCAATGAGCTGCCGGGCTGGAGCTCAGGCAAGGCCACCGCGAATTCGGTCGATTCGATGCCGGTGTACTCAGCCCATTCGGGCGACCCGTGCTACAGCTCCAGCGGCTTCACCTCGTCGGTGTGCACGATGGCCTATCGCTGGCGCCTGGACTATGTCAAGGATGCCCACAGCAACGCGATGGCCTACTACTACACGCAGTCCACCAACTATTACGGCGAGGACAACGGCGCGCACGACGTCTCCTATGTCCGCAGCAGTTACCTGAGCCACATCGACTACGGGTTCACCGACGGCGGCGCGTACGGCACCATCCCCGACAAGGTGCTCTACACGCCGGGTGACCGGTGCGTGTCCGGCACCTGCGATCCGCTGAACTCGGCGAACGCGCCGAACTGGCCGGACGTGCCGTTCGATCTGATCTGCGCGTCGGGTGCGACGTGCACCTCGAGCCAGTACGGGCCGTCGTTCTTTTCCACGGTGCGGCTGACCGGCATCGACGCCGAGCAGTACTCCACCGCGTCGTCGTCATACGCGACAGTGGACTCCTATGCGCTGACTGAGACGCTCCCGGCCACCGGGGACGGCACCTCGCCGACATTGTGGTTGTCGAAGATCACCCGTACCGGCTCGGACACCGCCGCGGGGGGCTCCTCGTCGGTCATGCTGCCATCGGTGTCGTTCGCCGGGATTGACTTGCAGAACCGGGTGGACACGGTCACCGATGGGCTGCCGCCGTTGTACCGGTTCCGGATCAAGACGATCGCCACCGAGACCGGGTCGGTGATCTCCCCCGTCTATGTGCAGCCCAATCCGTGTACCGCGCCGGTGACCACCAGCCCGGCGAGCAACACCTCGTCGTGTTACCCCGTGTACTGGACCCCCGCTGGCTATACCGCGCCGTTCCTGGACTGGTTCAACAAATACGTCGTCGATTCGGTCACCCAGACCGACCCGACCGGCGGGGCGCCGCCCGTTGTGACGAGCTATAAGTACAAGGGCGGGGCAGCGTGGCACTATGACGACAACGAGATAGTTAAGCCGAAGTACCGCACTTACGGGCAATTCCGCGGCTACGGGGACGTGCAGACCCTCACCGGTGACGGGGTCAACGACCCGCGGACACTGGCTGAGACCACGTATTACCGGGGCATGTCGGATGACAACAACTCCACCGCGGTAACCCTGGCCGATTCGGCGGGCGGCAGCCACAACGATGCGAACCAGCTTGCCGGGCTGCCCCTGGAAACCACGTCCCACCTGGGGGACAGCGGGCCGGTGGATCATTCCACGGTCACTTCGTACTGGGTGTCGGCGGCGGCGGCGACCCGGACCCGCAGTGGGCTGCCTGACCTGACCGCGAACAGGGTCGCTCCGGCGGAGACCTACACCCGCCAGGCGCTCACCGACGGCGGGACCACCACCTGGCGGTACACGGAGACTGATACCTCGTACGACGCGACCACCACCGATGCGAACTTCGGTCTGGCCACCCATGCGTACTCGCACGCCGTTCCGGCCAATTCCGCCTATGACCAGTGCACAAGCACCAATTACGCAGCGGCGAACACCAGCGTCAACCTGGTCGGGCTCCCCGCCGAGGCCGAGACAGACTCGGTCGCCTGCGGCGGGTTCACCGAGGGCTCACCCGCGTCGGTCCCGTCCGGCCTGAACACGCTGACCGCCCCGGGGAGCGTCAGCCGCCCGAACCAGGTGGTCTCCGACACCCGCAGCTTCTACGACGACCCCACGTACACCACGACCTTCCCTCAGGCGTCCGCGCCGGCCAAGGGCGACGTGACGATGGTCGAAAAGGCCTCGGCCTATTCGGGCGGCGCGTTCAGCTACCAGGCCACGACCAAGACCGCGTATGACTCCTTCGGTCGGCCCACCGCCGCCTACGACGCCAACGGCAACAAGACCACCACCGCGTACACCATGAACTCGGTCAGCTTGGTCACCGGTACCAAGGTCACCAATGCTCTGAGCCAGGCGACCACGACCACCGTGGACCCTGAGCGTGGCCTGACCCTGACCTCGGCTGATCCTAACGGCGTTATCACCACGGAGCACTATGACGCGCTTGGCCGGATCACCGCCGTGTGGCTGGCTTCGCGGACGACAAGCACCCCGGCGAACTACACCTACGCCTACACCGTGTCCGATACCGGTATCACCGCGGTCACCACCCAGAAGCTCAATGAGGAATCCGGCAACCAGACGTCTGTCCAGATTTACGACGCGATGCTGCGGCCCCGCCAGACCCAGGCGATGACGCCAAAGGACGGGCGGATGGTCACCGACACGTTCTACGACTCCCGGGGTTGGGTGAGCGCCAAATACAATGGCTGGTGGGATTCCGCCACCACCCCGGACACCAGCCTGGTCAGCGCAGCCAACCTGAGCGCCGAGGTGCCCAACCAGGACTACTACACCTACGACGGTCTGGGCCGGGCGGTCATCGACATCAGCGAGAAGGACAAGGTCGTCGTCTCGACGACCACCACCGTCTACAACGGGGATCGCACTACCGTCATCCCCGCCTCGGGCGGGGTGACCAAGGCCACCGTGACCGACCCGATCGGGCGCAGCACGGAACTGGACGAGTACTCCGCCGCCCCGGTGCTGAGCACCCCGTCGAACACGTTCACCGGGGTCTTCTCGGTCTCCGGGGGGAGCTACAACGCGACCAAGTATGGGTACGACGGGCACGGCAACCAGGCCACCATCACCGACGCCAAGAGCAACACCTGGACCTCCACCTACAACCTGCTCGGCCAGGCCACGACCAAGGCCGACCCGGACGCGGGCACCAGCACCCTGGCCTACGACCCCAACGGGAACGTCACCCAGGCCACAGACGCCCGCGGGAAGACCATCTCCTACACCTACGACGCGCTGAACCGGAAGACCGGCGAGTACGACTCGGCGGTCAGCGCGCAGTCCTCCTCGAACCAGCTGGACTCCTGGGTCTATGACAACTCCAACAACGCCGTAGCCGGGATGACCGACCCGGTTGGGCAGCTGACCACCGAGACCGTCTACTCAGGTGGTGCCGCCTACACCACGCAGCAGAAGGGCTTCAACGTATTCGCTGAGTCCCTCGGCGAGACCATCACCATCCCGTCCTCCGCCGAAGGCAGCGTCCTGGGCACTTCCTATACCTTTGGGCACACCTACGGCGCGGTCACAGGCCGGCCTGCATCGGACAGCTACCCCTCTGCGGGCGGGCTGCCTGCCGGGACGGTTAACCACGGGTACGCTACCGACCTCGACCTGCCGACGACGATCGGCGAAGGGCTCACCGGATTTGCCCAGGGGGTCACCTACGACGCCTACGGGCGGGTCAACCAGGAAACCATCGGCATGGGCACCAACCTCGCCTACCTGACCGACAAATATGACGTCCACACCGGGAACCTGACCGACCAGCTGGTCACCCGCGCGGTAGCCACGCCGGCCGCCGTCGATGAGCAGGCCTACAGCTACGACCCGGCCGGGAACATCACCGCCCAAGCGAGCACTCGGCTCGGCTCATCAGCCAGTTCCGAGACCCAGTGCTTCAACTATGACCAGCTGGACCGGCTGTCGATGGCGTGGACCGCCACCGACTCCTGCGCCGCCACCCCGTCGTCATCGAACTCCTCCACGGTCGGGGACAACCTCGGCACCTCCAGCGCGTACTGGACCAGCTGGTCCTATGACGCCCTGGGTAACCGGACCAGCCAGGTCCAGCACTCGGTCGCCGGCGGGGCCGACACCACCACCGCCTACGGCTACAACGGCAACGGCGCCAGCCAGCCCGGCACCCTCACCTCCACCAGTGGCGGCTCAGCAGGCAGCACCAGCTACGGCTACGACGCCGCCGGGAACATGTCCACCCGCACCGCCGGCCACGGCAGCCAGACCCTGAGCTGGAACGACGCCGGGCAGCTCACCGCGATCACCGGCGGCACCGGCGGTGACAGCCACTACGTCTACGACGCCGACGGCAAAGTGCTCCTGCAGAAAGATCCCGGCACCACCACCCTCTACCTCCCTGGCGAGCAGATCACCCTCAACACCGCCACCAATGCGACCACCGGTGTCCGCTACTACCCGCTGCCCGGTGGCGGCGTCGCCTACCGCACCGGTGCGGGCTCCGCCTACGGATTCGAGATCACCGACCAGCACGGCACCGCCGTCCTGACCCTCGACAACACCGCCCAGACCCCCACCTGGCGCCAGCTCACCCCCTACGGCGAGTCCCGCGGCACCGCGGTCACCTGGATCGACAACCGCGGCTTCCTGAACAAGCCCACCGACACCAACACTGGCCTGACGATCATCGGCGCCCGCCAGTACGACCCCACGGCAGGCCGGTTCATCAGCCTCGACCCCATCCTCGAAGCCACCAGTCCCCAGGAACTCGGTGGCTACACCTACGCCGCCGACAACCCCATCACCAACAGCGACCCCACCGGGCTGCACAACCTGCCGCCCCCCGACCAGTCCGGCTGCCCCTCCTCCGAACCCGGCTGCGCCGGCTACCACGGCCCCGGCGGCCCCACCGCCGGCGCAGGCGGCGGCCAGGACAGCCCGGCGCCGTCCTGCGGCGCGCAATGTCAGCTCAGTCTGCCAGCCCCCGGGCGTGCACCCACCCGAGGGCAGCTGAGCTACATGCGCAAGAGCCTGGGCTACCACGGGTCACCCGGCTTCACCTTCGCCGAAATGTTCGCCTGGCTGGCCAGCACCTCCCGGTCCCCAATCTCCAACGGCGCCTGGGACTTCTACTGCCAGGGCCTCGCCAGAGCCAGCATCTCAGCCTGCGCGGCGAACCCGTTCAACGGCAACACCAACATCTACGACTCCGGAACCACCTGGAGCGACCTAGGGCAGGAACTCAAGGCCAGCCCGAAACTCGCCCTGATGATGCTCGCCGTGGAGTCCCCCGTCTTCGGCGCACCCGAACTCAGCGCCGGAGAAGACCTAGTAACAGGAGCCGCAGCGGCAGGTGCCGAAGGGTCTCGACTGACGCCAGCAGTGATGGGTGAGGGCATGAGTTCACGCGTCATCCCGTACGCTGAAGAACGCGGCTATATTTGGTACGGAGGAGTTAGCGATCCCGAGAACTACACTACGGAAGAACTTCTGGCACACAACCGCGCTCAGGTGGAGTCTTGGGTCCAAGAAGGACGCACGATTATCGATGTCGGGCCCGAGCCTGGCCGGGAATTCTATCCGCTAGAGACTAGCCCTAACTATGCGATGGAGCAGAACATCGTGCGGGGCTACGAGAATTATATTCAGGCCGTCCTCCCTGGCGAAAATGATTGGGGGATTGCGAGTGGGTATTAGCGTTTTCATCCACGGTGACCGCTACAAGGTTGCAGTTAGTCCGCCCGAGGGCCCGGTCTGGCGTTCGCCGGATCCTCTCACGGCCACTGAGATTCTGGCAAAGCTAAGCAGCCTTGGTTGTCATTCAACGGATATCACCGACGCATTGTACGCTGCAGATCCGAATTGGACAGAACGTCATAACCAGGAGGTTCTTCGCCGAAGAAAGAGCGCCGCAAACGATGAGTAGCCGCAGAAAGAGAGTGGCCAGGAACCTTGCCCAGAGAATGGATGAGGCTGGCCAGAGTTGTTGCACGGATGCTGACGTCGGCCGTCAGCCGCCGGGGTATTCCGGTGAGACAGGTGCTGCCGCTCTGCCGCGGCGTTGGACCGGATCGGCACGCGTGCCGAGTGCGATGGGCTATGTGCATGTCGGCGTCCTGCTGGCGGTGCTGGAGGTCGCACGGGCAAGGCTGGTCCTTCGGGTGCGCCCGGCGATCGCCCGGATGGTGTTCGGGGTGGAAAACCTCGACATAGGTCCCGATGAAGGCGTCGCGATCTTCCCGGCTCACAAGCTGGGTCAGCAGGGCATAGAAGCACGGCTCCCTGGCCGCCCGTCGTATTACTTTTGGACCGACCGGCGTCACGAAGTGCTGAATAGCCTAACTGCAGCTGGCTTTCAGGTCTCTGAGGAGGAGCAGCGATGCGGCCCTGGCCGGCGACGCGGGCGGACAACATGGACCCGGACGCCATTGCGCCGCGCTTCCTTATGGCTACGGCGCATCGGCAGCACCTACCGCAGCTCATCAAAGTTCTCACCGGCGAGATCAAGCAACAGCGGATACGCCTGCGGGTAGGCCGCGGACCACTGCGGAATGCCTCGATCACGGCGCGCCGACATCGCAGCAGTTATCCTGTCGGATCACCTCGATCAGGCGCGTCATTGCCGCATGCACCCGATGAGCGTAAACTCGACGTGGGACTGACTCACTGTTGCTTAGGCCCGAAACCAGTGGTCTGACTAACGTACAATGACTGACCGTGATATGCAGACAGGCGATGTGAAGACATGTAGAACAAAGGCGATACTCGTATTCGGGCTTCCATCTGCGTGCGTCTTTCTGCTCGTCGGTGTTGGTGGCCTAACTCCAGCAAACCACGCTGGCCTGTCCGGCATGATCATCGCTGGAATCTCGGTAGCTTTCTCAATCTGGCTTGCCGCGCTGGTAGTCACCAATGGCCTGACTGTAACGCCCGAGTATATCGTGTATCGGAAGAACTTCCGCAAACGGACGATTCCGTGGTCGTCCGTTAGATCATTTGATATCGGCAAGTCGCAATCGGTGGTTCGATGGCCTTGCCTGGTGATTAATTTGGACTCCGGGCGGATGCGCGTGGACAGCATCGCTGGAACTAGATCGTTTGTGGACGGGTGGCAAGCGAGTTGCAGTCATTCCGGCGTGACAAAGCGGTCCGGGGCTCGCTAGGTGATGGCGACCGCGCCTGATCCCGGTCTGACTGGGCAACTCGGTGAGGGTTCGACCGAAGCGTCAGCCCTGCTTCCCAGGCACGGCCGGGGTATCGTGCCCGGGGGGCGGGTGATCTTGGAGCCAAGCCATACCAGCGGGTTGTACTTGCGGCACCATCATGAGCTTCAACCGGCCGCGATTCCTGGTGCCGCGGCAATAACGATGATGTCATCGAAGTGAGCGAAGGCATCGCGGTGGCGGCCTCGCTAACTGGCCTTTCCTGGACAGTGGCGGTCCCGGTCAATGCGCGAATACTCAGGTCCCCGTGATGGGAGAGAGCGGGGTTGTGATCGTCGAGTACTGGCTGGCGTCCTACCTCGGTCGTGCTTGGCTGTGGCTGCACAAGGACTTGCGGCCTAAGCTGGGTGAGCTGCCCGGCCTGTGCGCGCTGGTGGCGCATGGGAACTCGCTGGAGGCCGGGCAACTGTGGCGGGCACAGGATTTTGCGGTCCGCGTCTGGTGGCGGTTCGGCATGACCGCGATCGTGCTGGTGCTTCCGATCATTGGAATAGGCGCGGCCATGCGTCCTGGCCGGGTCGGCACGGATATCGGGTCATATATCATGCTCGGCCTGGGTGCCTTGACGGGCGTGGCGCTGGCGCAGATGGGGCTGCTCAGGTACCGGGCGGACAGGACGAGGTTCTACCTAGCCCGCGCCGGCTGGCAGGCTGGGGGCCAGCCACTGCCGCCCGGTGCCGCCGGGCTGCCGCGCCGGGCGGACTTCTGGCTGATGGCGCTGATCGCTGTCGCCGCCTTCGCCATCCTCCTCTTCGCGGCGACCCGATCAGCCCAGCCATAGATAGGGCAGGCGCGGAACTCGCGCTTGCTACCGGCGCGGGGCAACATGATCACAACTCGGGGCTGGCCTGCGCGCCTGCCGGGGTGCCGCCGTGATCGGCGAGGTAGTGGTCGAGCGCACGGCTGGCCTGCGTGTCTTCGTAGACCTCGTACTCCTTGAGCAGCCCCCACCGCATCGTTCCCCAGATGACGTAGCGATTCTCGTAGACCCGCGTGCCGCCGGGATCATCGAGGTGATCGGTGCCGCGGACGCAGATTGTCGCGTTCCACGGCGGTCCTTTCAGGATCACCTCGTCGGGGAAGATCTGGATTCCGGCGTCGGTGAATCGCCGGAGCCATCGGGCGAGCTCCTCCTTGCCCTGGAGTTCCGCTGCCCAGGAGCTGTCACCAGGGAAGCGGAAACGCACGTCCGTTGCGTCCAGGCGAAGCAGAGGGCGGTAGTCGCCAGCCCGGATGCAGGCCATGTTCCGGGAGATGATCAGCTTCGCCAGCCACGACCACACCGGACCTCCCTTGATAGATCGTTCTACTGTCTCTATTGCCTGCTTCTCAGTTCTTCTTGACGGGAATGGCCCGGGTGTCCTGCGGGATGCGGTGGGTGATCTTGTTGCCGAGCCAGACGAGCGGGTCGTACTTGCGGCCCACCACGCGTTCCTTCATGGGGATGAGCGCGTTGTCGGTGATCTTGATGTTTTCCGGGCAGACCTCGGTGCAGCACTTGGTGATGTTGCAGTAGCCGAGACCGAAGTCGTCCTGGGCGATCTCGCGGCGGTCGGCGGTGTCGGCCGGGTTCATTTCCAGTTCGGCGATCCGCATCAGGAACCGGGGCCCGGCGAACGCCCGCTCGTTCTCCGGGTGGTCGCGGATGACGTGGCAGACGTTCTGGCACAGGAAGCACTCGATGCACTTGCGGAACTCCTGGGAGCGCTCCACGTCGACCTGCTGCATCCGGAACTCGCCCAGGCCCACCCGCGGGTCGGGGGTGAACGAGGGGATCTCCCGCGCCTTCGCGTAGTTGAATGACACGTCGGTGACCAGGTCCCTGATGACCGGGAAGGTCCGCAGCGGGGTGAGCGTGATCGTCTCGTCCGGGTCGAACAGGGACATCCGCGTCATGCAGGCCAGCCGGGGCCGCCCGTTGACCTCCATCGAGCAGGACCCGCACTTGCCCGCCTTGCAGTTCCAGCGGACCGCCAGGTCACCCGTCTGGGTCGCCTGGAGGCGGTGCAGCACGTCGAGGACCACCTCGCCCTCGTTGGCCTCGACCTGGTAGTCGACCAGTGCGCCTTGCCCGGCATCGCCGCGCCAGATCCGTAGCGTTACTTTCTCGCCCATCAGTATCTCTCCCCCCGGACGGCGGGCAGTTCCTCATCGGTGAGGTACTTCGTCAGTTCGGAACGGTCGAACAGCGCCAGCAGGTCCTCGCGCATCGGGACCATCGCCTGCCGGGTCAGCGTCACCCGGTCGCCATCCAGAGCGCAGATGAGGTTGATCTTGCGCCACTCCGGCGACATCCCGGGGAAGTCGTCGCGGGTGTGGCCGCCACGGCTCTCCTGGCGCTCCAGGGCCGCCTGAGCCACGCAGTCCGCGATCAGCATGATGTTGCGCAGGTCCAGGGCCAGGTGCCAGCCGGGATTGTAGGCCGCACCGCCCTCGGCGCTGACCTGGGCGGCCCGCTCGCGCAGCTTTTCCAGTTCGGTGATCGCGGTCTTGATCTCGTCTTCCTTGCGGATGATGCCGACCAGATCGCTCATGGTCTGCTGGACCTCGGCATGCACCGTGTACGGGTTCTCACCACCTGCGCGCCGCAGCGGCGCGATGGCCTCCTCCTGGGCCGCCGCGACTTCGGCGTCGCTGGCCGTCGGCCGGGCGCCGCGCAGCCAGTCCAGGTACTGTGCCGCGCCCATCCCGGCCCGGCGGCCGAACACGAGGAGGTCCGACAGCGAGTTGCCGCCGAGCCGGTTGGAGCCGTGCATGCCACCGGACACCTCTCCGGCCGCGTACAGGCCGGGCACCGATGACGCCGCGGTGTCCGGGTCCACCTCAACCCCGCCCATCACGTAGTGCTGGGCCGGGCCTACCTCCATCGGCTCCTTCGTGATATCCACGTCGGCCAGTTCCTTGAACTGGTGGTACATGGACGGCAGCCGGCGCAGGATCTCCTCGGCCGACCGGCGGGAGGCTATATCGAGGAACACGCCGCCGTGCGGCGAGCCACGCCCGGCCTTTACCTCAGCGTTGTTCGCGCGGGCGACCTCGTCGCGGGGCAGCAGTTCCGGCGGCCGCCGGTTGTGGTCCGGGTCGGTGTACCAGCGGTCGGCCTCTTCCTCGGTCTCCGCGTACTGGGCCCGGAACACATCGGGCACGTAGCCGAACATGAACCGCTTGCCCTCGGAGTTGCGCAGCACCCCGCCGTCGCCGCGGACCGACTCGGTGACCAGCAGCCCGCGCACCGAGATCGGCCAGACCATGTGCGTGGGGTGGAACTGCACGAACTCCATGTTGAGCAGATTTGCGCCAGCGAGCAGCGCGAGCGCGTGACCGTCCCCGGTGTACTCCCAGGAGTTCGAGCTGACCTTGAAGGTCTTGCCGATCCCGCCCGTCGCGAGGATGACGGCGGGCGCCTCGAAGAGGACGAACCGCCCGTTCTCCCGGATATAGCCGAACGCGCCCGCGATCCGGCCGCGATCCTTGACCAGCCGGGTGATCGTGGTTTCCGCGAAGACCTTGATCATGGCTTCCGGGTCGCCGAGACGGACAGCGTCCTCTTGCTGCAAGGCCACCACTCGCTGCTGCAGGGTGCGGATCATTTCCAGGCCGGTCCGGTCACCGACGTGCGCCAGCCGGGGGTACTCGTGGCCGCCGAAGTTGCGCTGGCTGATCTTGCCGTCAGGGGTCCGGTCGAACAATGCCCCCCAAGCCTCGAGTTCCCAGACCCGGTCGGGGGCCTCTTTGGCATGGAGTTCGGCCATCCGCCAGTTGTTGAGGAACTTGCCGCCCCGCATGGTGTCGCGGAAATGGACCTGCCAGTTGTCGTGGGGGTTGACGTTGCCCATCGCGGCGGCACAGCCGCCTTCCGCCATGACCGTGTGCGCCTTGCCGAATAGGGACTTGGAGATGACGGCGGTCTTCCAGCCGGCCTGCCGCGCCTCGATAGCCGCGCGCAGCCCTGAGCCGCCCGCGCCGATCACTACGACGTCGTAGGGGAGCCGCTCGATGTCAGTCATGTGCGCCGTGCACCTTCTCGCCTCAGCCTTCGGAAAGCAGCTTAAAAGAACCGTGGGTCGCTGATGGCACCGCTGGCCACCAGCCGTATGTAGAGGTCGGTGAACAGCACCCAGAACAACGACACCCAGGCGAATTGCATGTGCCTGGCGTTCAGCCTGGAGACCTTGGTCCACATCCAGTACCTGACCGGATGCTTGGAGAAGTGCCTGAGCCGGCCTCCGGTGATGTGCCTGCAAGCGTGGCAGGAGAGCGAGTACAGCCAGAGCAGGGCCGCGTTGACGAGCAGCACGAGCGTGCCGAGGCCCATGTGGCCCCACTGGCCAGCGTGGTTGCGGAACGCGATCAGGGCGTCCGCCGACAGGATCACGTTGAACACCACCGCGATCCAGAAAAAGTAGCGGTGCAGGTTCTGCAGGATCAGCGGCAGCCTGGTCTCACCGGTGTACTTGGCGTGCGGCTCGCGGACCCCGCACGCCGCGGGCGCCCGCCAGAACGCCCGGTAGTAGGCCTTGCGGTAGTAGTAGCAGGTGAGCCGGAAGCCCATCGGGCCACCGATGATGATGATCGCCGGCGTGAGCCAGGTCAGCCACGGGATCCAGTCGTATCCGGCGCCCTTGGCGCAGGTGGTCGCGAGACAGGGCGAGTACAGCGGCGAGATATATGGCTTCCAGAAGTAATCCGTGTTGATCAGCGACGCCCAGGTGAGATAGATCACGACGACACCGAGGGCGGTCGCGTTCATGATCGGCTGGCGCCACCACGGGTCCGGGCGCAGCGTGGATTCCTGGATCTGCGCCCGGGTTTTGGCCGGCCCGGCCGTTGCCTGCGTCATCCTCGACGTCTCCGCCCTCGAACTAAGTGGGTCACTAGGGCTCGTCGCGCGCTATTCGGTGTGCCCCGGCCCGTGGTCGCGCACTGCTGTGGAACCTTATTCCAAGGCATATCACCACGCGGCCCTGCAGCGAGTTTCCTTGCGTGTGACTCTTGCTACACTCCGTCCTCGTTAATCCCCAGGGCGCGGCGCAGAAAGTCCACCTGGAGCAGGAGCAAGTTCTCGGCGACCTCTTCCTGCGGGGTCATGTGGGTGACGCCCGAAAGCGGCAGCACGACATGCGGCCGCCCCGCGGCGAGCAGCGCCGACGACAAGCGCAGCGTGTGCGCCGCGACCACATTGTCGTCGGCGAGCCCGTGGATGAGGAACAGCGGCCGCTTGAGCCGAGGCGCGTCGCCGAGGAGCGAGTTCGCCTCATATACCTCGGCTGTCTCGGCGGGGTCGCCTAGGTAGCGTTCTGTGTAATGAGTGTCATAGAGGCGCCAGTCGGTGACCGGCGCGCCCGCGATGGCGGCATGAAATACATCAGGCCGCCGGAGCACCGCCAGCGCGGCGAGATATCCGCCGAACGACCAGCCCCGGATGGCGACCCGTCCTAGGTCGAGGTCGCCGCAGCGCTCGTTCGCCGCATCCAGCGCCTCGATCTGATCCTCGAGGACCGGGCCGGCCAGGTCACGCCAGACCTCCCGCTCCCACTCCGGCCCGCGCCCGGGCGTGCCCCGGCCGTCGGCGACGAGCACGGCGAAACCCTGTTCGGCCAGCCACTGCGAGGTCAGGAACGCGGCGCGGGCAGCTAGTACCCGCTGGGCGTGCGGTCCGCCGTAGGGGTCGAGGAGCACTGGCAACTTCCGTGAGCCGGGCTCGTGCCAGGACGGCAGGAGCAGGGCGGCGCGGATGGCGCGCTGCCCGGCGTGGCCGAGCAGGGGCTGCGGGTTGGGAAGATTCGGCCGCTCCGCCAGCGAGCGGATCCGTGCCACCTCGGTGGCCGTGCCGGAGTCCGGGTCATCGCGCAGCACCACAGCCGTGACGCCGTCCTCAGCCAGCGTTTGCGTGGTGATCAGGGTGGTGCCCCCCGCGCGCTGGCCACCGAAGACTCCCTCGCGCGGGGTGACCTGCGCCAGCCCGGGTGGCCCGTAGAGCCACAGGCCGATGTCCATGGGCTCCTGCGAGGCGGTGAAAAGTACGAAATCGCCGTCCACCGCCACGATCTGGCGGACCTGCAGGGTGGGCGGCGTGACCGCGGCGGCGCTGGAGTCGCGGAGTTCGTCCGGCGTGGCGACCAGGAGCCGCCGCGCGCCGCCGTCCTCCGTGGTCCACACGATCCGGCCGGCGTCAGTACGCGCGGGCACCCCGGGCACGATGTCCAGCCATCGCTCGTCGCTGTCCTCGCGCAGCACGGTGGTTTCACCGCTGGCCGGATCGGCGCTGAGGATGCGCATCCGGCGCTGGTCGCGACTCTGCACCACGATCAGTGGCCCCGGCTCCTGCCAGTGCGCCGTTACCAGGTACGGAAACGCGGCCCGGTTCCAGTTCACGGGGACCTGGACTGCGGGGACCTGGACTGCGGGGACCTGGTCGCCGCCCAGTCGGACCAGCAGCAGCGAGACGTCCGCGTTCGGCGTGCCGGCGGCCGGGTAGGCGTGTTCGGTCGCCGGACGCTGCGGGTTCGCCGGATCGGCGAGATACCAACGGTTGACCGGGGCCTCGTCTACCCGGGCCACGAGAAGGGCCGAGCCGTCCGGCGCCCACCAGTACCCTCGCATCCGGCCCATCTCCTCGGACGCGATGAACTCCGCGAGACCGAACGTGACCCCAGGCTCACTCCCGGCACCGGCGACCATAGTGTCCCGGCCCGTATCTCGTTCCACTACCCGCAGCGCGCCCTGGCAGACATAGGCCACCCGCTTGCCCGTCGGGTCTGGCCGTGGGTCGAGCGCGGGGGAAAGAGCGCCGACCTGCTGCGGTCCCGGGCTGGCGTGGCCCGGGCTGGCGAGGCCCGGGCTGGCGTGGCCCGTACTGGCGTGGCCCGTACTGGCGTGGCCCGTGCTGGCTTGATTGGCCAGGTCGGCCACGTACACCTGGCCTGCCAGCGCGAACGCCGCCATGGTCATGTCGGTGTCCGTGGCGAAGGCCACGATGCCCCCAGCCTGCTCACGCGTCCGCTCCCGTCGTGCCTTCTCCTGGACGGGAAGATCGCCCTCGATGGCGTCCAGAGTGGCGGGATCGGCCACGAGCCGCTCCTGTCCGGTGCCGATGTCCAGCACCCACAGGCAGGTCACCGGGTCGGTGCCGCTCTGGCTGCGCAGGAAAGCCACACGGCTGCCATCACGGGAGATCTGGAACGAGCGCGGGGCTCCGAGGGTGAACCGCTGAGTCCGGGCCTGCTGCCGGGGGAAGCTCTCCGTCATGCCCCGATCCTGCCACCGCCCCCCGTAATGCACTGCCGGCGGCACGCGCCGACGGCACACCTGCGGTGGGCCGTGGACAACGCACCGCCGGGGGCGCACTGGCGGTGGGCCGTGGACAACACACTCCCGGGGCGGGTCGCTGGCCTGGGCTTTCAGCCTGGGTAGCTGGTGGGTCCGGTGGTCAGGTGCCCGCTGGGGGTGGTCCATGTCATGTGGCCCGGCTGGGTTTGCGTGAGGGGCCAGCCCGGGGCTTGCGTGAGGTGGTGGTCGTGGCGGCAGATGGGCGTGTCGACGCACTCACATGTTGCGCCAAGCGCTGCGGTCACGGGCGCTTGAAGATGTCGTGGGTGCCGACGCGCCGCCAGCGCACATGCGGATGACCCTCCTTGACGGAGGCGCCGTACTCGAAGGTGGCCCTGCCGTCCGGAGCCCAGGTGAGTTCCCACACGTCGTCGTATCCGGCCATCTTCTTGACGCGCAGGCTCTTGCGGAATCCCCTGCCATCCCGGAGGTCGGCTACGAACAGGACCACCGCCCGCAGGAACGCAGCCTTCTGGCTGGGCGTCAGCGCGTCAAAGTCTCTCAGGAAGCTCGCCAGCCGTTCGAAGGGGGGCACCGTCAGGTCAGGTCGTCCGCGGAGAGGCCGGCCCGCTGGGCGAGTTCGGTGATGAATTCATCCGCGCTCATGACTGGGCCACCTCCGTCGGCGATCTCCTGGTCAGCCTCTTCCTCCTTGGCTTGCCACTCCGGCGCCCAGAACCATGCCTGGTCGTCGGGGATGACGGATGCCGGGATCAAGATGAGCCGCCCGTCTTCTACTGTCGCGACCAAATGGTCGCCCTCGTGAAGATCAAGTTCCTGGCGGATGGCCTCAGGGATGGTGACGATTCCCTTCCGCCGTATGGCCAGCGTGGTGAGGTGTGGACGACGCCGATGTCCGGTCAGTGCCATGCCGCCATGGTACCAACTGGGCGTACTTTCCTCCTGGCCGACTTTCGTCCCAGCTGGTGTGCCGCTATCGCTTGCACCCGAGGCCGCATTCACAGGTCCGTCCGCCGAGGTGGTGGGGGACCGTGCGGTCGCCACGAGGCGGCGGTTTAGTCTCGCCAGCGGTTTAGTCTCGCCAGCATGGGCGCGCTCAACCACAGTGCGGAGGACGACCGCAGGCTGCTGCTCGTCCACGCTCACCCTGACGACGAATCAATCGGCACGGGCGCGACCATGGCCAGGTACGCCGCTGAGGGCGCCCAGGTCACCCTGGTCACCTGCACCCTGGGGGAACTGGGCGAGGTGATCCCGGAAGACCTGGCTCACCTCGCCGCGGACCAGGAGGATCGTCTCGGCGAGTACCGGATCGGCGAGCTCGCCGCCGCCTGCAAGGCCCTCGGCGTGACCGACCACCGCTTCCTCGGTGGCCCGGGGCGCTGGCGGGATTCGGGGATGATGGGCCTGCCGTCCAACGGCGAGCCGGACTGCTTCTGGCAGGCCGACGTGGACGCGGCCGCGCGCGAACTCGTTGCCGTCATCCGCGAGGTGCGCCCGCAGGTCATGGTCACCTACGACGACAGCGGCTTCTACGGACACCCGGACCACATCCAGGCGCACCGGGTGGCGTGGCGGGCATTCCAGCTGGCCGCCGACCCAGCCATCCTGCTGGGCGCCGGCGGCGCCGGCCCGTGGCGGGTGACGAAGTTCTACGCGACCGCGATGCCGCGCTCGAGGCTGGCCGAGGCGATCAAGCTGAGCTCCGCAGGCCACAGCGCCTCCCCAGGGGGCTTCACCGAGGTTTCCTCAGTAGACGAACTGCCCTTCGGGGTGGCGGACGATCAGGTGACGACGGAGATCGATGGCACCCGATACCTGGACGCCAAGCTCGCGGCGATGCGCGCGCACGCTACGCAGATCGCCGTAGACGGCCCTTTCTTCGCGCTCTCCGACAAGGTGGGCCAGCGGGTCTCGGGATATGAGTGCTACACGCTGCTGGCCGGCGAACGCGGCCCGGCGGCCGGCCCGCAGGACCGCGAGGACGACCTGTTCGCCGGCTTGTAGCAGCCAAGGTCCCGTATAGCCTGCTCTCCGTGGAGAGCAGGCCGGAGGAGCACGGGCTGGAACAGCACGGCCTGGAACAGCACGGCCTGGAACAGCACGGCCTGGAACAGCACGGCCTGGAACAGCACGGCCTGGAACAGCACGGGCCGGAACAGCACGGGCCGGAACAGCACGGGCCGGAACAGCACGGGCCGGCGTTCATCACGGGCGGCGCCTACGCGCTGCTGTTCCTGGTCGGCGCGGCGCAGGGCGTGATCGGCTGTTTCCAGTTCAGCTCGGCCGCTGGCCCGATCCCGCTGGCGGCAATCGGCTTTTGCGTTCTTATCGTGGCGACCTGCTTGCTGGGCGCGGCCGGGATGGGTTCGGCCGTTGGCGCGCTGGTGCCCGCGGCCGGCTGGTTCCTGGTGTCCCTGGTGCTGACCATGCCCACCGCGCAGGGCAGCGTGATCGTCACGAACACCGCCGCGGGGGAGTGGTACCTCTACGGTGGCTCGGCCTGCGCCGTGGCCGCCGTGCTGATCGCGCTTGTCCGTCGCCGGGGCGGCGCTCCCGGCCCAGGCCACGCGGCGGCCGTGGCCCGGGCCACAGATCGTGCCACGGCACCCGGGCCGCCACCACGGGGCACCGGGTTATGACGAGTGTGGACAGCGGCGACTTCCGGCGCGTCGCGGGGCGTTTCGCCACCGGTATCGCCGTGGTCACCGCCAGCATCGACGGCGTCGGCCACGCCATGACGGTGACCGCGTTCACCTCGGTGTCACTTGATCCTCTGCTCGTGCTGTTCTGCGCGGAGAAGATCGCACGTTTTCACGACGCGATGCTCGACGCGGGCAGCTGGGCGGTCTCGGTGCTCGACGAGGAGTCGGAGAAGACGGCGCGCTGGCTGGCGACCCGTGGCCGGCCGCTGGATGGCCAGCTCAATGCGATCCCCCACCATCCGGGCCCGCGGACCGGCGCGCCCATCCTCGACGATGCGCTAGCCGCCATGGAGTGCCGGACGACCGCCGTGCACGACGGCGGCGACCACAGCATCGTGGTTGGCGAGGTGGTCAGCGTGAGCGAGCCCAAGCCGGGCGGCCGTCCCTTGCTCTACTACGGCAGCGCCTACCGCCGCCTGGCCGGCGACTGACCCGCCGCGAGCGCTACGACCATGATCACCACGACTTTCCACGCGCTACGACCAACATCACGCCCGGTTCGTCCCGGTCTGCGTCACCGAACGCGTGCAAAGTCGGGACGATCAAGGGTTAGCGGACTATCGCCTCGATCTGGTCGAGGCCCCAGTCCAGGTCCTGCTCGCTGATCATGAGCGGCGGGGCCAGCCGTATCGTCGTGCCGTGCGTGTCCTTGGCCAGGACGCCGCGCGCGGCGAGACGGTGGCACGCCTCACGGCCCTGGAGCTCAGTGAACACCACGCCCGCCCACAGTCCGCGCCCGCGTACCTCGCGGACCGCCCCGCGGGGCAGCGCGGACAGCCGGTCGTGCAGGTGCGTGCCCAGCTTGGCGGAACGTTCCTGGAACTCCCCGGTGTTCAGCATCGCGATCACCTCGCGTGCCACCGCGCAGGCCAGCGGGTTACCGCCGAACGTCGAGCCGTGCTGCCCCGGCTGGAACACGCCCAGGATCTCGCGCGAGGACACCACCGCGGATACCGGCACGATGCCGCCGCCGAGGGCCTTGCCGAGCACGTACATGTCGGGCACGACGCCCTCGTGCTCGCAGGCGAAGGTGTTTCCTGTCCGGCCGAGCCCGGACTGGATCTCGTCGGCGATCATCAGTGCGCCGTGCGCCGTGCACAGGTCCCGCACGGCGGCCAGGAACCCGGGCGGCGGTACGACCACCCCAGCCTCGCCCTGAATGGGCTCGACGAGGACGCCAACCACCCGGTCGTCCATGACCTCGGCCAGCGCGCCCGCATCGCCGAAGGGAACGACCCGGAAGCCTGGTGTGTACGGACCGTAGGAGCCACGGGCGTCCGGGTCCGTCGAGAAGCTGATGATGGTGGTGGTCCGGCCGTGGAAGTTGTTCTCGAACGCGACGATGATGGCCTCATCCGCGGGCACGCCCTTGACTTCGTACCCCCATTTGCGCGCGGTCTTGATCGCTGTCTCCACCGCTTCGGCGCCGGTATTCATCGGCAGGACCATCTCCATGCCGGCCAGTTCCGCCAGTTCCTTACACAACGGACCGAACTGATCATGCTCAAAAGCCCTGCTGACCAGAGTCACTTGGTCGAGCTGCCGTTTAGCGGCCGCTATCAGCCGGGGGTTGCGGTGACCGAAGTTGATCGCTGAGTACGCGGCGAGCATGTCCAGGTAGCGCCGGCCGTCTAGATCGGTGACCCAGGCGCCTTCGGCCTCAGTGATCACGACGGGAAGCGGCTGGTAGTTGTGTGCGCCATGGCGCTGCGTCAGCGCCCGCAGCTCAGTCGCGCTCGGTGGCGCGAAACCCGCCGGCCCCGCCATCGCCCCGCCTCCCGTGGCCTGGCCGGCTATCGGCTGCCTGGCCGTCGCTTCGCTCCCGGTCGCTCCGCCTTCCGTGGCCTGGCCGGCGATCGGCTGCCTGGTCGTCGCCTCGCTCCCGGCCGCCTGGCCCCACGTCGCCTGCTCCCCCATCTGCTGGCTCCCCATCGGCTGTCCCTCCGTCACGGCCTGAGCTCCAGTGTGCAGCACTTGGGCCCTCCTCCGGCTTTGCGAAACTCGGACATGTCCACCGGAATCGGCTCGAAGCCGCGGGCGGCGATCTGAGCCGCGAGCCCGCGAGCCTGAGCCGGGAGGACCACATGCCGGCCGTCGCTGATCGCGTTCAGGCCGAGGACTTCAGCGTCCTCGTCCTTGGCCTCGATCAGCTCGGCGAACCGTCCGGCGAGCACCGCCCGGCCCGCGTCATCGAATGCCGCCGGGTAGTACATGGCCGTGTCGGAATCGAGGACGCACAGTGCCGTGTCCAGGTGATAGAAGCGCGGGTCCACCAGGCGCAGGCTGAGCACCGGCAGCCCGAACAGCGCGACAAGTTCCGCCGCGGCCGACTGCTCGGTGCGGAAGCCGTATCCGGCCAGGATCTCCCGGCCGGTGAAGACGATGTCGCCCTCACCTTCGTTGACGATCCGCGGTTCGCGTACCACCTGATAGCCGGTGCGCAGGAACCAGCGCCGGTAGGCCGCAGCCTCACCGGCCCGCTGCGGGTGCCGGAACCGGGCGCCGAGCACCAGGCCGCCGATCACCGTGGCGCCGTTGGCCGCGAAAACCATGTCCGGCAGGCCGGGTACCGGCTCGATGGCCCGGACCGTGTGGCCGAGCGAGCGGAAGGCGTCCCGCAACCCGTGCCATTGCCGCATCGCCAGGGCCGCGTCGACAGGCTCGCCCGTGGTCATCCACGGATTGATCGCGTACTGCACGGAGAAGTACTCCGGCGGGCACATCAGATACGTCCTGGCCTGCGGCGTCCTGGTGATCGTGGCCGCCAAGGCCATCGCCGCGGGTCTACCTGTCATGCGGCCCCCTCTCCTGGGTGATCATTTATCGGCTGATCCCAGAGTAAGAGGCGGCGAGGGTAGATGACATGCGCGCTGACTGCGTCTCGCTAGCGATTCGTTGCTCAATTCAGATCCAAACTAGAGATCTGTTGTGCACTGATCCAAATGCCCGCTTCGTCCTCGGCCCGTCGGCTGAGCCGGTCACAGCCCGGCACCGCGGTCAAGCGCTCGCACCTTGCGCGCGCCGCGCGGCACTGGGACCGGAGCGCCCGGTAACCTACGGAGAGCAGCCGGGACGGGGGGCACCACGCCTCCATTCGGCCAAGGTGCCTGGGGGGGCAGCGCAGCAGATCGACTGTTGCGAAGCGCATGAGCGACTCGGCCTCGCGCCAGAACTCGCGCCAGAAAGGGAGCCCGCCATCAGATCGGCGGCCGGACTCCGGTCGTCCCGCTCGTGGGCGCAATGCACAAGCGGCTGCGGGCACCTGCCGCCGCGTCACCTCCGGGACCCGCCGGGCGCGGGATGTTCTGGCTCGGGACCTCTTCCCTCTGGATGAGTCGTCCGCCCGCGCCGCGACGCTGGCCCTCCTGGCTGTGGTCGCCGCCGTCGCCGCCGTCATGCGGCTGGGCTCCGAGGGCATGAACACGGTGTGGGCTGAGGACGGCCAGGTGTTCTACGCCGGGGCGAAGAACGCCTCGCTGCCGCACGTTTTCTTCCACCCCTATCTCGGGTACATGGACGCCGCGCCGCGGGTGATCGCCGCCATTGACGCGCTGTTCCCGGTCAAGTGGGCCGCATCGTCCATCGCCGTCAGCGACGCGGTGGCGCTCGGCCTGCTCGCGGCGGTCGTCTACCGTGCCGCCCAGGCCCACATCCAGCGCCCATGGCTGAGAGTCATCCCGGCCTCGCTGGTCGCCGCGGGCCCGGTCGGGCAGGAGGCCTTCGGCTCGATCGCGAACCTGCAGTGGTCCATGTTCTTCGTGGCTTTCGCCGTCCTGCTGTGGAATCCGCAGCGTCCGGTGCCGATCGCGGCCGGCGCGGTCACCGTGGCGTTCACGACCCTGAGCAGTCCGTTCGGATTGCTTCTGGTCCCGGTCGCGGCCGTGCGCGCGCTCATGTTCCGGCGCAACCGGGCGGCGGTGATCCCGCTGTGCACCCTGGCCGGGGTGGGCATCCAGGCAATGATCATGGCCTACGCCAGCGGCCGCCAGTCGAATTACACCGTCCTGGTGGGCAGGCTGACCCGGCTGTTCATCGTCGGGGTGGCCGGCCTCGGGTTCTTCGGCCGCCACTATCAGGGGGCG
The DNA here is from genome assembly GCA_033854735.1 of Streptosporangiaceae bacterium. Classification (GTDB taxonomy): domain Bacteria; phylum Actinomycetota; class Actinomycetes; order Streptosporangiales; family Streptosporangiaceae; genus JAWWPY01. The sequence continues at coordinate 68,089 of JAWWPY010000512.1, read as the reverse complement.
TGGATGGCCCTGGGGACCGTCGTCGTTGTCGCCGTCGCTGCCGCGTGGGCGCTGATCGCCATCATGGGACTGCCGCGGCAGTTCGCGGTCGCGTCCCTGGCGTTGATTTACAGCCTCGGCTACTTCGCTGCCCCGGTGGTGCTCAGTGGCATGAGCGTCCAGCAGAGCCCCCGGTACTTCGTCGGGCCACTGCTGCTGATCGTGTTGGCCGTGGTGATCCTGCTCGACGGTGCGCTGAGCCTGCAGAACCGGTTCCGCTGGACCGGGTACTGCCGGCCGGCCGCGGTCATCCTGTGTACCGGGCTGCTGGCCTGCGTGGGCTACGCGGCTGTCACATCATGGCGCACCCCGGACCCGTACCGGGCGACGCCGACCTGGTCGGCCGCCCTCGCCGCGGCGCGCGCGCAGTGCAGCCGCGGGGCGAGCAGCGCCACTCTGCCGATCACCCCGGTATCGGCCTTTCACTGGAGGGTCGTCCTCAGTTGCTCGCAGATCAGGGACGGGTAACGCGTCCACCCGCCCGTGCCGGTCAGCGCCGTGAGTAGCGGGGGAGCGCGGCTAGATCACGTGGGCCGGACCGCCCAGGTCTGACCGCGGGGGGTGTCGGTGACCGTGACGCCCAGGGCCGCGAGTTCGTCCCTGAGCCGGTCGGAGGCCGGCCAGTCCTCCGCCTGCCGGGCCGCCGCCCGCGCGCCCAGCAGATCCGCCGCACCGCTGGGCAGCGGCGACGGCGCGGGAGGCCGGCCGATGTCGCGGGCCAGATCCAGGCCGAGCAACCGGTCGGCGTGCGCGAATGTCTCGAACTTCGAGCCGGGCGGGATGTCGCTGTCCTTCTCCAGGGCGCGCAGGGCCCGGATCGCGGCCGGGGTGTCCAGGTCGTCGTCGAATGCCGCGGTGAACTGCTGCACGTACTGCGCGCACATGGCCTTGCTCGGTGAGCGGGCCCAGTCCGCCACCCGTTCCCGCCAGCGGCGCACCGTCCGGTTCGCGCCGGCCAGGGCGTCCCAGGTGAGGTTCATCTGCTGCCGGTAGCGCTGCTCGAGAAAGGCCAGCCGGAGCGCCAGTGGATCAAGCTCCCGCCCGGCCAGGTCGGCGAGGAGCACCACGTTCCCGGTGGACTTGGCCATCTTGCGGCCCTCGAACAGGAGGTGCTCGCCGTGCACCCAGTGCCGGACGACCTCGTGCCCGGCGACCGTGTCGGACTGCGCCCGCTCGTCCTCATGGTGCGGGAAGCGCAGATCGATGCCGCCGGTGTGGATGTCGATGACATCGCCGAGGTAGTGCAGCGACATCGCGGAACATTCCGTGTGCCAGCCGGGGAATCCCGTGCCCCACGGCGCCGGCCAGGTCAGTTCCCGTTCCGCCGGCGCGGCCTTCCACAGCGCCCAGTCCGCGTGGAACCGCTTGTCCGGTTCCACCGCGCCGCCGGAGCGGTGACCGGGCCGCAGGCTGTCGAGCCGGTTCCCGGAAAGCTCGCCATAGGACGGGAACGTCCGGGCGTCGAAGTACACCGATCCGCTGGGAGCGGCGTACGCGTGGCCGTCCGCCAGCAGCCGCCCGATCAGGTCGATCATGAGATCGATCGATTCAGAGGCGCGTGGCGCGAAGTCGGGCGGATGGATATTCAGCGCGGCACAGTCCGCGTGGAACGCCTCCTCGTAGTGGCGGGCGATCTCCAGGGCCGGCTTACCCTCGGCGCGGGCCTGGGCCAGGACCTTGTCCTCGCCATCCGGGTCGGGCTCGCGGTCATCGGCGAGATGACCCACGTCGGTGATGTTCTGGGCGCTGATCACCGTCAGCCGGTGGGTGGACGCGGTCCGGCGGATCAGGTCGGCCAGCAGGTAGGAGCGCAGGTTGCCGACGTGCGCGTACCGGTACACGGTGGGACCGCACGAGTAGATGCGCAGCTCGCCTCGGCGGGCCGGCTCGATCGGTTCCACCTGCCTGGTGCGCGTGTCATAAAGCCGGAGCACGCTCCCACCCTAGGGGGCTGCGTGCTACGGCAGCGTCGCCCAGCGGGCGGCGCGCTACGGCAGCGTCGCCAGCCGGGCCACGGCGGCGTCGACGCGTTCGTCGGTGGCGGTCAGCGCGACGCGGACGTGCGGCCGGCCGGCCGGCCCGTAGAACTCGCCGGGCGCGACCAGGACGCCGGCCTCGGCGAGCACCTGCACCGAGCCCCAGCCGTCGTGGCCAGGCCGGGTCGCCCACAGGTAGAGCCCGGCCTCCGAGTGCTCGATCACCCAGCCGGCCGCGGTCAGCGCGGCGCGGAGCCGGTCCCGCCGCGCCGCGTAGCGCGCCCGCTGCTCATCGGCGTGCTCGTCGTCGTCCAGCGCGGCGGCCATCGCCGCCTGCACCGGGGCCGGCATCATCATCCCGGCGTGCTTGCGGATCTCCAGCAGGTCGGCGATGAGTTCCGGGTCGCCGGTGACGAAACCGGCCCGGTACCCGGCCATGTTCGACCGCTTGGATAGCGAGTGCACGGCCAGCAGGCCCCGTGGCGATCCCCCGGACACGTCGGGGTGCATGACCGACACGGGCCGCGCCGACCAGCCGAACTCGAGGTAGCACTCGTCGGAGGCCAGCACCGCCCCCACGGCCCGCGCCGCGTCCAGGGCGGCCCGCAGCCGCGCCGCGGGCAGCACCCGGCCGGTTGGGTTGCTCGGCGAGTTCACCCAGGCCAGGCGCAGTGACGATGGGAGCCGGGGCGGTAGGTCCGTTGGAGAAAAAAGATCGTCAGAACCATCCGCAACGGACCCAGCGCCAATGTCGGCCGCCACCGCCTGGGCGCCCACCAGCCGGGCCCCGATGTCGTAGGTCGGGTACGCGAGTTCCGGGTGCACGACGCTGTCCCCGGGCCCGCAGCCGAGCAGCCCGGGCAGCGCGGCGATGAATTCCTTGGTCCCGATCACCGGCAGCACGGCGGACGGGTCCACCCGCACGCCGTGCCTGCGGGCCAGCCAGCCGGCCGCTGCCTCGCGCAGCCGGGGCGTCCCGTGGGTGAGGGGGTAGCCCGGCGCGTCGGACGCGGCGGCCAGCGCGTCGGTGACCGCCCGCGGAACCGGGTCCACGGGCGTGCCCACGGACAGGTCCACGAGCCCGCCGGGGTGGGCCCGTGCCTTCTCGCGGTACGGCGCGAGCAGGTCCCACGGGAACCGGGGCAGCCGAGCGGCGAGAGTCAGCTCTCCTCACCCTGAGGTGGCAGCGCGGTCACAACCGGGTGATCCTTGCTGATCTTGCCGACCTTGGACGCCCCCCCGGGCGAGCCGAGATCCTCGAAGAATTCGACGTTGGCCCGGTAGTAGTCCTTCCACTGGTCGGGCACGTCATCCTCGTAGAAGATCGCCTCGACCGGGCAGACCGGCTCGCACGCGCCGCAGTCCACGCACTCGTCAGGATGGATATAGAGCATGCGCTCGCCCTCGTAGATGCAGTCGACCGGACATTCCTCGATGCATGACTTGTCGAGTATGTCGACGCAGGGCTGCGCGATGATGTAGGTCACGTCGGAACTCCCTCGCAGGGTCCTCGGGGCTTGCGGTTCAAGTATCGCGGTCGAAGGCAAGTATCGCGCGCACCCGCCCGTGCCGGGGAACTAGGGCGCATCCCTACCCAGCCAGCGGGGACCGCAGGCTATCAGCTGAGCTGGATGACACCGGGCGGCGGAGCACCGGCATCCTTGCTCCAGCCGTGGAAGCCGGTGGATGCCTGCCACTGGTAACCGCCGAACCGTACTTCCCGGATGCCATAGCTGGTGGCGTGGGTCACCAGCCAGGCCGCGACCTCCCAGCCGTCCGGTGCCGGCGGCACGAGCAGCTGCGCCCGGTGCCCGGTGTTCGCCGGGCCGTTCTGCCGCACGGAGACGCCGCCGAACGTCCTGGCCAGCTCGACGTCGGCGCCGGCCAGGTTGGTGCGTTTCGGGGTGGTCGAGGCGGACCAGCAGGAGACCCCGTGCGCGTCGCGGCCGGTGAAGGTTCCGGCCAGCTTGGCCGCCATCTGCTGGTACTGCATGTACGCGGTGCCGTCGGCGCTGCGCTGGACGGCCTGGGCCGCCTGGTACACCGGCAGCTTGAGGTAGTTGTGCACTCCGGTCAGGGCCCGGAAGAACTGGGTGGTCGCGTAGACCGGGTCCTCGAGCTGCCGGGTAGAGCCCCAGCCCTCGGAGGGCCGCTGCTGGAACACCCCGACCGAGTCCATGTCGCCGTAGCTCAGGTTGTGCAGCTTGGATTCCTGCAGGGCGGCCGCGTAGGCGATGGTGACCGCGTCTTCGGGCATCGACTGCTTGTGGGCCACACCGGCGATCGTGGCCGCGATGCGGGCCTGCTCGGGGTCGAGCGTGTAGGTCTCGCGGCCCGCGACGGCGCGGCAGCCGGTGCCTTCGAGTACAGGCGTTATCCGACGGTATCCGATATAAACGATGACAGCCGCTATTACTACGAGCAACAGTACGAGTCCCCTGAGTGACCGGTGTTTCCGGTGGGGCTGCTCACGGCTTTTCGGCACATCCCGAAGGTACTCCAGGCTCCCGATAAGCTCGGTCGCCATGGAGTCCCGCCGCGATGTGCTGGTGTCACCGCTGGCCCCTGTCATCGAAGAGCTGTGGGAACGGCGTGGGCAGCTCACTCCCGACGACGCGGTGGCCCGGGCGGCCATCGTCGCCGCCGTGGACGCTCTGGACGCCGGCCACGCCCGGGTGGCCTGGCCCGACCCGGCCACCGGGGAGATCGTGGTGGACGAGCGGGCCAAGCGCGCCATCCTGCTGGCCTTCCGTGTGCTGCCGATGCGGGAGTCCCAGGCGGGGGAGTTCCACGCCCGCGACCGGATCCCGCTCAAGACCCGGCTGGACGGCGTGCGGGTGGTTCCGGGCGCGATAGCCCGCTGGGGCGCCTATATCGCGCCCGGCGCGGTGCTGATGCCGTCCTTCGTGAACATCGGCGGCTACGTCGACTCAGGGACCATGGTCGATACCTGGGCCACGGTCGGCTCCTGCGCCCAGATTGGCAAGAACGTGCACCTGTCCGGCGGTGTTGGCATCGGCGGCGTGCTGGAGCCACCGAACGCGGTGCCGGTGGTGGTCGAGGACGACGCGTTCGTGGGGTCCAGGTCGATGATCGTGGATGGCGCCCGGGTGCGCCGCGGCGCAAAACTCGGCGCGGGCACCATGCTGACCGCGACGACCCATGTCATCGACTCGGCCACGGGTGAGGAGCTGCCCCGGGGTGAGGTGCCGGCCTGGTCGGTCTGCGTCAGTGGCACCCGCAGCCGCAGTTTTCCCGGCGGGGACTTCGGGCTGCCCTGCGTGCTCGTGCTCGCGCGCCTCGCCGAGGGCAGCGAGCACGACAAGCTGGCGCTCAACGACATCCTGCGCGACCACGGGGTGAATGGCTGATCCGGCGGCCACCCGCCCGCCAGGTCATGGCGGGGGTCAGTGCCCGGGACGTGGCAGGATCATGAGGGTGTCAGCTGAATCACGCCGCAGGGTGCGCCGCCAGGGGCCGGCCATGCTGCGCGGCGAGTTCATCCCGAACACCACCACCGATCAGCGACTGCTCGACCGGCGTGGCCCCAGCGACTGGGTGCATACCGACCCATGGCGCGTGCTGCGGATCCAGGCGGAATTCGTCGAGGGGTTCGGCCTGCTCGCTGAGCTCGGCCCGGCCGTGTCGGTCTTCGGGTCGGCCCGGGCCAAGCCGGACACCGCCGATTATCTGCTGGCCGAGAGCATCGCGACGGCGCTGGCCGAGGCCGGCTACGCCGTGATCACGGGGGGAGGCCCCGGGATCATGGAAGCGGCGAACAAGGGAGCGGCGGAAGTCGGTGGTGTCTCGGTGGGCCTGGGCATCGAGCTGCCCATGGAGATGGGGCTGAATGACTACGTCGAGATCGGCCTGGAGTTCCGGTACTTCTTCGTCCGCAAGACCGTCTTCATCAAGTACTCGCAGGCGTTCGTGGTGCTGCCGGGCGGGTTCGGCACCCTGGACGAGTTGTTCGAGGCGCTCACCCTGGTCCATACCGGCAAGATCACGAAGTTCCCGATCGTGCTGGTCGGCAGCGAGTACTGGTCCGGGCTGCTGTCCTGGATCCGTGGCCGGGTCCTCGCCGAGGGCAAGATCTCCCCGGGTGACGAGAATCTGCTGACCGTCGCGGACGATGCCGCCACCGTTGTCCGGATCATCACCCAGGCCCACGGCCGTGCGGAGAAACCCGGCTAGCCGGGTACAAGCACCCCACAAGCATGCGACGATTCTTACTGTGCCTGTTCTGCTGCTCCTGGTGTCCGTGGTGATCCTGGTCGGCGTGGTCGCCGTCGCCATCGGCCGCGGTGGTGAGATGGCGGAGTTCGCCGGTGACTATCCGCCGCTCGACACCGACGACCTGCTGACCGCGGCCGACGTCGCGTTGCTGCGCCCGCCCTCCGCGCTGTGGGGATACAACGCGGCGGCGACTGACCAGGCTCTCGGCCGGATCGCCCAGGTGGTTACCGAGCGGGACGTGGAGATCGCCGCTCTGCGCAAGCAACTGGCCGAAGTCCGCGCCGCCACCGGGTACACCACTGGATCCTTCGGTGTTGTCGGATCCTCCGGCGCTACTGGGTCGGCCGCTACCGGGTCGGCCGCTACCGGGTCGTCGGGTGCTACCGGGTCGTCGGGTGCTACCGGGTCGTCCGGTGCTACCGGGTCGTCCGCTACTGGGTCGTCCGGCGCTGCCGGGTCCTTCGGTGCTGTCGCCTTCGGTTCCGCCGGCCCGCGTTCCGGGCCCCGCTCCGCACCGCGTCCCGCTCCCCGTTCCGCGCCCCCTTCCGCGCCGCCTCCTTCGCCGGCTCCTGCCTCTCCCCCCACTGACACCTCAACTGGCGACGGCGGGACCGGGCCGGATGTCTGAAGCGCCCGGGTCACCGGGCGGGCGGGGCGCGGAGCCCGGGCCAGATGGGCGGCTGCGCTGCCCGTGGGCTTTGAGCCCTCCGGAGTACCTCGACTATCACGACGACGAGTGGGGCCGTCCGGTCCGCGATGACCAGGGAATCTTCGAGAAACTCTGCCTGGAGGCATTCCAGTCCGGCCTGTCCTGGCTGACCATCCTGCGTAAGCGGGAGAATTTCCGCGCCGCGTTCTGCGGGTTCGACATGGCGGCCGTGGCGGCGTTCGGACCCGCCGACGTGGCCAGGCTGATGGGCGACGCCGGCATCGTACGCAACCGGGCGAAGATCGAGGCAGCGATCCGCAACGCGGGGGCCGCCCTGGCCCTGCCCGGCGGGCTGGCCGCGCTCGTCTGGCAGTACGCCAGCACAGGGCCTGGCCACGAGGCGCCGGCTGGCACGGGACCAACCAGCGCGGGGCCGGCCAGCACGGGGCCGGCCAGCACGGGGCCGGCCAGCGCGGGACCAACCAGCGCGGGGCCGGCCAGCACGGCGGACATCCCTTCCTGGACGCCGGCCTCCAAGAATCTGTCTCGTGAACTGCGCCTTCGCGGATTCTCCTTCACCGGCCCGGTGACGGCCTACGCGACGATGCAAGCGTGCGGCATCGTAGACGATCATCTGCTCAGCTGTTTCCGCCGCGGTGCTTACTCGGGCTCGGCCTAGCTCACCTAGCAGCGGCCAGCTATCCAAATTCACGCCGCAGCGGCGTTACCCGGAGGCATGCCGCAGCGGCGTCACCGCGGGGCATGATGACTGATTTGTGCTGCCCGGGTTCGGGATTCACACAGAGCGTGCCAGACTGGGAACTAACTGTGCGATGGAGGAACTGTGTTGCAGACCCCGCAGATTCCCTTCGGCGTCGACCCGGAGAAACCTGCCCCGGCCCGGCTTTACGACTACTACCTCGGCGGGACCACCAACTTCCCAGTCGACCGGGAAGCCGCCGAACGGATCCGGGCCGACCTGCCCGAGATCTCGGACGTGGCCTGGGCGAACCGTGGTTTTCACCAGCGCGCGGCGCGCTGGTTAGCAGGGGAACGCAGGATCCGGCAGTTCATCGACATCGGGTCCGGGCTGCCCACCCAGGGGAACACGCACGAGGTGATACAGAACATTTCGCGGCGGGCCAGGGTCGTCTATGTGGACAACGACTCTATGGTGCTCGCGTACGCGAAGGCGTTGCTGACTGACGATGGCAGCACCGCGGTCATCCAGGCGGACCTGCGTGATCCGGACACCGTGCTGAATCACCCGGACTTGCGCGCGCTGATCGATTTCAGCCAGCCCATCGGGCTGCTGATGAGCGCGGTCCTGCATTTCGTGGCGGACGGCAGCGACCCCTGGGGCCTGGTCGCCCAGTACGTGCGCGCCCTGGTACCGGGCAGCTATCTGGCGGTGTCCCATGTCACCGCGGACAACGTGCCCAGCCGCGGTGTACAGACCGGCCTGCAGGTGTACGCGCAGGCCACCGAGAACATCTACCTGCGGTCGCGGGCCGAGGTGGAGCGGTTCTTCGAGGGACTGGAGATGGAGGCGCCTTATCAGGGGGGCGCACCAGGGCTGGCGTTTATGGGTGAATGGGGCGCCGATGACCCGGAATTCGCCGACAGTGATGGCTCACGGTGGGGTTACTGCGGTGTTGCCCGGATCCCGTGAGACCGGTGCCGTGAATCAGCTGAGGAGAACGCTGTGATGAGGAAGCCCGCAGTGACGGACCTCGGCATCGATGTGCACGCCCAGGCATGGCAGCGGTCGGACAGCGGGGATCCGGGCGACGGGACGGGCGCGATCGAGATCGCGTTCGTGGCCGAGCCTGGAACGGGCCGGACCGAGTGGGTGCTGATGCGCGTGGGTGGTGACCCGGCGGGCCGGGTCCTCGTCTACGACCGTCATGAGTGGGAGTGCTTCCTGGACGGAGTACGGGGTGGCGAGTTCGACGACGCGGCCGGCTAGCCCGGCTATACAGCAAACCCAGGTGCTGCTGGCGGAGTGGCGGCTGGCGGGGTGCCGGCTGGCGGGGTGCCGGCTGGCGGGAGTGCGGCTGGCGGGAGTGCGGCTGGCGGGAGTGCCGCCCAGCGGAGTGCCGCCCAGCGCGCGGCGCCGGGGCCCCGGCGCCGCGGTCAGGTGCGGGGCACCTGTATCTAAGAATCTGTGATTCACAACTTACTCAGCGCTATGATGCGATTTATTACCGTAGGAGGGGACCCGGATGGCCGACGACGCTTACGGCGCGACCGTGGCGAAACGCCAGCTTTCTCGCCGCCTGACCGAGCTCCGCCTGGTTCGCGGCTACACGGCCAACCACGTCTGCGACATGCTCAACTGGGGCCGGGGCAAAGTCGGACGGTTCGAAGCGAACCAATGGCGTCGCCCCGAAATGAGCGACATCCGGGACCTCCTGCGCATCTACGAGGTGGACGAGGACGAGCGGGAGAGGCTGGCGGATCTCGCCATGCGGGCACGCGCCCGGCCCTGGTGGCGGGACTACCCCGACATCTTCGAGAACGAGTTCCCTGGCTTCGAGAATGACGCCTCCCGGATTCGCGTTTTCATGCCCCTGGTCCTGCCCGGGCTCCTGCAGACCGCGGCGTATGTGGAGGCGTTCATGCGGGCCGGGCTCAGGTCCCCCGCCTGGCGCAGGCGGGCGCTGGAGACCCGGCTACGCCGGCAGGAGGTGCTCGGCCGCACTGATGGCACCGCGCCGAAACTGAGCGCCGTGATCACCGAGGCGTCTCTGGCCTACCGGTGGGGTGCCAAGTCAGACCGGCGGGAACAGGTGGAGCACCTTCTCGATGCCGCTCGCCGTCCCAACGTGGAGTTGCGCATCCAGCGTTTCGCTGACGGGCCCCCGGTCGGCATGCACTCCATGGTCAACATCCTGGATTTCCCGGGCGAACCTGCCCTGATCTACCTGGAAACCGATTACGTGATCGAGGAGGTGAGCAACGCAGAGTCGGTGAACAGCTACATCCAATCCTTCGGCCGGGCCGTCGATGCGGCTCTGGAGCCAGTCGACACCGCGGCCTTCCTGAAGGACCTAGCTGAACAACTGGAGTGAATCATGACCGACCTGTCTCAAGCAGCCTGGCGGAAGGCCCGCAGCAGTTCCTTCAATGGGGGTTGCGTGGAAGTCGCCGCCAACCTCTCGGGCGTCATCGCCGTCCGGGACAGCAAGCGCCCCGAAGGGGGCGCGCACGTCATCGGCCGGGGGGCCTTCGCGGCTTTCCTGGCCGACGCCAAGGCGGGCCGCTACGACCTGGATGCCCGCGCTGCGGGCTGACCCCTCTCGGAGCACACCGCGAAGAATCCCCCGGGCTGCCACCCGGGGGATTCTCCTATGGTTGCGCCTGTCTCAAGGCCATGGCGGGCATCGCCGTGCGTCGCCACGTGTGCGACTGTACCGCTGCGGGTAGAAGCCGTAAACGAACCGTCAAAATCGCTCCATCCCATCTCATATCGTTGCACTGGGCGGGCACGACTCGTAATCTGAGCTTCACAGGGGTTAACGCCCGGGAAGGCTGAAGATCATGTTCGGGTCGCTTGCCATCGCCGAGCCGCATGTTCCCCGGCCGGTGAACGATCCGGTCACGGCCGTCGCTGTGGGCGGCTGCGCCGCCGCTGCCCTGCCACTCGATGCCACCTGCGCCGCCGTCGCCCGGAGGCTCTTCCGCCAGGCGGCCGAGGGTGTCGGCCTTCCTCCTGATGTGGCGCACGACGGCGCGACGATGGCCAGCGAACTGGCCGCGAACACCCTTCACGCCCATGCGAACATCCAGTTTCACGGCAGTCCCGGCCGCCCGGCGGCCGGGATGCCCGAGCTGTGGCTGTACCTGCGCCGCATGGGCGGCCAGCAGGAACTGGTCTGCAAGCTCTTCGACTCGCTGCCCGGATGGAAGCTCGGCGTCGCACCTGATCCCGCCGGTGGCGCCGCGGATCCCGCCGGTGGCACCGCAGATTCTGAAAACGGCCGGGGGCTGCGGGTCGTCGAGGGGCTGTCGGAGGGCCGTTGGGGTCACCACCCGACTCGCGCCCGGCTGGGCGGCTGGAAGGTCCCGGGCAAGGCGGTCTGGTTCGCGGTGCCGGTGCCGGTGGCCCGCGCCCTGGACCGGTTTCACGGCCCGCAGCCTGGCTCCTGCGAGGCGGCCAGCGAGCTTCAGTTGATGCTCGACGAGCGTGGGATCGGCGATCAGATCGTGCGTGCCGATGCGCCGGCCTCGGGCATGTCCGTGCTGTCCATCAGGCGCGATCTGACGGTGTGGTGCCGCAGCCGGGTGGTCTCGTGGACCATGCGCGATGGCCATCGCGAGTGCCGGGCCTTTTACGACCTGGTCGAGGCAGCCGAGCAGATCGTCTGCAGGCACGAGGAACTGGACAGTGCCCGGAAGGCCGCCGGAGGCTGACCCAATCAGCACTGGCTCCCGGGCCGCCTGAGCCCCTACCTGCCCTCGAACTGGGGCTGCTGCTTGTTGATGAAGGCGAGCGTGGCCGCCCGGTGGTCGGCGGTGCGCCCCGCCAGCGCCTGCAGGTCCGCCTCCGCCTCCAGGGACTCGGCCAGCCCATGGCCTGCCGAGTAAAGCAGTGCCTTCTTGATCGCCGCGTACGCCGCGGTCGGCCCGGCCGCCAGCCGGTCGGCCAGCCCTCTCGCGGCAGCGGGCAGGTCGGCAGCCTCGACCACCGATGTGACCAGCCCGTATTCAAGCGCCCGGGTCGCCTCCAGGGGCTCCGCCAGCATGAGCAACTCGGTCGCCCGGCCGATGCCGGCCAGCCGCTGTATTGTCCACGAGACTCCTGAGTCGGCCCCCAGCCCCACCCGCGCGAACGCCATGAGCAGGCTGGCCTGCCGGGCCGCGATGCGGAAGTCGCAAGCGAGTGCCAGTCCGGCGCCTGCCCCGGCGGCGATCCCGTTGACGGCTGCGACCACCGGCTTGGGCATGGTCGTGATGGTCATGACTATGGGGTTGTAGTGAAGCCGGACAGTGTCGGTCGCCACCTCGCCTGCCTCGAGGATCTCGGCGTGCTCCTTCAGGTCCTGGCCCGCGCAGAAACCCGGCCCGGCGCCGGTGATGACGACCGCGCGAACCTCCGCGGCCTCTGCCACCTGGCGCAGCGCGGCGAGCAGCGCCGTTTTCATCTCGGCGGTGAGCGCGTTCCTGGCCTCGGGGCGGTTCAGCGTGATGGTGGCCACTGCTCCGTCGACATCCCAGCGCACGCTGTCGGTCACGGGCGTCTCCTTTGCGTTCTGGGGGAGGGCTTCCCTGGTGGGTCCGGGCCGGCTGTCCGTGCCATCCGCAGACAACAGTCCACGAAACATGCGGTGGCAGGCAAGGGACGGGCCGGCTCGCCGCACGAACCCGGCCCGTTGCCTCCCAGGCTCCCGCACGCTAGGTGACTGTATTAACGGGATTCGTGGTCGGCGAGGCGGCGCAATTGCCCGGCGCGGGAGCACAATTGCCGGTGCGGCGGGGCGTGCGGTGGGGCACAAGCGGTGCCAGCGGGCCGCCAGGGAGAGCTGATCATTACCACTGACGGCCGGAACTCTGGATAATAGAGGTAATGATCGACACGGCTGTGAGTGGCCGGACCCGCCGCAGGCGCCGGGATCCCGGTGCGGCAGGCCTCCGCGAGGTCTCAGGCGGCCCCAAGCAGGAAGGGGATGCGGAATGGCGGCGATGAAGCCGCGGACGGGTGACGGTCCGCTCGAAGTCACTAAGGAGGGGCGCGGCATCGTGATGCGTGTCCCGCTCGAGGGCGGCGGGCGGCTGGTGGTCGAGTTGTCGGCAGACGAAGCCGTCAGGCTCGGGGACGCGCTCAAGTCCGTCACGGGCTGAGCCTTGCCGATCGAAGTCCAGGTAGCCGTTACACCTGCAGGCCGCCCGCATCCCCTCGGTGAGTATCTCGGTGCGGTGGCCCAGGGCGCGATCCAGGCTCCGGCGGTGATCGCGGTGCCGGTTGAGCCCCCAGGGACTGTCCTGGGTGCCGGGGCAGCCGATCTTGACGCATACCTCGGCGCGGATACGGCCGGGGTCATCGGCACTGCGGAGATGACCGGCCGGGCCGGCGAGGTCAGCCAGTCGGTCGCGGGCGTGGGCTCCGGGGCGAGCCGCGTTGTCTTCCTTGGCGTGGGGGACCGTTCGCCGGGGGCACTGCGGAAGGCCGGTGCGGCACTGGGCCGCCAGGTGCCCGCCGGGCGCTCCGCGGTCACCACGGTGGTCCTCGACGAGCCTGACGAAGGCATGCATGCCTTCGTGGAAGGGCTGCTGCTCGGCTCGTACCGCTTCTCGATGAAGTCCGCGGGGGCGTCCGGCGAGTCTCCGGCGCAGATCAGCCTCCTGGTTGCTGGGTCAGCGGACCGTGCCCAGACGTGTCTGGAACGGGCGAGCACGGTGGCCGGAGCGGTGGCTCTGGCCCGGGACCTCAGCAACACACCGTCGTCCATCAAGAGTCCGGCGTGGCTGGCCGCGGAGGCCGTGAGCCACGCACAGCGCCACGGCTTGCCATCGAGAGTCTGGACCGAGGCCGAGTTGGCGTCCGGCGGTTTCGGCGGCCTGCTTGGCGTGGGTTCGGGGTCTGCGCGCCCGCCGCGCCTCATCGAACTCAGCTATCAGCCGGCCGATTACCGCCACCATGTGGTGCTGGTCGGCAAGGGCATCACCTTCGACAGCGGCGGACTGTCCCTGAAGCCGACCGACAACATGAAGCTGATGAAGACGGACATGGCGGGCGGCGCGGTGGTGATCGCGGTCATGTCGGCACTCGCCGCTCTGGGCGTCACCGCACGGGTAACCGGCCTGGTCGCTGCCGCGGAGAACATGCCGTCCGGGTCGGCGCTGCGGATCGGGGACGTAATCACCCATTACGGCGGCCGTAGCGTCGAGGTGCTCAACACCGACGCCGAGGGCAGGCTGGTCCTCGCCGATGCACTCGCCTACGCGGACAAGGTGCTTGATCCGGACGTGGTGGTGGACATCGCGACGCTGACTGGCGCGGCCAAGGTGGCGCTCGGCCCGATGATAGCCGCGCTGTACGCCAACGACGACGCGCTCGCGGCGGGCCTGCTCGCGGCCGGGCAGGCTAGCGGAGACCGGTTGTGGCTGATGCCGCTAGCCGAGGAGTACTGCGACGGGCTCGAGTCCTCGGTTGCGGACCTGGCGAATGTCGCCCACGGCGCCGGCCGGGCCGGCTCCATCGACGCGGCCCTGTTTCTCCGCGAGTTCGCCGGCCAGCGGCGGTGGGCTCATCTGGACATCGCCGGGCCCGCGCGGGCCGCCGCCGATGACGGCGAGATCACGAAGGGAGCGACGGGGTTCGGCGCCGCCTTGCTGCTCCGCTGGCTCTGTGGTGAAGCACAGGGTGGTGAAGCACGGGCTGGTGCTAGCCAGCCCGCTTGACCGCGACGAGCAGGCCGTCGCCGACCGGCAGAAGCGCCGGCGCGAGCCGGTCGTCGTCCCTGACCTGATCGCAGAGGTTCCTGATCGCGACAGTGTCCGGGTCGCTGCGAGCAGTGTCGGCCACCCGGCCGCCCCAGAGCGCGTTGTCGAACGCCACCACCCCGCCCGGCCGCAACAAGCGCAGCGCGGCGGCGAGATAGTCCGGGTACTCCTGTTTGTCCGCGTCGCAGAACACCATGTCATAGGCGCCGTCGGTGAGGCGGGGAAGAACCTCCAGGGCCTTGCCGCTGATCAGGCGGTAGCGGTTCGAGGCGAAGCCCGCCTCGGTGAACGCCTTGCGGGCCAGCCGCTGATGCTCAGGCTCGGCGTCGACGCTGGTCAGCACCGCGTCCTGGCGCATGCCGCGGAGCAGCCAGATGCCCGACGTGCCACATCCCGTGCCGATCTCCACCACCGTTCTGGCGTTGATGGCGGCCGCGATGAAGCGCAACGCCGCCCCCCCGGCCGGCCCTATTGGCGACGCGCCGCCAACCTCCGACGCGCTAGCCCGGGCCGCCATCAGCGGCTCATCTTCGGCGAGGTATTCCTCGACGTAGGCGAGGCTGGCCTTTGCGCTCACGGTTGCTGCCTCCCGGTGCATGTTTGACCTTGTCAGGGCGGCAGCTTATCGTCACGCGCCGTAACGTGGGAACCAGAGGGGCCGGCTTGAGCGTTGTCCCTTGCGTGCTGCGAGAGGGAGAAGTCGTGGGCCAGACCAGCCAGTCGGCGGGTGCGGTGCCTGAATGGACGCCCCCAACGTGGGAAGAGGTCGTCCGCCAGCACTCGGCCCGCGTCTACCGCCTGGCGTACCGTCTCACCGGCAACACCCATGACGCCGAAGACCTCACCCAGGAGGTCTTCGTACGGGTGTTCCGCTCCCTGTCCAGCTACACGCCGGGCACGTTTGAAGGCTGGCTGCACCGGATCACCACCAACCTCTTCCTCGACATGGCCCGGCGCAAGCAGCGGATCAGGTTCGAGGGGCTCGGCGATGAGAGTGCGCAGTGGCTGAGTGGTGGCGAGCCGACGCCTGCGCAGGCCTTCGACGACCGTCACCTGGATGGAGATATCCAGGCCGCGCTGAAGGCGCTGGCCCCCGAGTACCGGGCCGCCGTGGTGCTCTGCGACATCGAGGGATTGTCCTATGAGGAGATCGCCGAGACCCTCGGCGTGAAGCTCGGCACGGTCCGCAGCCGCATCCACCGGGGCCGCGCTCAGCTCAGGGCCGCCCTCGGCCACCGCCGCCCGCGCCGCGCCGGATCCGCGTCCTCCGTGCCCGCGTCTCCCGAGCCCGCGTCCTCCGTGGCAGCGTCCCCAGCGCGTGCGTCCTCCGTGCCAGCGTCCTCCGTGCGTGCGTCCTCCGTGCCCGCGACCCCCGCCTCCGCGTCCCCCGCGCGGGCGTCGTCCGGGCCCGCGACCCCCGCGTCCGTGTCGCCCCTATCGGCGTCCCCGGTGCTCGAGTCCCCAGTGCTCGAGTCCCCCGTGCCCGCGTCCCCGGTGGCCGCGCCCTTGGCCGGTGACCAATGAGCCATCTGGGGCAGCGGCTGTCCGCCCTGATCGACAGCGAGCTGAGCGACTTCGAGCGCGACCGGGTCCTCGCGCACTTGGCCGGCTGCGATGAATGCCGGGGTGAGGCGATCGCGTTGCGGGCCCTGAAGCAGCGAATCCACGCCCTGGGCGAGGCAATGGCGGACACGGCGCTGACCGGGCGCCTGATGGCGATGGCCGCGGCGGATGAGCGGAGTCCGTGGGGAAGCCGGGCCGCCTGGCGGGCCGGCCACCGGTACCCGCCGGTGCGCTACCTCGCGGCGGGAATCTTCACCATCGTCGTGGTCAGCCTGGGCACTACGGCGTTCGTGGTCGGTGGTGGCGACCAGCAGCCGTCCGGGCCGAAAGTCACCCCCGCGGTTGACCTGTACATGATGCAGCGTGCGATCGTCACCGGGGACCTGCCGGTGGCCCCGTCAGCCACTGCCGCCCCCATGCCAGCCACCGTTCCCTAGGGCCGTGAGTTAACGGATGTTCTCCCGTGCCACGCAGGAACGTGGTGGAGCCCCGCTCGACCCGGATCCGCTCCACCTGCGGATCGCCAGCGCCGCCGTGGTGCTCGGCCTGGTCGCCACCAGTTGTGTCATGGTCTCGCGGGACGCGACAGCGCGCGGCGGCCCAGCCGCAGGCGCCGTCGCAGGCAGGCCAGCCGCCGGGAACGGGCCGCTGGCTGTGCCGATCGCGGCGGACGGGGCAGCACGGGGGCTCGGGGCAGCACGTGGGCTCGGGGCAGCACGGGGGCTCGGGCAGGCCAGGATCGGGCAGGCCACCGGCGTCGGCCTGAGGCTGCTCAGCGAGGCCGCTGCCGCCTGCCAGAGCCTGGCCTACCAGGGGGTCCAGATCATCGCGTCGCTGAGCCCGGCCGGCCGCCGCGTCTCCGTGGTGGATGTCTGGCACAAGCAGGGCCGTGCAGCGCTGATCCAGATCGCGGACAATGGCACCGACAGCGACGCCGACGGCGACGGGCAGAATCCGGCGCCGATTCTCGGCGTGACCCAGCAGATGGTCATCCTGCTCGGCGCCAACTACCAGGTGACGATCGCCGGAGCGGGCCTCGCGGATGGCCGGGCCGCCCAGGTCGTGGCGGTGCGCCGGACCAGCGGTCAACTGGCCGCGCGATTCTGGCTGGACAATGCCACGAAGCTTCCGTTGCGGCGCCAGGTTTTCGATGCCCATGCCCGGGTGATCAGCGATGATTCGTTCATCGACCTGACGCTGGGCACCTATGCCGCGTCCGGTGCGCCCGCCGCCGGCGCCAAGCCGCGGAGCAGCCCGATGTCCCGGGCCCAGTTGGCCCGGCTCCGGGCGCGAGGCTGGCCGCTGCCCGGGCCGCTGCCGGGCCGGCTCACCCAGTTCGAGGCCAGCCGCACCGTCACCGCCTCGGGCGCGGTCGTCGAGCTCACCTACTCCGATGGGCTCTCGGTGGTGTCGCTGTTCGTGCAGCGTGGCCACCTGCCCGCCGCGCTCAGCGGCTGGTCCGAGGTGGCACGGCGCGGGCAGCATGTCTACACGGCCGACCCCGATGACAGCAGCGTTGCCTGGTCCGCGGGCGGTTTCGTGTACACGGTGATCGCCGATGCCCCTGAGCAGACCGTCGACCAGGTGATCGGCGCGCTGCCGCACGATGCCAGGCCGGGAGTGATCGCCCGGCTGGTTCGCGGCCTGCACCGGGTGGTCTCGTGGGCCGACCCGTTCCGATGAACAGGCTGGCCGGTTAGAGTGGACACACCTGCGGTGCGGCTTCGCTTTCGCTGGAGACTTTCGCTGGAGATCTGAGTGTTTGACCTGTCCGTCGGCAAGCTGCTGGTGCTCGCTGTGATCGCCATTATCGTCTTCGGGCCGGAGCGGCTGCCCAAGGTCGCGGCCCAGGCCGGAAGGGCCCTGCGTGAGCTGCGGCGGATGGCGGAGGGGGCCACCGCCGACCTGCGCGAGGGCCTCGGCCCCGAGTTCTCCGAATTCGACGTGAACGACCTGAACCCGCGCAACTTCATGCGCAAGCACCTGTTCGACGACCTACCCGGCGACGAGGCGAACGCGGCGGCCGCGGGATCACCATCGGCTGCGACGGTCGCGGCCGCGGCGTCGGCAGCGACCGAGACGTCGGCCGGCAGGCTGGCTCCGGAGGAGAGCCCGCCCTACGACGCCGAGGCCACCTGACTTCCGAGGATGCCGAGGCCACCTGACTTCCGAGGATTCTGCGTCTGAGGATTCCTGATTTGATTTCCGGGGATCCGACTTGATTCACGGGGATCCTGCGTCTGAGGAAGTCTGATTCCCGGGCATCCTGCGTCTGAGGATTCCTGACTTCCGAGGATCTTGACTTCCGAGGAATCTGAATTCTGAGGATCAGGCCGGGCTGAGGCCCAGCTGGCGTCCGGCGAGCCCGCGTGCCCGGTTTGCGAGATTCCTCGCGATCCCAGACAGCTCTTGAGCCGCCACCGCCACCGGGTCGCTCAGCACCAGCGGGATGCCCTGGTCGCCGCCTTCACGCAGCCGTATGTCGATGGGCACCCGGCCGAGCACCGGAACCGGAGCTCCGACAATCCGGGTGAGCGCGTCCGCCACCGCCTGACCGCCCCCGGAGCCAAAGACGCTGATCTGCTCCCCGCAGTGGGGGCAGGGCATCCACGACATGTTCTCGATGACGCCCGCAATGCGCTGATGCGTCTGCACGGCGATCGCCCCGGCCCGCTCCGCCACCTCGGAGGAAGCCAGCTGCGGGGTGGTCACGACGACCAGTTCCGCGCCGGGCACGAGTTGCGCCACGGAGATGGCCACGTCGCCGGTGCCGGGCGGCAGGTCCATCAGCAGCACATCGAGGTCGCCCCAGTACACGTCGGCGAGGAATTGCTGCACGGCGCGGTGCAGGATGGGGCCACGCCAGACAACAGGCTCGTTGCCCTTCGTGAACATCCCGATGGAGATCACCCTCACGCCGTGCGCGGACGGCGGCATGATCATCTTCTCGACCTGGGTGGGCAGGCCGGTCACGCCCAGCATCCGCGGGACGGAGTGACCGTAGATGTCCGCGTCGAGCACGCCGACCTTCTGCCCGGCGGCGGCCAGGGCCGCGGCGATGTTCACGGTCACCGACGACTTGCCCACGCCGCCCTTGCCGCTGGCGATGGCGTAGACCTTGGTGAGCGAGTCCGGCTTGGCGAACGGGATCTCTTTCTCCGGACGCCCCCCGCGCAGCTTGCCCTGCAGTTCGCGGCGCTGTTCCTCGCTCATCACGTCAAGCTCAACCCGCACCCGGGACACCCCGGCGAGCTTGCTGACCGCGGCGGTCACCTCGCGGGTGATGGTGTCGCGGAGCGGGCAACCGGCCACCGTCAGCCAGATGTCGACGCGAACCGTGCCGTCACGGGCGATGTCGATGTCCTTCACCATGCCCAGTTCGGTGATCGGGCGGTGGATCTCGGGGTCGTTCACCCCGGACAGCGCTTTGGTCACCTCATCGGCGGTGGGCGGCGTGGTCACGGCAGTCGGGGAGCTCATGGCTTCATCCTATGGTCCGGGGCCCGGTGGCCATCCGGGCCTATCCGCAGCCCGGCCTGACCGGCCGGAGCTCTCAGGGGTTGCCGCCGCCGGGACGTGGCGAGCCACCAGGTAACGTGACTATAACCAGTGGCTGATCAGGGCGGATGCCCTCTGCCGCGACCTCCCCGACCGCCGGCCTGCCGCTGGCACTGGTGACGCCACTGGCGTCGCCGCGGGGGGGTGGCTTGGATGGCCGGGCTCGCGCTCATGGCTCTGATCCTCATTGTCGGCCGGGCTGTGTGCCTCTACTACCACCAACCAGGCCGCTGCCGCAGGTGCGGTGGCGGGGAAACCAGCCTGTTCCCCATGAGGAAGCGGCATGGCCCGTGCCAGCGCTGCGGAGGCCCGAAGGCCAGGCGGCGGGTCGGCTCCCACTAGCGATTGTCGCGGGCGGGCTCCCGCTAGCGATGGTGATGTGCACCGGGTCAGCCGCGACAGCGCTGGCTGTGGCTTGGGCGGCGCATGAATCCCCGGTCGCCCCTGGGCATCCGGCCCGGAAGCGCCTGCTGGCTGACGTCCGGCCGCTGCGGGAGTCGCCGGCGTTCCGGCGGCTGCAGGCAGGCACATCACTGTTGTCCGTCAGCGGCGCGATGACCGGCTTCGTCCTGATGCCGCAGGTCTACGATCTCACCCACTCATCGGAAGTTGACATGCAGCCGGTTGGCTGCATATAGTTCAGGCAGCCAACCGGCTGCATGTTTGGGGATGGCGTGGATGGATGAGGTCTTTAAGGCGCTGGCCGACGCGAGCCGCCGCCGGCTGCTCGACAGCTTGAACGCCCGGAATGGGCAGAGCCTGCGCGAGCTGTGCGCCGGGCTGGACATGGCCCGGCAGTCGGTCAGCAAGCACCTCGCGGTGCTCGAGACGGCCGATCTGGTGACCACGGCGTGGCAGGGCCGGGAGAAGCTGCACTACCTCAACGCCGCGCCGATCAACGCCATCGCCGACCGCTGGATCAACCAGTACCACCGGGAACGGGCGCGCACACTCGCCGACCTGAAGACAGCACTGGAGGAAGAGCCGATGACAAGCACCGAGTTCGTCTACACGACCTACATCCACACCACCCCGCAGCGACTCTGGCAGGCGCTCACCGACTCGGCCTTTACCCGGCGCTACTGGGGGGCCACGCTCGAGTCGGACTGGAAAGTGGGGTCGACGATGACCTGGGAGCAAAATGGCGTGACGATTGCCGATCCCGCGCAGGTCATTCTCGAATCCGAGCCCTACCGGCGACTGGCCTACTCCTGGCACACGTTCACGCCGGAGTTCGCTGAGGCATTCGGGTTCAGCGATGAATTCCTCGCCACAGTGAGCAGCGAGCGCCGGTCGAAGGTGACCTTCGAGATCGAGCCGGCCGGGGAGAACGTCAAGCTGACCGTCGTGCACGACGGGTTCGATCCCGGCAGCACCGTCCTGGAGGGCATCAGCGGAGGCTGGCCGGCCATCCTGTCCAGCCTCAAGACGCTGCTCGAAACCGGCGAGGCCCTCCCGGCCAGTCCGGATCCTCAGCCGGCGTCGGATGCGCGGAGCACCGCCGGGTCCGCCAAGTCATCGGCATAGACACCAGGCCCTTCATGATCGCGGAGTATTTCGGACACATAGACCCAGAAATACTCCGTGATCATGGTGGACGAGTGCGTCAGGTGCTCCAGCCGCCTCCCCGTTTCAGGCCCTTCATGATCGCGGAGCATCCCGGACACATAGACCCAGAAATACTCCGTGATCATGAAGGGGCGGCTATCCGGTCATCTCCTGGCCTGGGCCGCGCTGCTGGTCATCGTGGACCGGCGGGCTGAGGCGGAAGATGACCGCGGTACGCGCCCAGCGTTCAGCCAGTGAGGTCTCCCCGGGTTCCAGCGCCGCGTTGAGCCGGCCGGCGGCCAGCAGGGAACTGACCACGTCCCATTCCGCGGCCCCGGGCGTGACCGTGCTGACCTCTGCGGTCCAGGTGATCAGCGAGCCGCCCGAGTCCTTGCTCGGCACCGTAACCGTCACCTGCCCGGGCTTTCCGACCTGCCCGGGCTCACCGACCTGACCGGGCTCACCGACCTGGCCGGGCTTTCCGACCTGGCCGGGCTTTCCGACCTGCCCGGGCTTTCCGACCTGCCCGGGCTCTCCGACCTGCCCGGGCTCTCCGACCTGCCCGGGCCCTCCTACCTGCATGGGTTCACCGAGCCCAGGCAGCGGTTGCTCGCCGGGCCCCGTCACCACGTAGGCCGCTCCGGAAGCCCAGATGTGCCAGGCCGGATGCGGACGGCCGTGGCCGGGGACTGATATCCAGACGAGCCCGGCCCGCTTGGTAGCCTCCGCGATGAGAGCGGACCTGTCTGGCTCAGCCGCAGGCTGGATCTCGCTCACATAGGCCAGGGTGTCACAGCGCGCAGGGTGCCACCCGGGCGCGGGAGCAGGTGCGGGAGGCAGAGGGCGATGACGCAGCGATACCGGCCTCGCCGCTCCTGCCTGGCGGTGCCGGGCAGTAGCGCCAGGTTCCTGGCCAAGGCCCGCGGCCTGCCCGCCGATGAGGTGTTCCTCGACCTTGAAGACGCGGTCGCTCCGGCAGCCAAGCAGGACGCACGCGCCGCGGTCGCCGCGGCTCTGAACGCCGGAGGCTGGGGCGGCAGAGTCCGTGCGGTGCGGGTCAACGACGCCAGCAGCCGCTGGGCCTACCGTGACGTGATCGAGGTCGTGGAAGCCGCCGGCCGCGACCTCGACGTGATCGTGCTGCCGAAAGTCACCGAGCCGGCCCATGTCAGCTGGCTTGACCTGCTGCTGGGCCAGATCGAGCAGGCGATGGGCGACGAGCCGGGCCGGATCGGGATCGAGGCGCAGATCGAGGACGCCAAAGGGCTGGCGGACGTCGATGCGATCGCGGGCGCCTCGCCCCGCCTTGAGGCACTTGTCTTCGGGCCAGCCGACTTCATGGCCAGCATTGGCATGAGGTCGCTCCAGGTGGGCGCCGAGCCCGCCGGGTACACCGGCGGCGACGCCTATCACTACGCCCGGATGCGGATCCTGGTGGCCGCCCGGGCGCACGGGCTGGCCGCCATCGACGGACCGCACCTGGCCATACACGACCTCGATGGCCTGACCCGCGCCGCCAGGAGCGCCGCCGCCCTCGGCTACGACGGGCAGTGGGCCCTGCACCCGGCCCAGATCGACGCGATCAACGAGGCATTCTCGCCGAGCCAGGACGAGTACGAGCGCGCCGAGCTCATCCTGGACGCCTATGAGCACGCCACGACGGTGCGCGGCCGCGGCGCGGTCATGCTCGGCGACGAGATGATCGACGAGGCGTCCCGCAAGCTGGCCCTGGTCGCCGCGGCCAAGGGCCGCGCGGCCAGCCTGACCAGGACCCGCCGATTCGAGCCGGAGCCCCAGTCCCAGCCGGAGCCGTCCGCGGAGCCGCGCTGAGTCAGCCCAGCACGCCCCAGGCGGTGAGCGCTTCGATCAGCCCCCCGGTCACCGGCAGGCTGGCCAGGTCGGCGGCGGTGACCCAGCGGGCGTCCGCGGCGTCGTCCCCGGCGGCCAGTTCCCCTCCGGTGACGGTCGCGGAATAGTCCCGGATGTCCACCACCGCCCCCTCACGCCCAGGCCTCTCAACGGAACCGACCAGCCGGTCACAGACGACGGACAGCCCGGTCTCCTCACGGATCTCGCGGACCACGGCCTGCTCGTCGGTCTCCCCCGGTTCGACGCGGCCGCCGGGCAGTGACCACAGGCCGGCATCTGGCTCGTGCCCCCGCTGGA
Source organism: Streptosporangiaceae bacterium (assembly GCA_033854735.1). Taxonomy (GTDB): domain Bacteria; phylum Actinomycetota; class Actinomycetes; order Streptosporangiales; family Streptosporangiaceae; genus JAWWPY01. The sequence goes on along the minus strand of JAWWPY010000512.1, from coordinate 44,908 downwards.
TCAGCAGGAGCCGCCCACGGTGGTCGTTGATGATGGCACCAACACAGGGGATCCGGCGGCCGGTCACGGGGCCAGTATTGCGCGCGGCCGGCCGGTGCGGGCGCGGTGCTTGACGTAGGCGCGAGCACCGATCACTGTCTGTATTCATGAGCGTTGCCCCGACCTGCCCGCGCTGCGGTGGCCCCGTGACCGAGGGGGGCGAGGAGATTGCGTCGTCACCGGCCTGGCACTGTCACCGGCACGGCGCGGTGTTCGCTCTGCGCACGGGGTACAGCGTGGCGCACGACGGGCTGGAGAAGCTGCTCCAGGACGCCACGGTACCGGCCTGGCTGCCGTGGCCGCTGCCGGTGGGCTGGCTGGTGACCGGGTTCGCGGGCGCCGGTGATGACCTCGGCGGCAGCCGGGCCTGCGTGGTGGCCCTGTCCGGGCCAAGCCCGGTCGGCGGCCTCGCCGACATGCTGCTCATCTCGGAGGAGCCTGGGGTGGGCCTGGGCGCGCGGTTCGCCGGGATCAGCGGCCCGGACCCGGGTGCGGGCTTCGCCACGGGCCTACCGCACGCGCTGGTCAGTTTCGGGAAGCACGAGTTCCCGCTCTGGCATGTGTCCGCGCCGGATCTGGCGGCCTTCGCCGGCGAGGTGCTGGGAAACTGGCTCTGGATCGTGCTCTGGCCGGACACGGCCGGCCTGCTGCTGGTGGAGGCCCTGTCCCTGCGGGATCTGCGTGATCCCGGCCAGGACCTGGACCTGCCGTTCGGCCCGAGATCGCCCCGGCTGCCGGGCTGACCGCAGTCCCGGCTGGCCGTGCCCGTAGCATGATCGTTCGTGCGCATTGATCTGCACTCGCACAGCGCGGCCTCGGACGGCACGGACCCGCCCGCCGAGGTGATGTGGCGTGCCCGGGAGGCCGGCCTCGACGTGATCGCGCTGACCGATCACGACACGTTGGCTGGGCACGAGGAGGCGCGCGGGGCCCTTCCGGACGGCCTGACGCTGGTGCCGGGCATGGAACTGTCCTGTGCCCTGGGCGAGCGCAGCGTGCACCTGCTCGCCTACCGGGTTGACCCGGCCAACGAGGCGCTGGCCGCGGAATGCCGCGCCATCACGGCCGACCGGCTGCGACGCGGCCGGGCCATGGTGGACCTGCTCCGTGGCCTGGGTGCCGAGGTGAGCTGGCCGCAGGTGACCGCGATCGCCGGGGGCGGGGTCGTGGGCCGGCCGCATATCGCCCGCGCGATGGTCGCGGCGGGGGTCATCGAGCGCCCGGACCAGGCGTTCAGTACCGAGTGGCTGGGCCAGGGCGGCCGCGCCTACGTGGGCCGGTACGCGCCCGCGCCGGACCGCGCGATCGCGCTGGTCCGGGCGGCCGGGGGAGTGGCGGTGCTCGCCCATCCGGGTGCGCCGACCCGCGGAGCGCGGATCCCCGATGACGTCATAGCCGGGCTGGCCCAGGCCGGCCTGGCGGGCCTGGAGGTTGCCCATCCAGATCACACGTCCGCCGAACGGATCAGGCTCGCCGGTCTCGCCAATGACCTGGGCCTCGTCCGGTCAGGCGGCAGCGACGACCACGGGCGCCTGTCCGGCCATCGGCTCGGCTGTGACGTGACCGAGCCAGCCGAGTTCCAGCGGCTGATGGCGCAGGCCACGGGGCCGGGGCCGGTCCGGGGCCCGGGCTTAAAAGCACCGGGTGACAAGGCCCTGAGCGATAAAGAACGGGGTGACAAGGCACCGGGTGACAGGGCACCGGGTGACAAAACACCGGATTGCCACGCACCTGGCGACAAAGCACCGGGGCCGGGTGCCTGATGAACGCCGTTTTCCACCTGAGGTTCTTCTGGGAGGTTTTCGTCACCCTGCTGGTGATCACCGATCCGCCGGGTGTCGTGCCGCCGTTTCTCGGCCTGACCAGGGGCCTGCCGCCGCGGGTGCGTAACCGGCTGGCGTGGCAGGCCGCGGTGGTGGCGTTCGGGGTAATCATTGCTTTTGCGGTTTTCGGCCAGTCCATTCTGGCCTACCTGGGTGTGGAGCTCCCGGCGCTGCAGGGGGCCGGCGGCCTGCTGCTCCTGCTCGTCGCGCTGCAACTGCTGACCGGTGCGATGACGGAGCCGACCGAGGCCGAGCGGCTGAAGGCCAACGTGGCCTTCGTGCCGCTCGGTACGCCGCTGCTGGCCGGGCCGGGGGCAATCGTGGCCACGATGCTGTTCGTCCGGCGGGCGAACGGTGCGGCGGACATAGCGGCGTTCGCGGTCGCGGTCGTGGCCGTAGCCATCGCCTTGTGGCTGACCATGCGCTTTTCCGGGGTGATCCACCGCATCCTGCGGGCCAGCGGCGTGGAGCTGATCACGCGGATTGCCGGGTTGCTGCTGTCGGCGATCGCCGTTCAATTGGTCGCGGAGGCGATCCGGGCCTTCGTCAAGCAAGGCTGAGTGGCCGGTAAAGGCCCTCGCCGACCACTAGCCAGGATTGAATAGATTCGGGTAACCGGAATTCCACGGAAAGGCGGGCCGGATGAAGGCGCGGATCGATCGGCTGGTGTCGCCGGGGGTAATCGCTCCCGGGGGCAGCGTCCCCGGGCGCGAGACCAATGCCTGGATCGTGGGCGACGACGAAGAGGTCATCGTCGTCGACCCGGGCACCGATCCCGCGGTGGTGCTGGCCGCCACCGCCGACCGGGAGATCCTGGCCGTGATCTGCACACACGGTCATGCCAGTCACGTGGCGGCGGCGCTGGACGTCGCGGCCCGTGACGAAGCCCCGGTGGCCCTGAATCCCAAGGATCTCCTAGCGTGGCGGGAGGCGCACAGTGACGGCGAGCCGGAGATCGAGATGGAGGATGGCGGCATCTTCGAAGTGTCCGACGTCGCGCTGGAGGTGATCCATGCCCCGGGGCACAGCCCCGGCTCGGTCTGCCTCTACTGCGAGGACCTCGGCGTGGTCTTCTGCGGCGATGTCCTGCTCGCCGAGGGCCCGGTCCGGCATGCCGGTGAGTTCCCCAACTTCTCAGCCCAGCTCAGCGCCATCGGAGAGCACATCCTGACGCTGCCGGGCGAGACCCGGATACTGCCCGGTCACGGCGACGAGATCACGGTGACGGCGGTGGAAAAGCGTTTCGACTCCTGGGTGGCGGCGGGCCCGCAGGCCTTCGCGGACACCACGGACTGACCAGGGCGGGACTGATCAGGGATGGAGCAACTCGGCCTGCCCGGAATGCCGCAGCGGTTGTACCGGTGTACCCCCACGCGGCTGGCGGCCTGGCTGGACTGCCCGCGCCGGTACCGGATGACCTACCTGGACCGTCCCGCGCCGCCTAAGGGGCCACCGTGGGCGCACAACAGCCTTGGCGCCAGCGTGCACAACGCCCTGGCCGGGTGGTGGCGGCTGCCGCTGGCCGGGCGCAGCGTGACCGCCGCGGGCGATCTTTTAGAACGGGGCTGGATCGAGGAAGGGTTCGCCGACCAGGCGCAGTCCACGGCGGCGCGCAGCCGGTCCAGGCGCATGGTCGAGCGTTACGTGGCCGGCCTGGATCCGGGCCGGGAGCCGGTCGGGGTGGAGCGGACGGTGGCTACCCGCACGGACCGGATCGCCGTGTCGGGCCGGATCGACCGGCTGGATGAGCGGCCAGAAGACGGCGGCACGGCACTCGTGGTGGTGGACTACAAGACCGGCCGGCGGCCGCTCACCACCGGGGATGCCCGGGCGTCGATGCCGCTCGCGCTGTACGCGCTCGCGGCGGCGCGGGTGCTGCGGCGGCTCTGCCGCCGGGTGGAACTGCACCACCTGCCGACCGGGGAGGTACACGCCTGGGAGCACACGGACGCCACCCTGGCCCGGCACCTCGGCCGCGCCGAGGATATCGCCGCGGAGTGCGCGGATGCCGACGAGCAGTTCGCCGCCGCAGCGGCCCGGACGGCCACGGGCTCCTCCCGCGGGCCGGATGAGGGCTTCCCGCCAAACCCCGGCCCCGGCTGCGGCTGGTGCGATTTCCGCGGGAGCTGCCCCGAGGGCCGCGCGGCTGCGGAAGCCCGCCGCCCTTGGGACGGGCTCGGCTCGGCAGACGGAGAATAGGCCGGGGGAGGGCGGCGGCATTCGGTAAGCAGCGCCCGGCGCCCGGGACTCGGTAGGTCAGCGCCTCCGGCACTCGGTCGAGTTCCAGAACTGGGTCAGCGTGCTCGCCGTAGTCTCCGGTGCCTCGACGGCTGGAGAATGCGCGGCACCGGGAATGCAGACGCGTTCGGCGTTCAGCCGCAAGGCCATGTCTTCCTGGATAGCGGGATCCCAGGCGTCATCGTCTTCGCCGTAGACCACGAGGAACGGCGCGATGTCGAGGCTGGCGAGGGCCCGGGTCCGGTCCGGGCAGGCGAGCAGATTCTCGGCCATGGACCGTAGCCCGGTCGGTGAACTGGTCAGCATGCGAGTTCGCAGGAAGTCCAGGATCGGTGCCGGAACCCCGTCCGCGACCGCCTCCGGCTCGAGATGGGCGTCCCACATGCGCTTCACCTGAGCCTGGAGGTGAACGTCGGCCGCGGTGCCGAGCTCGGCGAGCAAGCCCTTGAGCAGGATTGCCCTGGGACCGGTCAGGCCGGCGGGGCCGGAACTCATCAGGGTCAGCGAGCTGATCCGGCTGGCCTGCGCGAGCAAGACCTCCCGTGCCACCAGCCCACCGAACGAGTGGCCAAGCAGGTGTACTCCGTCCGCCCCGCCTGTCCTGCGCGGTGCTGTGCCGGGCGGCGCGGCACCGAGCTGGTCGGCGATCATCGCCACGTCCGCGGCCAGTGCGGCGATATCGTAGGAGCTCGGGTCGTCGGTGCCGGGGGTCTCGTACTGGCCCCGCATGTCGATGGCGATCACCTGGCGGCCGGCTGCCGCCAGCAACTGGAGCACCGGCAGGAAGTCTTCCTTGCTGCCGGTGTAGCCGGGGATGAGCAGGGCCGGCTGACGCTCATGCACGCCCGATCCGGGCAGCGCCTCGAGCGCGGCGAAGTTCCCCCGGGTAGTCCGGAGCGTCATACGCCGTGTCCCAGCGGGCAACGTGAGGGTTCGTGGTGTACTCACAGGCGGCCAGCCTACCCAGCACTCTCGAAGCGGGCCCGCTCCAGCCGAGGGGGAAGGCTGTGCGCAGGCTATGGACTTGTTCAGACCTGGCCGGTGACGGGGCCCTTCCGGCCACCGCGGGACCGGCGCCTGCGCCCGGTGGCAGGCTGGGTGCGCTCCTGGGCGGCGTGCTCCTGGGCCGGCTCGGCCTGCCCGCTGCGGGCCGACAGGCCGCCCCTGGTCCGCTTGCGGACCCGCGGCGCCCTCGGCGCTGCGTCCCTGGCCGCGCCCTCCCTGACCGTCTTGTCCCGGCCTGAGCCGTCCCTGGTCCCGGGCCGGCGGGGGGCAGGCGACCGGTTGCGCCCGGTTTCCCCGAGATCTTCGAGTTCCTCGGCCTCCAGGCCCTGCCGCCCACCCCGCTGGGCCCTGGGCAGGTTCCCGGTCACGCCCTGCGGGATGCCCATTTCGGTGAGGAAGTGCTCGGATGTCGAGTAAGTCTCGGGCGGCTCGGCCAGGCCAAGGCTCAGGGCCTCGTTGATGAGCTTCCACCGATGCATGTCGCGCCAGTCGACGAAGGTCACCGCGACGCCGCTGCGTCCTGCCCGGCCGGTCCGGCCGATCCGGTGCAGGTAGGCCTTCTCGTCTTCCGGGCACTCATAGTTCACTACGTGGGTGACGTCGTCCACGTCGAGTCCGCGGGCCGCGACCTCAGTCGCCACGAGCACGTCGATCTTTCCGTTCCGGAACGCCCGCAGAGCGCGTTCCCGCTGGCCCTGGCCCAGATCGCCATGGACCGCCGCGGCGGCGAAGCCCCGGGTGGCCAGGGCCGCCGCCACCTGGTCCGCGGTCCGCTTGGTCCGGCAGAACACCATGGTCAGTCCCCGCCCGCTGGCCTGCAGGAGCCGGGCGAGCATCTCGATCTTGTCCATCTGGTGCGCGCGGAACACGTGCTGCTGAGTCAGGGGCACGACCTGTGCTTCGTCCTGCTGCTCGGCCCGGACGTGCATCGGCTGGCGCAGATGCCGCCGGGCGAGCGTCACGACGTCTCCCGGCATGGTGGCCGAGAACAGCATGGTCTGCCGATCAGCCGGGGTGAGCTGGAGGATGCGCTCCACGTCAGGCAGGAAGCCGAGGTCGAGCATCTTGTCGGCCTCATCGAGGACGAGCATGCGGACCCCGGATAGGGCGAGGTGGCGCTGCCCGACGAGGTCGAGCAGGCGTCCCGGCGTCCCAACGACCACGTCGACCGTGGCGCGCAGGGCCTCGATCTGGGGCTCGTAAGCGCGGCCCCCGTAGACGGTGAGCACCCGTGCGCCCTGCCCGGCCCCGGCGATTCGCAGGTCTTCGGCGACCTGGCTGGCCAGTTCCCTAGTGGGCACAACGACGAGGGCGGTGGGAGCGGAGGGCCGGCTCGGCGCCGACTGCGCGAGCTGCTGAAGTATCGGGATTCCAAACGCGAGCGTCTTGCCTGTCCCGGTTCTGGCCTGGCCGATGATGTCGTGGCCAGCAAGTGCGATGGGCAGCGCCAGCGTCTGGATGGGAAAGGCCGTGATGATTCCGACGGCCTCCAGCGCAGCCGAGATCGGCTCGCCTACGCCGAGTTCACGGAACGTTTTCGGGATGTCCGGAAGACCTGCCTCCGGGGGCTCCGCTGTGGGCTCCGTTGCCGGCAGCCCGGTGATTTGCGTTGTCAGGGTAATCAGCTTCCATCAGTGGCCCGTGGCTTGGCAGCACCCTGTGCGTATGAACACTGTGCGTATGAACACCGTGCGTATGAACACGGTGCGCATGACACTGCGTACATGAACACTGTGCGCATGCCACCACCACCTGGGCCTAGCTCTTGACTTCATCGGCATGACCATGCACGCCGACGCAATAAGACGGCGCAATCGGACACTGTCGCACGCTCGCGGGGGAAGACCCATCGCTGCGCCGCGGACTGGGCAAACGCCTCGCCTTACTGCCAGCTTGAACGCGGCAGGGGATGTGCCGCATTCCCGTCGCAGTTTCTGGGCGCAGTCTACCAATGCCGCCGGCCCAGCGGCGGGACTGCCCTGCGGCACGCCGGTTGTTAGGCTGCTTTAGTGGCTCATAGTGCGCCAGACAGCGCATCCGACAGCGTATCCAATAGGGCGCCCGACGAAGACGTCGCGCCGGGCGGGGGCCTCGCCGGGGCCCAGCGGCCCGGTGATGAGGCGGCCGAGGCGGCCGTAGCTGCCGACGGCGTCCTGGATCTGCTCGGCCTGCTCTCCTATGCGGAACTCATCGCTTTCTTCAGGCTGTCCGATGACGCGGCCTTGGCGCCCTCGCTCGCCGACAAGGCGGCGCTCGGCGAGATGGCGGTCGCGGAATTCGGCCACTTCCAGTTGCTGTGCGGGCAGATCTCGCGGATGGACGCTGATCCGGACCAGGCGATGTTGCCGTTCGTGGCCGCGTTGGACGATTTCCACGCCCGCACCCCACCCGCTGACTGGCTGGAGGGGCTGGTCAAGGCGTACGTGGGTGACGGCATTGCCGCCGATTTCTACCGGGCGGTGGCCGAACTGGTGGATCCGCAGAGCCGGGCGCTGGTTCTCGATGTGCTGGCCGATACTGGGCACGCGGAATTCGTCATCGCCAGGGTCCGGGAGGCGATCGAGCACGATCCGCAGGTCGCGGGGAGGCTCGCCCTCTGGGCCAGGAGGCTGGTCGGTGAGGCGCTCGCCCAGGCGCATCGGGTGGCGGCCGAGCGGGGCCCGCTGGCCCGACTGCTCGCCAGCGGCGCCCAGGGCGGCTCCGCCGGCGAACTTGGCGAGATCGCCCGGATGTTCGCGGGGATCACCGACAAGCACACGCAGCGGATGGCGGCGCTCGGCCTGGCCAACTGGGGAAGCGCGCCGACCGGCGACTGACAGGCCCCGCCACGAGAGTGCCCGCAGGTGCGGCGGCGGCCCCGGCCACGGCGGCCCCAGGTACGGCGGGCCCTCAGTTGCGGCGGGGCCCTGGCCACGGCGGCCTTAGGTACGGCGGGCCCTCAGTTGCGGCGGGGCCCTGGCCATGGCAGCCCCAGGTACGGCGGCCCGCAGGTGGGGCGGAAGCCCTCAGATGTTGCGGAAGCCGATCCGGCGCTGCTCGGAACCCGTGAACTCGACGTAGCCGATCTTGTCGGCTGGTACCAGCACCTTGCCCCCCTTGTCGTCGGTGACGACAAACATGCCGCCATCGGCGACCGCTGCGGCGAGAGAACTCTCGATGTCCGCCGCCGAGGAATTGGTCTCCACGAAAAGTTCCCGCGGTATCGACTGAATCCCGATCTTGACTTCCACGGTGATCCTCTCTCGCCGGCCCGCTCTGCCGGGCGGCTGTAGCGTCCCATCTGCCAGGCCGAAGACGCTCTTGCAGGCTAACCGCCGGTGTGAGTGCCACGAAGCGATCCGGGGCCCGCGGCGGTACGCCGCGAGCGAAACGCGTCTGACGGCATGTCGGCCCGCGGCCAGGGGCGCGGTCCGATCGAGGGGGTCCGTCAGAGAGAGACGGTCAGCGAAACGATCAGAGAGACGGTCAGAGAGGTGCGGTCTAGGGGCGCGCCGTCGAGGAATCGGCCCGGGCGGTAACCCGGCCCGGGCGGTAACCCGGCCCGGTAATCCGGCCTGGGGCGGTAACCCGGTGCGGGGCGCCCGTACGCGTCATCACGCGCCCCCGGCTCCGCCCGCGGCCCAGGGTTTCGGTCCGCATGCCCCTTTTGGGCCGCCCCGCCTGCCCCTTCGGAGGCGTCCGCAACCGACTCTGCGTGACATAACACGCGTTACGACCATGATCAGGTCCGAATTGTCCAGAAATGTGGTCACCTAACGCGTGGTAAGTGGCGAAGGAGCTGGTCGAGGTCTCCGTGCTCGATGCGGACGAGGCGGCGTTCCCGGACAAGCTGGTCGAATTCGTGCTCCACGTTCACGCTGGCCGGCGCCAAGGCGGCGAACACCCCAGACTGCCCGCGGTCAGACCGTGCGCGGCCAGCCGCTGATGCCGCGCCAGGCCAGCCGGGCCATCAGTTCTTCCGCGGCGCCCTTCGGGATCATGCGGTCTGTGCTCAGCCAATACGTGGCGCTGATCTGGGCCATCCCGACCAGGCCGATGCCGAGCAGGTGCGCCTCATCATCGCCGATCCCGGCGTCCTCCCGGATAATCTCGCTGACCATCTCCGCGCAATCGCGCATGGTGGCGTCGAGACGGTCCCTGACCGCCGGTTCGTTCCGCAGGTCGGACTCGAAGACCAGGCGGAATGCCTCGCCAGTGCTCCCCACGAAGTCGAAAAACGCGGTGAAGGTGGCGCTAACTCGCTGCTTGTTGTCCGTCGTGGAGGCGAGCGCGGCGCGGACGGTGTCGGTCAGCGCCGCCACGCTCTCGTCGAGCAGGGCAAGGTAGAGGTCAAGCTTGCCGGGGAAGTGCTGGTAGAGCACCGGCTTGCTGACGCCGGCCCGTTCGGCGATCTCGTCCATGGCCGCGGCGTGGTAGCCGTGCGCGACGAAAATTTCCTGCGCTGCCCCAAGCAGCTGCCGACGCCTGGCTTGCCGTGGCAGCCGAGAGCTGGCCGGCCTGGCCTGCGGGGTTGCGGTCACGAGACTCTCCGATGTGTTCCGTCGCGCGGCTCCGCCCTTGTCACGCTCATCCTACGACCGGGCGGGGCCATTCGGCGTTACTGACGGTGACGCCCCTCGATCGGGCTTGGCCCAGCAGGCCCCGATCCAGCAGGCCCCGATCCAGCGAGCCGCGATCCGGGTTGGCCAGCGGGCCTCGATCCAGCGGGCCTCGATCCAGCGGGCCTCGATCTGGGTTTGGCCAGTGGGGCCGCTCAGCGGTAGTCGTCTTCGTCGAGTTCCACCGTGCGCTGCTGTTCGGCGGCGTCTGCCTCGTTCACGTCCAACGGCAGCTCGACGGGTTCGTCGTCGTCGAGCTGCTCCTCGGCATCGTCGGCCACGATCTGCCGCTGCTCCACGGAATCGGCGGTCGGCGCCTCCCAATCGCTCTCGCTCATCCGCCCTCCCCTTCCTGTATCAGCGATAACCCCGCTGGTTCCGATGAATCCGCGAGCTGGGCCAGGCCGGCTCCGGCGGGGTCGGCCGTGGTCCGCTGCGCCAGTTCGCGCAATGCTGATTCCACTGCCTCTCCGTATGTCGGGAACGCATGCACCACGTCGGCCAGCACGGCGAGCGGGATCCCGGCCCGGATGGCCAGCGTTAGCTCCCCCATCCATTCTTCCGCGCCGGGGCCGATGGCGGCGGCACCAACCAGGATGTTGCCGCGTCGCGTGTCGGCGTACAACTCGACCCGGCCTCCGTCGTCGTCCGCTACGGCGGCGTGTGCGGTCTCCGCGAGGTCGAAGCCGACGGTGAGCAGGTCGGCTCCGGCCGCGGCCGGATGCCCGGGGGAGATGCCCACTGTGTAGACCGAGGGCGAGGTGTAGACCGCGCGCGGGATGGCCCGGTAGTCGGCGAGCCGGTGCCCGCCCAGGATGTTCGCAGCGACGATGCGTGCCTGATAGCGGGCCGTGTGCGTGAAGGGGGCCACGCCGGTCACGTCTCCCGCCGCCCAGATCCGGCCGCCCTGTTCCCCGCCGTCGCGGCCCGCGTCGGCCGGTCCGCCCATCACCCGGCCGGTCTCGTCCACCTGCAGCGCCTCCGCCGGGGAGCCAGCGATGCCGAGCTTGTCCAGGTCGAGCCCGGTCAGCCGGGGCCTGCGCCCAGTGGCGAGCAGGACGCGGTCGGCCTCGATCCTGGTCCCGCTGGCCAGCGTCAGCGCGAGCCCCGAATCCATCGTCTCCGCCTTCACCACCGCAGAACCGAGGCACAATTCCGCCCCGGCCCGGCGCAGCGCCTCGGCCAGGATCTCCCCGGTGAACGCCGCCTCGTCGGGCAGAACCCGGTCCTCGGCCTCCACCAGGGTCACCTGCGACCCGAATGCCGCGTAGATCTGCGCGAGTTCGCAGCCGACCGGGCCCGCGCCCAGGACGACCAGCCGACGCGGAAGATCGGGGCAGGTCAGCGCCTCCGCGCTGGTCCACGCGGGCACGTCGGCCAGCCCCTCGACCGGCGGTGCCAGCGGCTCGCTGCCCGTGGCGATGACCAGATCGCCGTAGCTGATGGTGGTCGGCCCGTCCCCGTTGGCCAGGCCACCACTCCCGGCCGCGGTGCCACCATTGCCGTTGCCGGGGCCACGCGACATACCAGGACCACGGGTCACACCGGCACCACGGGTCGCACCAGGACCACGGGTCACACCGGGACCACGGGCTTCGCCCGGACCACGGGCGCCCGCGATCGGCTCCACCTCGATCGTGCCCGGTTTCGTGATCCGTCCGGTGCCGCGCATCAGCGTCACCCCGGCCTCAGCGAGCCGGGCCGCTGCGAATGTGTCGTCGAGGTGCCCGGCCAGTTCGTCCCGGCGGGCCACCGCTTCCTCCCACGTGTCGCCTCGGCGGGCGGACTGGAGGAGTGACTTGGACGGAATGCTGGCCAGGTAGGGGGACTCGCCGCCGACGAGGCCGGCCTCGACGAGGGCAGCGGTCCGGCCAGCCCGGGCCACCTCGGTGGCGACCAGCTCCCCGGAGGTTCCGCCCCCCAGTACAACGACATCGAATTCCGCCATGTCATGATCCTCCCCGCCCCGCCGGGCGAACGCGGTGAGTTCATCATGACAGCCACGCTCCCGTGCACGTGCATCAGCTATAGACACATTCCGCCTATCTGAGGCGTGACAACTCACATGTTCGCTTACCGGCCGGAAGTTCGCGGCCGGCGAGCCCGGGACCTGGAAGCGGGGAGGGCCTCCTTGGCCCGGTAGGACGGCGCGGCGCGGCCGGGAACGCAATGAACGCAGGCAAAGCGGGTATCGACTCACCATGCAGAGCATGTGGAACGGCGCGATCTCGTTCGGCCTGGTGAAGATTCCGGTAAAGCTTTACGCTGCGACGGAGCAGCGCGACGTGGCGTTCCGTCAGGTACATAAGACAGACGGTGGGCGGATCAGCTTCCGCCGGATCTGCTCCGTGGACGGCGCGGAGGTCCCCTTCGAGGAGGTCGTCAAAGGCTATGAATTACCTCACGGCGAGGTAGTGCTGGTCACCGACGACGACCTGGCCGACCTGCCGTTGCCGACCACCCACAGCATCGAGGTGCTCAACTTCGCCCCCGCCGATCAGCTGGATCCCATCCTCTGCGCGCGGAGCTACTACCTCGAACCCGAACCCACCGGGGCCCGGGCGTACGTCCTGCTGCGGGACGCGCTGGAGGGGTCAGGCAAGGTGGCGCTGGCCAAGATCGCGCTCCGCCAGCGGGAGTCACTGGCGACCCTGCGGGTCAGGGCTGGGGTCCTGGTGCTGGAGACCTTGCTGTGGCCCGATGAGGTCCGCGAGCCGGCCTTCCCGTTCCTGGGCGGGGATATCGAGGTGCACCCGCAGGAGATGAAGATGGCCGCCTCCCTGATCAGCTCGATGACGGTGGACTTCGACCCGTCGCAATACCGGGATGGCTACCGCGAGGCACTGGAGGAACTGGTGGCGGCCAAGATTCAGGGCCGCGACGTCATCCGGCCGCAGGAGCCGGCCGGCGGCCCGGGCTCCGGCAGCCTGGCCGACGTGCTCGAGGCGAGTCTGGCGGCGGCGCGCGAAGGCCAGGCTCAGCAGGCCGAGGAGACCGGCGACCCGGCCCACGGCGGCCGCAAACGCCGGCCCGAGCGCCAGGCCAGTGCCTGATAATTTCCGCAACGGATACCAGCCAGTATTCTGTCCCACGGGTCACCACGAGGTCCCACGGGCCCGCCACGAGGTCCCACGGGCCCGCCACGAGATCCCACGGGCCCGCCACGGGCCCCGCACGGTTCACCACGAGAGGCAGCTGATGGAAGAGCGCACGCTGGGCCAGGGCATGAACGTGACCGAACTGGGCCTGGGCTGCATGGGCATGAGCCAGTCCTACGGCGCGGGGGATGACGAGGAGTCGGTGGCCACCATCCACCGCGCCCTCGACCTGGGCGTGACCCTCCTCGACACGGCCGACGCGTACGGCCCCTTCACTAACGAGCGGCTGGTCGGCGGGGCCATCAAGGGCCGCAGGGACGAGGTGGTGCTGGCCACCAAGTTCGGGAACGAGCGGAGGCCGGACGGCAGCCGGACGGTCAACGGCCGCCCGGAGTACGTCCGCGCGGCCTGCGACGCGTCGCTGGACCGGCTGGGCGTCGAGCACATCGACCTGTACTACCAGCACCGGGTGGACCGCGACGTGCCCGTCGAGGAGACCTGGGGCGCGATGGGCGAGCTCGTCGCCGCGGGCAAGGTGCGCTTCCTCGGCATCTCGGAGGCCGCCCCGGCCACCGTGCGGCGGGCGCACGCGGTGCACCCGATCGCCGCCGGGCAGTACGAGTATTCGATCTTCAGCCGGGATCCCGAGGACGAACTGCTCGGCGTCCTGCGGGAACTCGGCATCGGCCTGGTCGCCTACAGCCCGCTCGGCCGGGGGCTGCTCACCGGCTCGCTCACCGGCCCGGATGACTTCGGTGAGGGCGACTTCCGCAGCCGGGCCCCCCGCTTCCAGGGCGACAATCTGGCCGCCAATCTCGCCCTGGCGGCCAAGGTCTCCGAACTCGCCGCGGCCAAGGGGATCACCCCGGCCCAGCTGGCGCTGGCCTGGGTGCTGGCCCAGGGCACGGACATCGTGGCCATCCCAGGCACCAAACGGCGTTCCTACCTGGAGCAGAACGTGGCCGCGGCCGGGGTCGGGCTGACCGACGGTGACCTGGCGGAGATCGACGCCGCCGCGCCGCGCGGCGCCGCGGTCGGCGAGCGCTATCCCGCCGACTTCATGCCTCACATCAACATCTGACCACGGCATCAGCCTCTGACCACAACATCAGCCTCTGACCACAACATCAGCCTCTGACCACGAGGTCAATTCCTGACTACGACATCAATCCCTGACTACCACGGGCGATGGGGGCCTCTCGCGTGGCCGACCTGCTGATCAGTGCGCCCCGGGTGATCCCGGCCGCAGCCGGAACCGGTGTCCTGGACCCCGGGTACGTGGCGGTCACCGCCGGCCGGATCAGTGCGGTCGGCGCCGGGCCGCCGCCGGGTCGGCCCGATGTCGAGCTGGCCACCGGTGTGCTCCTGCCCGGTTTCGTGGATCTGCAGGTCAACGGGTACTACGGGGTCGAGATGAGCGAGGCCGACCCGGACGGCTGGGCACTCGTCGGGGGCCGCCTGCCGGAAACGGGGACCACGGCATTCCTGCCGACCTTCATCACGGCTCCGCTCGCTGAGCTGGCGGCGGAGCTTCGTTGCGTTGCATCGATCGTTGCGGGGATGCCTCGCGGCGCGGCACGGGTGCTCGGCGTGCACGTGGAGGGACCGTTCATCTCGGCGGCCCGCCGGGGCGCGCACAACGCCGACTGGATCGTCCCGGCGGCGCCGGCGGCGGTCGGGGAGTTGCTGGCAGCGGGGGCGGGCGTGCTCAGGCTGGTCACCCTGGCCCCGGAGGCGGAGGGCGGCCTGGCGGCCATCGAGCGGCTGACCGGAGCGGGGGTCGTGGTCAGTGTCGGGCACAGCGATGCCACCGGCGAGCAGGTGGCGCGGGCGGCCGCCGCGGGCGCGCGCATGGTCACCCACGTGTTCAACGGCCAGCGCCCGCTCGGTTCCTATGAGCCCGGCGTGACCGGGCGGGCGCTCACCGACCATCGCCTGACCAGCGGGCTCATCGCCGATCTGCACCATGCCTGCCGCGAGGCGTGCATGATCGCCTTCGCGGCCGCGCCGGGCCGGATCTGCCTGGTCACCGACGCATCGGCGTGTGCTGGCATGCCCGCCGGCCAGTACCTGCTGGGCGGCGAGCCGATCGAACTGCCGCCGGGGGAGGGCGTGCCACCGCGCCGGCCTGACGGGGGGCTGGCTGGCTCCGCGCTGCGGATGGACCGGGCGGTGGCCAACACGGTGTCGGTGGGGGTGAGCCTGGCCGTGGCCGTGGCCGCGGCGACCCGCGTCCCCGCCGACCTGATCGGCCGGCCCGACCTGGGCCGCCTGGCCCCGGGCGCCGCCGCCGACATGGCGTGGCTCGACGACGGCCTGCGCACGCAGGGGACCTGGATCGATGGTGAGAGGGTGTATCCGTGAATCTTCCACCGGGCAGCACCGCGATGAGGGCCGAGATCTCCGAGCAGCCCGTGGCGCTGCGGGCCACCCTGGACGCGCTGCTCCCGCGCAGCGGTGAAATCGGGCGGCTCGCCGCCGGCCTGCGCCAGGTGCTCCTGATTGCCCGCGGGACCTCGGACAACGCCGCGGTTTACGGCAGTTACCTGGTGCAGGCGCACGCGGGAATGCTGGCCACGCTGGCCTCGCCGTCGATCGCCACCTGCTACCGCCGGCGGCTCGACCTGTCCGGCGTCCTGGCCGTGGCCCTCTCCCAGTCCGGGCGGACCGAGGAGATCGTGGACACCCTGGCCTGGGCGGCCGAGTGCGGCGCCAGGACACTGGCCATCACCAACGGCGCGGGGTCGCCGCTCGCCGCCGCGGCCGAGGTGGCCTTCGTCACCGAGGCCGGCCCGGAACGGGCTGTTCCCGCGACCAAGACCTTCACCACCCAACTCGCCGCGCTGGCGGTGATGGCGATCGGCCTGGGCGCGGACCTGGATGCCGGTGAGCTGCGAGGGGTCCCCGACGAGATCGACCGGATGCTGGCCGAGGGCGTGGATGTGGAGCCGATCGTGGCGGAGCTGGCCGGGGCGGCCGGTGTGGTGGTCTCCGGGCGCGGGCTCGCCTATTCGGCGGCGCTGGAACTCGCGCTCAAGCTCAAGGAGGCGTGCTATCTGCACGCGATGGGGCTGTCGTACGCCGATCTGCTGCACGGGCCGATGGCGGTGGTGGACGCGCAGACCCCGGCGATCATCGTGGCTGCGGACTCCGGCCCGGTGCTGGCGGGCACCGTCGACCTGGCCCGGCGGGTCAGGGCGGCCGGGGCGCAGGCGTACGGGATCGGCGGCGGCCCGGGCCTGGCCGAGGCCAGCAGCCGCGTGCTGGCCGGGCCGCGACTGCCGGAGTGGCTGGCCCCACTCGGCCTGATCGTGCCGGGCCAGTTGCTCACTGAGGCCCTGGCGCGCCGCCGGGGCATCGACCCGGACAGTCCACGCGGGCTGAGCAAGGTCACCCAGACGGCCTGATGCGCGCAGATATGACAGCGGGTGCGGCAGCGGGGCCCTTCCGCGCGGTCGTGTTCGACCTCGACGGCACGCTGGTGGACAGCGAGTCACGAAGCGACGCCGCCTGGCGCCGGGTTTTCGCAGCGCGCGGGGTGGCGTCGGACGACGCGCTGATCCGCTCGTTCGTGGGACGGCGGGGCGCGGATGTCCTGGGCCTGCTGGCCGAGGGCGTGCCCGGCCACGACCCGGCCGTGCTGATGGCCGAGGCTTCCGCCCAGTTCCATGATCGGGGGCTGCCGCCGCTGGCGCCGATGCCCGGCGCCGTCGAGCTGGTCCGTGACCTCCGTGCGCACGGCCTGCCGCTGGGCCTGGTCACCTCGGCGGGGCGCCGTTATGCCGAACGGACCCTCACCTTGCTCGGCTTGCGCGCCGCGTTCGCGGTGGTGGTGACGGCCGGGGACGTCGAGGTCGGCAAGCCCGATCCGGAGGGTTACGCCCGGGCCTGCCGGTCCCTCGGCGTCGAGGCCGCCGCGTGCGTGGGCTTCGAGGATGCCCCGGCCGGGGTGGCGGCGGTGAAGGCGGCCGGAATGTACTGCGTGGCGGTGGCCACGACGCACGAGCCAGGTGACCTGTCCGCGGCGGACCGGGTGGTCGCCGACCTCACCGCGGTGAGCTGGCCGCTGTCCCCGTGACCGGGCGCCGTGACCGGCTGGGCTGGTTCGTGGTCAGGGGTCGCGGCACACCTTGTGCTGCGCCGCCTGGGCCCGCGGGCGGAGCACCAGCAGGTCCACGTTGACGTGCGGTGGGCGGGTGACCGCCCAGCTGACCGTGTCGGCCACGTCGTCCGCGGTGAGCGGTTCGGCCACCCCCCGGTACACGGCGGCGGCCTGCTCGGCGTTTCCGCGGAAACGCTTGACCGCGAACTCGTCCGTGCGGACCATGCCGGGCGCGATCTCGATGACCCGGACCGGCTCGCCGCACAGCTCCAGCCGCAGCGTCGCGGCGATCGCGTGCTCACCGTGCTTGGCGGCGACGTAGCCGCCACCGCCCTCGTAGGCGATCAGGCCCGCGGTGGAGCCCATCACCACGATGGTGCCATCACCGCTCGCGATGAGCTTGGGCAGCAGCGCCTGGGTGACGTGCAGCGTGCCCATCACATTGACCTCGAACATGGCCCGCCAGTCCGCTGGGTCGGACTCGGCCACGGTTTCGCCGCCGAAGGCGCCCCCCGCGTTGTTGACCAGGACGTCACAGCGGTCCAGTGAGTTCGCGAACGCGTCGACCGCGGCCCGGTCAGTGACGTCCAGGGTCCGGGCGTCCGCCCGGCCCCCGTCGGCGCGGATCCGCGCGGCCAGGTCATCGACGCGGTCAGCGCGCCTGGCCGCCAGCACTACGTGGTAGCCGGCGGCGGCCAGCCGAAGCGCGGTGGCCGCGCCGATCCCGCTGCTGGCGCCGGTGACAACGGCGACTGCCTCCATGTGTTTCCCTTCGAGCGACCCGGAGACTGAGATTCTGCCAGTCTCCCCGCTGCCTTGGCGGTCGTGAGCCGAGCCCGCTGGCCAGTCCTGCGCCGGCTGCATCGACGCGGCGCCCATGTCCTACTCGGGCATCGCCGTGCGAGAACATCCCGCCGCTAGGCAGGCGCCAGTGGGCGCCCGGGTTTTGGTCAATGCGTCAGCAGGTGCACGAGCAAGGCGAGAACGCCGAGGCCCAGGATGAGCTTGAGTGCGAGGATCGCGCCGCTGGCAGCGATGGTGATCAGCCAGCCTCGCCGGGTCCTGGGCCGCCGGATGTGCTTGAGGCCGCGCCAGCGCCTGGTGGTCCGCTCGGTCACAACGTGCCTCTCCGTGTGTAGTGCGGGATGGTGGGTCGGCGTGCGCTCCAAATTGGGACACGTCCGGGTCGGGCTGCCGGGCCGCCGCCCGGCAGCTCAATCACTGGCGGCCGGCCGCGTTCCAGTCGAGGAGCTGGACGATGACGCCATTGGGATCGGTGACCTGGAACGCGCGCTCGCCCCAGGGCTCTTCGCGCAGCGGCATGGTGATGGGCACGCCCTCCTCGCGCAGGCGGGCCAGTTCACCCTCGAGGTCCTCGACGACGAACGCCAGGATCAGGCCGGCGGCGTGGGTGTTGCGCTGGTCGTCAGGCAGCAAGGGCAGGCCGCGGCGCAGGAATACGACGTTCATCCCGGCGTCCGGGCGGGCCAGGGAGGCGAAGCCGTCGGCGGCCATTTCCTGCCGGAAGCCGAAGTGGCTGGTCAGGAACGCCGCGGAGGCGGGCACGTCGGCGACGTTGAGGGATACGGCGGAAGCGGTGATCTGCACGGGCAAGCTCCTCGGGGTGGGCGAGCAGGACGGCAATCAATAGAGTACATCGTACAATGTACTTCGTACAGTAAAAGCGCGCGGGAGGATGTTCCCATGCCCACCGAGCACAGCAGCGCCGGCGACCCCGCACGCACCCTTCAGTTGCTCTGGCGCGAGCCCGGCCCCGCGGGCTCCCGGCGCGGACCGCGCCAGGGCCTGAGCGTCGAGCGGGTTGCCGCGGCCGCGATCGCCCTGGCGGACAGCGACGGCCTGGGTTCCGTCACGATGCGCGCGGTCGCCCAGGTCCTGGGCGTGGTGCCGATGTCGCTGTACACCTACGTGCCCGGCAAGGCCGAACTGCTCGACCTGATGCTCGACACGGTCTACCGCCAGATGCCCCGCGGCGACCTGTCCGGCACACCGTGGCGCGAGCGCGTGGCCGCCATCGCCCAGCAGAACCGGGACCTGTTCACCCAGCACTCCTGGATCGCCGAGGTCTCCACCAGCCGCCCCCCGCTCGGCCCCGGGCTCATGGCCAAATACGAGCACGAACTTTCCGTGTTCGAGGGCCTCGGGCTCGACGACATCGAAATGGACGCGGCTCTGACCTTCCTGCTCGGCTTCGTCCAGGCCGCGGCGCGCTCGGCCGCCGAGGCGGCCGCCGCCCGGCAGGACAGCGCGATGAGCGAGGAGCAGTGGTGGGCCGCCAACGCCCCCCTGCTCGCCCGGGTCTTCGACGAGACGAAGTACCCCACCGCCGCCCGCGTCGGCGCCGCCGCGGGCGCCGCCCACGGCGGCGCCTATGACCCCGACCACGCCTACACCTTCGGCCTGCAGCGCGTCATCGACGGCCTCGGCGCCCTCATCGACACCAGCGGCACCTGACCAGCCGCCGACGGCCAGGCTCCCGCGACCCGCTACCACATGGCCAGCTGAGCACGCTCGGGCTTCCCGGTTACCGGAGCATGCCGCCGGAGACTTCGAGGCGCTGGGCGGTCATCCATTGGTTGCCCTCAGAGAGAAGAGCGGCGATCGCGCCGCCGATGTCGCCTGGCTCTCCGACTCGGCCCAGAGCGGCCTGACTGGAGAGCATCGCCGGACCTGCTCGTTGTCCGTAGCGGCGCTTCTCCACTGGCTGACGGGTGCGTCGCCCACGGCCGCTGAGTGCGCCCCGGCGAGTGGAACGCACTCGGGAGAGTTCACCGCGCTGTGGGCCGACCACGAGATCGGCATCAGGTACACCGACGAAAAGCGGATGCTCCACCCCGAACTCGGCTCCATGAAGCTGCATTGCCAGATGCTCCTCGACCCCGACCAGTCGCAATCGCTGCTGGTCTACACGGCAACGCCCGGCACGCAGGACTACGAGAAGCTGCAACTCCTTTCCGTCATCGGAAACCAAAGCCTCAGCGTGTAAGACCGTTCCGGTGCCGTTGTCCACCTCCTGATTAGCCAGCCACGGCGGCACCGCGACTGTCGGAAAGCGGGTCCGCGCACAGGCCGGAGCAGGCTGCTGGAAGCCGCGTGATCGAACCGGCAAGCGTCCACCGGCAGCGCACGAACCCGATTGACAGCCATCCCGGCAGGATTTAAAGTCTTATCATCCTAGTACTTTGAGGGAGAATGAACGTGATCAGCTTCCGGGTTGATGGCCGCTCGGTTGTGCCGCCGTACCTGCAGATCGTCCAGCAGGTACGGCAGGCGCTCCGGATGGGCGTGCTGGATGTGGGCGACAAGCTCCCCACGGTGCGGGAAGTCGTCGCGGCGACGGCTATCAACCCCAACACCGTGCTCAAGGCCTACCGCGACCTGGAACGCGACGGCCTGGTCGAGCCCCGGGCCGGGCACGGCACGTTCGTGCTGCGCCGCCCGCCCGGCCCGCCCCCCGCCACCCATTCGCGGCTGGCCCGCAGCCTGGCCCAGTGGGTGCGCGGCGCCCGCGAGGCGGGGCTCGACGACGAGTCGATCGAATCGCTGCTGCGCGTCACGCTGCGGGCAGTGGCCGAGGAGGAGATCGCATGACTCCCGTGATCCAGACGCGCGGGCTCTCGAAGCGCTACCGCAAGGTCACCGCCCTAAGCGAAGCCACCGTCACCGTTCCCGAAGGCCGGATGTCCGCGCTGATCGGCCCCAACGGCGCCGGCAAGACCACGCTGCTGCGGCTGCTCACCGGGCTGGCCAGGCCGACTGGCGGGGACGTGTCGGTGCTCGGCGGCACCCCCCGCCAGGACCCGGACTTTCTCGCCGGCATCGGCTTCCTCGCCCAGGAGATCCCGCTGTACCGGCGCTTCACCGCCGAGGACCACATCAGCGCCGGCGCGCACCTCAACCCCCGCTGGGACGCCGCGTCCGTCCGGCAGCGGCTGAAGAGCCTGGACATTCCGCTAGACCAGGCCGCGGGCACGCTGTCCGGCGGCCAGCGCGCCCAGGTGGCGCTGGCGCTGACCCTGGCCAAGCGGCCCAGCCTGCTGCTACTCGACGAGCCCGCCGCCGCTCTTGACCCGCTTGCCCGGCGGCACTTCCTCGCCACCCTGGCCGAAGCCGTGGCCGGCGGCGGCCTGACTGTCGTGCTGTCCTCGCACCTGATCGCCGACCTGGAACGGGTCTGCGACCATCTCATCCTTCTCGCCGCGTCCCGGGTCCAGCTGTACGGCGACATCGACACCCTGCTCGCCCAGCACCAGGTCCTGGTCGGCCCGCGCAAGGACACCACGGCGATCGAGAAGAACCACACCCTCGTGCAGGCCGTGCGCACCGCCCGCCAGACCACTTTGCTCATCCGCAGGAACGGCCCAGTCATCGACCCCGCCTGGGAGGCCGCCGACGTTGGCCTCGAAGAGCTGGTGCTCGGCTACATGGGCCAGGACGCCACACCGGCGCTCGCGCACCTGACCACGATCGGAGAAGACCAATGACCTGGCTCGTCTGGCGCCAGCACCGCAACCAGGCGTACGCCGCCGCTGCCGCGCTCGCCGCGTTCGCTGTCCTGCTGCTGCTCACCGGCTTGCAGATGGCGTCGCAGTATCACTCCGCCCTAGCCTCGTGCGCCGCGAGCAGCACCTGCGGCAGCCTCGCGAGCACGCTGTCCCTGGGCACCCCCGTGCTGTTCACCCTGGTCACGCTGACCCTGGCCGTGCCGTGCCTGCTGGGAGCGTTCTGGGGCGGGCCGCTGGTGGCCCGCGAACTCGAGACAGGCACCAGCCAGTTCGCCTGGCTGCAGAGCGTCACCCGCAGGCACTGGCTGACCGTCAAGACCGGCTGGATACTCCTCGCCGCGGCCACCTGGGGCGGCGCCGTCTCGGCCCTCATCACCTGGTGGTCCAGCCCGCAGAACGCCCTCCACCACCAGAACTTCGACATCGGCAAGTTCGACACCCAGGGCATCGTCCCCGTCGGCTACGCACTGTTCGCGGTCGCCCTCGGCATCGCGGCCGGCACCCTCGTGCGCCGCACCCTGCCCGCGCTGGCCATCACCCTCGGCATCTTCACCGCCCTGCGGCTCGTGATCGCGAACTACCTGCGCCCGCACTACCTGACCGCGATCACCACGACCTTCAACGTCACCCACCCCGTCACGCCTTCAGGGTCCTACTGGCAGCTCTCCCAAGGCGTCATCGGCCCGGGCGGTCACAGCTACACCTCCGCCCCGATGACCGTCCTCGGCGTGCCCATCATCCCGTCCGCCTGCCGCACCGACCTCAGCATGGGAGCGCGCGGCATGATTTCCTGCGTGGGCGCCCACGGGTACCGCGGGTACCTCACCTACCAGCCCGCCAACCACTACTGGGCATTCCAGGGCATCGAGACCGGCATCTTCGTCCTCCTCGCCGCCGCCCTCATCGCTGTGACAGCGATCGTGATACTCCGCCACGACGCGTAGTATCCCCCACCCCGCACCCAGCGATCCTCAGCCGCTAGTCCACACCGCACCGGCACGCCATGCGGGCCTACCTGCGCTGGCTCAGCGCCAACGCCGCCACCCCGGCATCCTGGCCGCCCAGCGCCACGAACGAGCCAGTCTCCGCAGCGAACGCCAGCACCGCCCAGGCGGCCTGACCCGCCCGGGCCAACTGGCGGTCACTAGGCTTGGCACTATGCCATCAGAGGGCCTGCCGGTCGCGGAATTCGCGTTCCCGGGACCGCTGCGTGACCAGCTCGTCGCCGCGATCGTGGCGGGCACAAAGACCACAACGAGCGGGCTGGTTGCGGATTACGAGCATGAGGGCGAGCCGCTGCCTCACCCTGGACTGCGCCAGGTCGTGGTCGACTCGGGTAATAACCCGGTCGCGGTGATCGAGACGACCGTGGTGCGGGTGATGCGCCTGGGCGATGTGGACCTGGCTCACGCACTGGGCGAGGGTGAGGGATACGCCTCAGTCGCGGAATGGCGGGCCGGGCACGAGCATTTCTGGCACTCGGCGGACGTGCGGGAAGCCCTCGGCGACCCGGGATTCACCGTCGACGACGACACCCTCGTGGTGGCCCAGGTGTTCCGGCTAGTGGAGAACTAACCGCCACGGTGTTAAGCCGCCGTCGTACGCGACGGTCAAGCGTCGCCCTGCCGGTGTTGCGGAGGCATCGTGGCGACAGCAAGTGGGCCGCCGGGGCCTCGCATTACGCAACTGCAGAGCAGAACAACGACGACGGGATCCCGTCGTCGTTGTTCTGCGCCCGGAAGATCGGTACCGGATGCTCCGCTAGGCATGGCTGGCGGGGCGCCGGGCTGCGGGGCCGGTGACGGCGATGCGGCGGGCCCCGACCGCGAGCCAGCACAGCCAGCCCAGGTCGATGGCCAGCATGAGCCGCTGCACGATCCCGAGCACCGGCCCGGCCATCCATGTGCTGGCGAAAAGTGGCAGCGTGGCGAACGCCGCCAGGTAGGCCAGCGCGGTATACCAGCGGCCCAGCCCCGCGCGGTGGCGCAGCAAGAACGCGGCCACCGAAACCGAGACGAAGATGACCAGCGCGCTAACGACATGGAGTGCCCCGTGGCTGGTCACCAGCGTGCCATGCGGGTCGGTGACGAACAGGCCGGCGCCGACGAAACCGAGACCAGCCGTGCCGGTCAGGACCGCGCCGGCTCTCGCGGCGCCAGCCCGCAGCAGGCCGAAGGCGAAGACGACTTCCAGAACGCCACAGGCGACAAACGCGGCCTGCATGATCCAGCCCGTGGACCCGATGCTCAGGTCGCTGGCGTAAGTCGCGATCCAGTTGTAGCCAGGAGTCGTCGCGCTGAGAACGGCCATCACGGAATACCACAGGATCGGGCCGGCGATCCCGGCCAGCGGCCACCACCTGGCGGTATCGCGTGATACGCCATCGATCTGGTGTGTGAAAGTGGTGGCAGACATCGGTGCCTCCGGGTTCGGGTGTGGTCGGGGTCAGCACCCAGACTCCGCCACAACGCCACCGCGCACATCCGCCCGCAGGAGGCGCAACGCCCGGTCCTCAGTACTCCGCGGGGCGTACACGGTCCGCCCCTGCGGAGTACGGCGCTGTTTCCGTGCGGATGAACCGCGGCTACCGCTGGTCAGCGAAACCGGATGAGACAGCGCCGCCTCGCTGCGCTCGAAGCCCACCCGACCATCGTGTTCGCCGCCTGGCCGTCAGCCGATGGGTCGAAGATCAGACGGCCTGGCGGTCACGAAGTTCGTCCGGACCGCCCGCCGCTACCGGTGCCTGCGGTGACGCAGCGACGGGTACAGCCAGCGGGCTTGGTGAACGAGTTCCTGCTCGGCCCGCTGGCGGGCGTCGGCGAAGTAGCCATCCGGATCACGCACCATCCGCTCGGGACGGTCATCGTGGTCCTCGATGGTGATGTGGACCGCCACGCTCGTTCCCTTCCTCACGACCTCAGTGTCAGCTGGTACCCGGCAGTGGTCAACGGCCGATGGTCATTCTCGTGTTATCGAAGCGCTCGCCATTCCGAGCCTATGCCAGGGCGTCAGCGAGCAGCCCGGCGAGTAGCCGAACCAGCGGCACGTCGGCCCGCCTGATCCCGTCTTTCTCTAACGCGTCCACCATCAGCATGCCGAACGCGCTGCGCCCGGCCGCAACCGGAACAGCAGCGAACGACTTGTATGTTTGTGGCGCCGTGACGTGCCACCCGGGCGGCGGGTCGGCATCAAGGTCGGGGCAGAAGAGATGCTGGTTGCGCCGGATCATGCTGAAAACCAGGTCTCCTGGCGGGGTCCCCTCGCCGATCGGTTCCAGCGGATCGTCCACCCGGCCGCTGTACTGAGTGGGAACCAGCATCCCCGGCGTTCCGGGCGCGAACCGGAACAGGCATGCCCGCACCCGTCCGGAGCCCACGATATGGGCCGCCGAGTCCACCACCATGGGGATCGTGGCCTCCTGCAGCGCCTCCAGTTCACGCTTGCTCGCGGCCGTGGCCACCCGGCCAAGCTGGCGCACGATCGGGTCAAGAGCGTCATTCATGGTCACGCGCATCGTGACCGCCGCATCGACCGCCACCTGTTCCGCCTTGGCTCGCATTTGCTCCTTGCGGATCTGCTCGTAGGCAGGCACTCCGGCGGCGATCACGCTCGCGGCCACGGCTCCCAGCGTCCACCATTGCCGGTCAAGGACAGCGGCGCCGGCCTGCATGCCGAACCATGTGGCCAGGGCCACCCCGGCCAGGCTGATGGCCGTGGTCAGGTAGACCCGCGTACTGGGTGGAATCCGCATGCCGGGCAGAGTAGATGAACTCGCGGCGGCATTCGCGAACTACGCCCAGGTTCGTGGTGATGCTGCGCGTTCTCAGCGCCGTGACCAGTACCGCATCGGACTCGGGTCCCTTCCCGGCCTAGCCTGGCCGTCCTGCGTTGCATGATCGCGGTGACTTTTCAGTCGCAGCCGCTGAAAAGTCACCGCGATCATGGCGAAGAGATTCCCAAGAAGGCTTTGCAAAGCTAGCTCTGCAAAGGTAACTTTGCATGTATGAGCGAGAGTACGCCTAGGTCGGTCAGGAAGCTCACGGATCCACGGGCGCTGCGGGCGCTGGCGCATCCGATCCGGATGTCGCTGCTCGGGTTGCTGCGTATCGAGGGGCCGCTCACCGCCACCAGGGCGGCCGAACTTCTGGGCGAGAGCTCCGGGAGCGCCTCCTTCCATCTGCGTCAGCTCGCGAAGTACGGCTTGGCCGAGGAGGCGGGCGGCGGGAAAGGCCGGGAACGACCGTGGCGGGCCACGGCGATGTTCACCAACTGGTCCGACGTCACGCAGGAGCCGGAAGTCGCGGCCGCGGCCGGCCTGCTGAATTCCGTGGTGGCCGAGTTCTACTTCGAGCAGATGATGCGCTGGCTGGAGGCGAGGCAGCGCGAACCCGAGGAGTGGCAGCGGGCGTCCCAGTTCGGCGACACGTTCCTCTACGTCACGGCCGAGGAACTGGCCGGGCTCGGTGAGAAGACACAGGAACTCGTCGACCAGTATCTCGACCGGCTGACAAATCCGGACCTCCGGCCGGCGGGGTCGCGACGCGTCAGTTACCTGCATCTCGCCTTCCCGATGACCGGTCTGCCCGGCCAGCCGAAGCCCGGCCAGCCAGCGCCGGAGCCCGGCCAGCCGGAGCCCGGCCAGTCGGTGCCGGAGCCGGGCCAGTGAGCGCCCGGCAGGAATCACCCGCCCGGCCAGCCGCACCGGCTGCCTCGGCGCGCGCTGGCCGGCTCCGGCTTCCTGTGGCGCGGCTCCGGGTGCCTGTGGCGTGGCGCCGGGTTCCCGCTGCTCGGCTGACTTCCCGCGTGCCGTTGCTGCTGCGGGACCGGCCGTTCCGGCGGTACTGGAGCGCTCAGACAATCTCGATGTTCGGTGACCAGATCTCGTCGATCGCGCTGCCGCTCGTCGCCGTGCTCGCATTGCATGCCGGGCCGGCCCAGATGGGCTACCTGAGCGCGCTCGTCTGGGTGCCCAGCCTGCTGTTCGCCCTGCACGCGGGCATGTGGGTGGATCGGCGCGGCCACCGCCGGGCCACCATGATCGCGGCTGATCTCGGTCGCGCCGCGCTGCTGGCCAGCGTCCCGGTCTGCTATGTGCTGGGGGTACTGACCCTCGTGCAGCTGTATGCGGTCGCTTTCGCGGCCGGGACGTTGAGCGTGCTGTTCACCGTCTCGGACGCGGTGCTGTTCGTCTCCCTGGTGCCCGCCGATCGCTATGTCGAGGGCAACTCGCTGGTGTACGGGAGCCGGGCGCTGTCCTTCGTCGGCGGACCGAGCATCGGCGGGCTGCTCGTGCAGGCGCTGTCCGCGCCGTTCGCGCTGGCCGCCGACGCGCTGTCCTTTCTGGGCTCGGCGTTCTTCCTGGGCCGGATCAGGCCGGCCGAGCCGCCTACGGACACCACCGGCCGCGGGGCGCTGGTGGCCGGAGCCCGTTTCATCCGGCACTCGCCGATCGTCCGCGCCTCGCTGGCTTCAGTGGCGGTGATCAACTTCTTCAACTACATGTTCATCGCGCTGTTCGTCCTGTACGCCACCCGGTCACTGCACGTGCGTCCGGGGCTGCTTGGCCTGGTGCTCGGCGCCGGCGCGATCGGCGGCGTGCTGGGCACGCTGGTCACCCGGCGGATCGCGGCGTGGTGCGGCGTCGGGTGGGCGTACGTCATCGGCTGCGTGGTCTTCCCGCTGCCGTTCATCCTCGTCCCGCTGGCGGGCGGACCCCGCCCGCTCATCCTCGGAATGCTGTTCACGGCGGAATTCGCCGCTGGATTCGGCGTGATGATCCTCGATATCAGCATCGGCGCGATCTTCGCGGCCGTGATACCGGACCAGATCAGGTCCCGGGTCTCCGGCGCGTTCCAGGCCGTCAACTACGGCACCCGGCCGTTGGGCGCGCTGGCTGGTGGGGCACTCGGCACGCTCATCGGGCAGCGGCCGACCCTGTGGATCGCGGCCGTGGGCGGCGCGCTGGGCTTCGTGTGGCTGCTGCCTTCGCCATTGCCCGGATTCCACCTGCCACCCCCCGCTCGGGCGCTTCAGTGCGAGGATGAACGTGATGGAGTCTTACGTTGAGCGTCCGCCGTTGCCGGGATTGGCGGGGGTGGTGCGGACAGTCTGGATCCAGCGCACCGGTGAGGCGGCATACGTGCAACGGCACCTGCCCACGGGCGGGGTCGAGATCCACTTCCCGATCCGTGGCCATCCCCAGCTGGTTGGTCCGCTGACCGGTCCGGAGATGGAGGTCATTCCGGCCCACACCACCATCGTGGGTGTGCGGTTCCGACCAGGGACCGCGCCGCCCCTTCCGACGGTGCTCGACGACCTGGTGGACCAGCGCCTGGGCCTGGCGGAGCTGTGGGGAAGTTCGGGGGACCGCCTCGTGGAGGCGATGGCCCGGGCCGGGACGCCCGAGCGGGCGCTCATGTTCTTGCAGGCCCACCTCCTGCAGGAGTTTCGAAGTGTGGTCCGCGTGGATCCGCTGGTGGGCGAAGCCGTGAAGGCGCTGATGCCCTGGCACCCGGTCAACATCGACACCCTGGCCACCCACCTGGCGCTTTCCGCGAGCCAACTGCGCCGCCGCTGCCTGCTCGCAGTGGGGGTGAGTCCCAAGGTCCTCCAGCGGACGTTGCGGTTCCAGGGCTTCCTCGCGCTGGCTCAGGCTGGCACCACCGCCTCGGGTCGGCGTGGTGCGGACGGCATGGCGGGACTGGCGGTTGACGTGGGGTACGCCGACCAGGCACACCTCAGCCGAGAATGCCTCCGCCTGACTGGCCTCACCCCGCGCCAGCTCCTCGGCGGCAGCATCGACCGGTGCACCTGTGGCCATGAGCACTCCGCCTCCTACAAGCCCTTCCTTGCTACCCGTAGCAGGCCGCCACTACGAGTCTGATCCTGCTCGATTCGTTCAAGACCCGTCGTCACGCCGCGCATAGTTTCGAGCTCGTGCCCGACCTAGCCGAATTCGGCAATTCACTCGACGGCGAGTTGTTCAGCCCTGACTCGCCGGGCTACGAAGCGATCCGCCGCCCGGTCAACCTCGCTTACCGGGAGGTGCGTCCCCGGCTCGTGGCTGCGTGCCGCTCGGTCTCGGACGTCACCCGCGCCATGACGTACGCGACAGCCACTGGGGACCGCATTGCCCCTCGTGGCGGGGGGCACTGCTTCGCGGGCCGATCGTCGACGGACGGGATCGTGCTCGACATATCGGGCCTCGATGGCATCTCCGTGGCAGATGACCGGGGCGTCACAATCCGAGCGGGCGCCCGCCTGGGACAGGTGTACGCGGCGCTGCACGCCTACGGCCGGACCCTGCCGGCCGGGTGCGGTCCCACCGTCGGCATCACAGGCCTGACCCTGGGCGGCGGGATCGGTCTGCTCGGGCGCGAGCACGGGCTGACCTGCGATCGCCTCGTCGGCGCACAGGTCGTGCTCCCCAACGGAAGCGTCGTAGATTGCAGCCACGACCATGAACCGGACTTATTCTGGGCTCTGCGCGGCGCGGGCGGCGGCCAGTTCGGTGTGGTCACGTCACTGCGGTTCGACACCGTCCCTGAGCCGATGACCACCCGCATCGAGGCGCACTGGTCGGACATCGCTCTCGAGGAACTGGTCGCCGCCTGGCAAGCCTGGGCACCGGACGCCCCGGACGAACTCACCGTCAACCTCACCCTTGAGTCTGAGCCCGGCGCACCTGTCCAGGCCACCCTCTTCGGCGCCTCCACCCTCGAGGAGGGATCGACCCGGGAGATGCTGCAGGAGTTCACCAATCAGGCGGGCGTGGCCCCCACGGTCGAGTTGCGCACCGGCGTGCCCTACCACCACCTGAAGCACACCTTCGCCGACCTGGACCCGCGGGATCTGCCCGAACGAGCCCTGCGGATCCGGTCGGAGTTCTTCTCCCACGCGATGTCTGACCGCACCCTCGCATCGCTTCTGACCCAGCTCGGCGACCCAACGACCTGGGGCCGACGGCAGCTCACGTTCATCGCGATGGGCGGGGCCTACAACAGGGTCGCCGAGGACGCCACCGCGTTCGCACACCGCAGCGAGCGCTTCCTGCTCGAGCACATCGCCGACGCGGCCGACCCGTGGGTCGATCGTTCCTGGGCGACCGCCCACGCCGACGGGTCGGGGCGTGTCTACCCCAACTTCCCCGACCCCGAGCTCGACGACTGGGCCGCGGCGTACCACGCGGGCAACTACCCCCGGCTGGCCGCGGTCAAGAACGCCTACGACCCGCACCGATTCTTCGACTTCCCCCAAGCCATCTAATCAACCGCGAAGGAGAGACATGAGCAAGGTCTTCAGCGCCCACGCCGTCTCGGTCGACGGCTATATCAGTGGCCGCAGTCCCGACGGCGACGAGGAGTTCGGACGCGGTCTCGGTGACGCGCCCATGCTCTTCGACTGGTACATGGACGGGGACACGCCGAGCCAGGTGTTCGGCGGGTTCAAGCTGAGTGAGCCGAGCGCCCGGTTCTTCGACACCATCGCGGCGGCACGCGAGGCCGCCGGCGATGAGGACGTCGCCCTCATGGGCGGCGGCGTGGTGACCTCCGCGCTGGCCGCGAACCTCCTCGACGAGGTGATCCTCCACCAGGTGCCCGTCCTCCTTGGGCGCCGGTCACAGCTTCTTCCAGGAGCTCCCGAAGCGCGTGCACCTCCGGCTGCTGGAGGCCGTCCCGGCACCCGGCGTGACCCACCTCCACTACGAGGTGGTCCGATGATCCGGCTCGCCCACGACACTGGTTTCGCGCCGAACTTCGACGTCGCCTCGGCGGTCGCCGACTACGTCGCGTGGCGCGCCGACAACTCCCGCTGAAGGAGCACCCACATGCTTGACCCCGACGTGCGCCGCGTACTGGACGGCACCTCGATCGCTCACCTCGCCACCGTCCTCCCCGACGGCTCGCCCCATACCGTTCCCCTTTGGATCGGCGCCCACGGCGACCGAATCGTATTCCTCACCGGTCCGGGTTCGCGCAAAGCACGCAACCTGCGCCGCGACCCTCGGATGGCGCTGTCCATCGCGCCGGTCGACAACCCGTTCGAGCCCGTTGTCGTCCGTGGGCGGCTCGGAGAATGGCTCGAGGGCGATGCGGCGTGGGAGATCATCGACCAGCTGTCCACGAAGTACACCGGCGCGCCCTACCCCCGAGGGCAAGAGCGCGTCGTGGTCGTGATCGAGCCCGAGCGACAGACCGTCGGTGTCGGCTGAGCAGCCCCGGGTCCAGCCCGAGGAGAGCGTGCCCGCCGCCGGCTACTGAACCAGCGCGGGAGCGGCCAGGATTCCCAGCGCGGGAGCCACCTGTGCGGCCCACGGACGCAGCACCGCGTCCAGGGTGTCCAGTTGTGATTCGAGAACAGCCAGCCCCGGCGTGGGCACCACGGCGCCCAGTTCCACCAGCAGTGGCCGCAGGTGCACCTCAACGGCGAGTGCATGCTGCGGTGCGCCCATCACCAGGACAGGCAGCGCGATCGTCCCGGCCAGCGCCCGGTGCGGGAGCCGGTCCAGGAAGACCTTGAGCAGCCCGGTATACGTGCCCTTGAAGGTGGGGCTGGCCACCACGACCAGGCCGGCGCGGGTGACCTGCTCGATGGCGTCTTCGACGGCGGGGGACGGCTCCGGCAGGAGCAGGCGCCGGGCCAGCCCGCACAGGTCGATGACCTGATAGCCGCTGGTCAGTCCCGCGGCCTCGATGACGGCTGCGGCCGCGGCCGCAGCCACGGTGAGGGTGCGGGACTCGGGCTTGGGATTACCAACGAGGGCGATGCAGCGCACGGCTTCTCCTGGACTGTAGGCCCGGCTGCTCCGGGGCGCGGGCACGATCATCCGCCGACGGCCACCCGCCGCGCGCCGGTAGTTCCCGGGGAGGGAGTGCTTCCTGGGTAGAAGGCCCCGCGCTGGCGGAGTTCGGGCAGCACGCCCTCGCCGAACCAGTACGCCTCTTCCAGATGCGGGTAGCCGGACAGGATGAACTCGCTGATCCCGAGCGAGGCGTATTCCTCGATGAGATCCGCCACCTGCAGGTGGCTGCCGACCAGCGCCGTGCCGGCGCCGCCGCGGACCAGGCCGACCCCGGCCCACAGGTTCGGGTAGATCTCCAGGTCCTGGGCGGAGCCGCCGGAGCGGTAGGAAGCGTGCAGCGAGCGCATCCGGTCCTGGCCCACCGACTCGCTGGCCCCCAGGACCTGCTGGGCCTGCTCGATCTCGCCCGGGTCGAGATAGTCCAGCAGGCGGCTGGCTTCCGCCCAGGCCTCGGCCTCGGTGTCGCGAGTGATCACATGCAGCCGGATGCCGAACCGCAGCGTCCGTCCTTCCGCCTTGGCCAGCCCGCGGATCCAGGCGAGCTTCTCGGCGACCTGGGCAGGCGGCTCGCCCCAGGTCAGGTACGTGTCGGCGTACCGGGCGGCGACCGGGCCCGCGGCCGGAGAGGAGCCGCCGAAGTAGACGCCGGGCACCGGGTCCGGCGGGCGCATCACCGTTGCCCCGGTGACCTGGTAGTGCTCGCCGGTGAAGTCGAACGGCTGCCCG
Organism: Streptosporangiaceae bacterium; assembly: GCA_033854735.1. Lineage (GTDB taxonomy): Bacteria > Actinomycetota > Actinomycetes > Streptosporangiales > Streptosporangiaceae > JAWWPY01. The sequence goes on along the minus strand of JAWWPY010000512.1, from coordinate 12,951 downwards.
CTCCAGGCCCCGCGCACGATGGCGAGGAACTCGCCGGTCCGCGCGTACCGCTCGTCGTGGGAGAGATGGTCGCCGAACCGGCGCTGCTCGTCGGCCTGGCCGCCGGTCACCACGTTGAGCAGCAGCCGGCCCCGGGACAGCCGCTGGTAGGTGGCCGCCATCTGGGCGGCCAGCGTGGGCGAGATCAGGCCGGGCCGGAACGCCACCAGGAACTTCAGCCGCTGCGTGTCCCTGGTTAGCGCCGCGGTCGTCAGCCAGGCGTCCTCGCACCAGGTGCCGGTCGGCGTGAGCACGGCCTCGAAGCCGAGTTGCTCGGCGGAGCGGGCGATCTGGGCCAGGTACTCGATATCCGGGGGCCGGTCCTGGGCCGCGGCTCCGGTGATGTGCGGCGCGCTTCCGCTGCCGTTCTCCGTGGCCGAGCCGTTGAGCCGACCGACCAGGGGGAGGCTGTGCCCGCGCCCCATGATCGCGCGGCCGTCGCCTGAGGTGGGCAGGAACCAGTGGAATTTGAGGGTCATGACGAGCTCCCGACCGTGTCGTTGAAGGCCGTGTCGACGAAGTTGGAGAAGTCCACGTGCCCGGGGATCAGCCCGGCGGCGGTGAACGCGTTGGAGACCTGCTGCTCGGAACTGACGACCTCCGGAGTGATGGGGACAGCCTTAGTGGCGTCATCCTTCGCGGCCGTCAGCATGACGCTGGTCGGCAGCCCGGTGGCCTTGGCCCAGACGCCCGCCCAGACCGACAAGTGGGCGTCCGCCCAGGTGTGCGCCTGGTTGAGCAGCTTCAGGTAGTCGCGGATCGCGGCGGCCTTACCGGGATCGGCCAGCGCGGCGCGGGACGCGACCGCGAACGAGTACGGGCTGCCGAAGCCGACCCCGTTGACCAGGGCCCTGGCGTGATCCTGAGCTTCTGCCTGCTCAATGAAGGGTGACCAGATGTCCCACGCGTCCACGTGCGCGGACGACAGGGCAGCGAGGCCGTCGGCGGGCTGCAGGTAGTCCAGCGTTACGTCGTGCACACCCAGCCCAGCCTTCTTGAGCACGGTGAGCAGGTGAAAGTCGGCCGAGCTGCCCTGGGCCACGGCGATCTTCTTGCCCTTGAGCTGGGCGATCGAGTGGATCGGGGAGTTGGCCGGGACCAGCAGAGCGCTGCCGAGTGGGTTGGCCTGGAGCGCGCCGACGATGGCGAGCTTGTCACCGCCGGCGGCCGCGAACACGGGCGGAGCGTTGCCGACGCTGCCGATGTCGACCGCACCGGCGCCCATGGCCTGCAGCATCGGGGGCCCGGAGGTGAAGTCGGACCAGGTCACCTTGAAGGGCAGCTTGTTGATCAGGCCGGCCGCGGTGAGTAGCGCCTGCGCGCCGGATCCGGCCTGGTCCCCGACGTGCAGGGTCACTCCGGACAAGTTGACCGCAGCGTTCGACGCGCTCGCGGTGGAGGAGTTGGCGTTGCTTCCACCGGACGACGAGCAGGCCGCGGCGGCGATCGCGGCGATCGCGAGGATCGCGGCCAGCGGCAGGAGCCGTCTGCGGTGGAGGTTCTGGGTCGTCATGATTGTCCTTCCGTCGCTACGCCAAGCTCAGTGAGGAGGTGGGCCCGCAGATGCACCAGGTCGGGGTGTTCTCGGTCGCGGGGGCGCGGCACCTCGACCCGGCGGCTGTCGGCGATCTGCCCGCTGGCCAGGACGATGACCCGGTCAGCGAGAGCGAGCGCCTCGTCCACGTCGTGGGTGACCAGCAGGACGGCGGGCTGGTGGTGCGCCCAGAGCCGGACGACCAGCCGGTGCATGGTGATCCGGGTCAGCGCGTCCAGAGCGCTGAACGGCTCATCGAGCAGCAGCAGGCTTGGCTCGCGCACCAGCGCCCGGGCCAGCGAGGCTCGCTGGGCCTCGCCGCCGGACAGGGTCAGCGGCCAGGCATCGGCCCGCTCGGTGAGCTCGACCTCGTCGAGCGCGGCGCGCGCTACCGATTTGGGGTCGCTGACCCGCAGCCCCAGGGCCACGTTCGTCCAGACCCGGCGCCACGGCACCAGGCGCGGTTCCTGGAACGCCACGGCGGTGCTGCCCCGTACGGAGAGTTCCCCCGTCACCTCGCGGTCCAGACCGGCCAGTGCCCGCAGCAAGGTGGACTTACCCGACCCGCTCCGCCCGATCAGGGCGATGAATTCACCCGGCGCGATATCGAGGTCTAGGCCGTCGAGCACCCGCCGGTCGCCGAACGCCCGGCTGAGGCCGCGGACCCGGGCGGCCACCGGCGAGTTCAGTCCCGGGCCCGGCCGGGCCGGGGACTGGGCGGCTACGCCTCCACGAAGCTGCGGCGCCATGACAATGCCCTCCTTTCCAGCAGCCGGACCAGAGCGTCGGTGAGCAGGCCGAGCACGCAGTACACGAGCAGGGCCACGAAGATGACGTCATTCCGCAGGAACTGCGTGGCCTGGCTGATCATGAAGCCGAGGCCGGCGTTGGCGTTGACCTGCTCGGCGACCACGAGAGCGAGCCAGGCGACGCCGAGGCTCTGCCGGAGGCCGACGAGCATCTGGGGCAGAGCGCCGGGCAGCACGATGTGCCGGATCAGCTCGCTCCGGCGCAACTGCAGCGACTGGCCGACTTCGGCGAGTTTCGCGTCCACGCCGCGGATTCCGGAGAATGTGTTGAGGTAGAGCGGGATGGCGGCCCCGAGCGCGATCAGCACCACCTTGGGCAGCTCGCCGATGCCGAACCAGACGATGAACACCGGGATCAAGCCGAACAGTGGCAACGTCCGCACCATCTGCATGAGCGGGTCAACCGAATTCTCGCCGAGGCGGCTCAGCCCCGCGATGACGGCGAGGATCAGGCCCGCCCCGCCGCCGAGGGCGAAGCCGATCGCCACCCGCTTCAGTGAGACGAGCATCGCGACCTGCAGCGTCCCATAGGCGGGCGAGCTCGACGTGATCAGCCAGAGCGCGGTGTGCCAGATCTGCGTCGGCGGCGGCAGTTTCTGCTCGGAGATCAGGCCGGAGACGCTGACCAGCTGCCAGATGGCCAGGACGGCGAGCGGGCTGATCAGCCGCTGCCAGCTCGACCGCCTGCGGCGCCGGCGGCCCCGCCCGGCCGGGGTCAGGGCCGCGGCCCCGGGCGTGGCGCGGGCCTCGCCCGGTGATACGGAATGGGCCTCGCCCGGCAATGCGGAGCCGGTCAGGCCGGCGGCACTTGGCGATGATGCCGGGTCCTGCTGGAGCAGTGTGGCGGGTGTCGGTCGAGACACGGCAGACCTCGCGGCGGCAGGTCGGGGCCGCTCACTGGTGCGCGGCCGGAGCGGACGGAGCGGCTGGGGGCGGATGGAGCGGCTGGGGGGCGGACGGAGCGGCCAGCCTGGGCCCCGGCCCACCACCCAGTGCTGATGGTGAGCGGAATCAGCGCTGAGCGACGCGGGGGAGCCGACACATCGCGCTGGCCTGCCGCCGGAGGTCCACGTACCGGCACCACGCCAGAGGTTCCCTGCGAGTCATGGCACCATGCTCGGTCAAGATTCCTATAAAGTCAATTGGAAATATATAGATACTTAGGAGCCAGAAGTTTCTCCGCCGGGTCGCCAGGTCGCCGGGTCGCCGGGTCGCCGGGTCGCGGGGTCGCCGGGTCGCCGGTCGCCGGGACAACGGCTTCCCGGCCAGGTCAGAGCCGCGTCACGCAACGGTTAGCTGCCATCCCCGGGACGTTGGCCTGCGTCATCTACCATCGAAGGCGTGCCGGAGCTGCGCGGGGTGATCACGGACTGGGGCGGCGTGCTGACCAGCCCGATCCCCGATGTTGTCCGCAGCTGGCTGGTCGCGGACGGAATCGACCACGACAGCTACACCGCGGTGCTCCGGCCCTGGCTGCGTGGCGCCTACACGCCCGACGGCGAGAGCAATCCCGTGCACGCACTGGAGCGTGGCGAGTGCACGCCGTCCGAGTTCGAGCAGTTGCTCGCCTCCCGGATCGTCCGGCTCGACGGCGGCCGGGTGCCCGCCGAGGGTCTGCTGGCCAGGATGTTCGCGGCGGCGGTGCCGTGCGATGCCATGCACGACCTGCTGCAGCAGATCCGTGGCGCCGGCCTGCGCACCGGCCTGCTCTCCAATTCCTGGGGCGCGGGCGACTACGAGCGCCACCTGTTCCCCGCCCGGTTCGACGCCGTGGTCATCTCGGCCGAGGTCGGCATGCGCAAGCCCGAGGAGAGGATCTTCCGGCACGCGGTGGCTCTGCTCGGGCTGGAACCGGAGGAGTGCGTGTTCATCGACGACATCGCGGCCAACGTGTCCGCCGCCGAGGCGATCGGGATGACCGGCGTGCTGCACACCGAACCGGGCCCGACCGTCGCGCGCGTCGCCGGGCTGCTCGGCCTTCCGCTCCGCTGATGGCCGGGGCCGCGCTAGCGTTGGCCCCCGTGGCGGCCTATCCGAGTCCCTCGACCCCCGGGCGCTCGGCCAACATGCGGGCCATCAGGCGCACCAACACCAAGCCCGAACTAGCCCTCCGCAGCGCCCTGCACCGCCGGGGATACCGGTTCCGGAAAGATCACAGACTTGACCTCAACGACGGAGCGCGGGTCCGTCCCGACATAGCGTTCACGGCCAGGAAAGTTGCTGTTTTCGTCGACGGCTGCTTCTGGCACGTGTGCCCCGAGCACGGCCGGGATCCGACTGTCAACGAGTGGTACTGGGCACCCAAGTTGCGCAGGAACATGGAGCGGGACCGGGCCGCCGACGCTGCCCTCGCGGCGGCGGGCTGGCGGGTGGTCCGCATCTGGGAGCACGAGCCGCTGACGGCGGCGGTCGATGCCGTGATCGCCGCGCTCGGCGGCGCCAACTGCCCGATTCCCGGGCCTGCGGAGGCCCAGGGTGGCACACTTTGATCATCAGGGGGCACGGCTGCCGCGTGCACCCGCGGTGCTTCCTGCCCAGCCTGGGGACTCCATGCGCGTCTACCTGCCCGCGACGCTGCCGGCGCTCGCCGATCTGCTGCGCACCGGGGAGATCAGCCCGGCCCCGCTGACCGGGTTCGCGGTCACCCCCGCGCTCCGCGAGTGGTACGCCAGCGGGGATCTCGAAGAGCTCGAGTACGTGGCGATGACCCACGCGGCCCGGGCCTCGCTCCGGCTGCTGCTCGCTGATCCTGACGCGCCGCGCCGGCGCGTGGTTCTCGCCGTCGACGTGCCGGACGAGCAGGTCGGGCGGGACGGGGGGTTCGATGAGCCGACCGTGGTCGTGCTTTCCGCTCCCGTCCCGCTGCGCCTGGTGGTCTCCGGGCACATGGACGATCTGCTCGCGGTCAACGACATCAGCGATGCGGTCGCCGCGCTGCCCCTCGCCGACAAGGGCGATGACGACGCTCGCTTCGCCGTCGACGGCGCGGAGGGGCACGACTTGCTCTGGTACGCCAGCCAGGAACTGCCACACGTCATCAGCTGAGCCGCAGCCGTACGCGGGACAGCACACGCGACACCAGCCCACGCCGCACAACAGCACGCGCCGCACAGCACGCGCCGCACAGCACGCGCCGCACAGCACTGGTGCGTGACACCAGCTGACCAAGCGCGCCTCGGTCTAGATGAGTTAATCTAACCTATGTTAATTTAACTCCATGTATTTCGACATACTGATGCTGCGCGTGCTCGCGGAAGGGCCGCGGCACGGCTACGAGATCAAGAAGAGTGTCGAGCGCATCCTGGGCGGGCGGTCGATCAACAACAACGTCCTCTACCCGGCGCTGCGCCGCTTCGAGGAGCAGGGCGCGATCGAGCGGATGGCCGCCGAGGCCGATCCAGGACGTCCCCCGCGCCACGTGTACCGGGTCACCGACACCGGCCACGACCTGCTCCAGGCGATGGTCCGCGACGCCGACCCCATCCTGCTGGCCGACGACAACGAGTTCCAGACGCGGGTCGCGTTCTTCGGCGATCTCGACGCGGGAGAGCGGCTGCGGATCATCGCGGCCCGGCGGGAGATCATCGAGTCGTCGATCGCCCACCTGGCCACGCTGCGGCCGGAGGCCGCGGTCCAGCCGTGGGGCCTGCGGGTGATGGACTTCAACCTGGGTCTCAGGCGCCAGGAACTGCGCTGGCTGGATGACCTCGCACGGGCGGCGGGCACGGTCCCATGACCGGGAGCAGCGAGTGATGGCGGCCGGCCAGTCTCGGGCCGGTAGCGCGCCCGAACCGCCCGGCCGCACCACCCTCATGCGGGTCACACTGCTGGCCGGCCCGGTGCTGTCCATGGTCGACTCGTCCGTGGTCAACGTCGCGGTCCCGGTGATCGTCCGGGATCTGCACACCTCGCTCGGCACTGCCGCGTGGACGGTCAGCGGCTATTTGCTCGGCCTGGCGGGCGGGCTGGCCGTCTCGCCCTGGCTGGCCCGCCGGTTCGGCACCATGCGTGCCTACACCGCGGTACTGCTCGGCTTCACGCTGGCCTCCGCCGCGTGCGCGCTCGCCCCCGACGTTGGCCTGCTGATCACGATGCGGGTGGTGCAGGGACTGGTCGGTGCTCCGATGGTCCCACTCGCGCTGGGCTTGCTCTTCGGTGAGAACGGCGAGGCGGCGAACATCCCGGTCAGCGCCGGAATCGTGTTCTTCGCCGCCCCCGCTCTGGGCCCGGCCATCGGCGGCCTGCTGATCAGCGGCTTCGGATGGCGATCGGTTTTTCTTATCAACGTTCCGATCGGGCTCGCCGCCCTGGCCGCCGCGGTCTTCGCGAGAGCGCCGGGGCCGACGAGTGCGGGGGACCCGGCCGCGCGGCCCGACGTGCTCGGCTTCGCCCTGCTGGGCGCCGGGCTGAGCGCGGCGACCTACGGCGCCAGCCAGGGACCGGCGAGCGGCTGGCTCTCCGCGCGCTCAGCGCCAGCCTGGCTCGGCGGTCTCCTCCTGATGGCCGGCTATGCGGCCTGGGCGCATCGGCGATCGAGCGGGACCGGGCCGCCCGCGGCGGTCAGCCTCGAATTGCTGCGTTCGCCGCGCTGGGCGGGGACCCTGCTGCTGTGCTGCGTCGCGAGCGTGGTGCTGTTCTCGGTGCTCTTCCTGGCCCCGGTGTTCCTGCAGCAGGTTCAGCGGCATTCGGCCACCGTCACCGGCCTGGCCCTGCTGCCGCAGGGTGTGGTCATGGGCTTCGCCAGCGTCCTGGGCAACGTGATCGTGGGCAGCGGTAAAACCAGGCCGGCCGTGATCTACTCGGTCGTCGCCGCGGGCCTGGTCCTGCTCGCGGTCAGCACCCTCGGCCTGCTCCTGCTGACCGCCACGAGTCCCGTCTGGCTGACCGCGGCGCTGCTCTGCGGGCGGGGGATCGCGCTCGGGATCACCATCCAGCTGCTCGTCCGCGGCCTGCTCGGCGGCCTCGACAGCGCCCGGTCGCCGGATGGCAACACGCTGTTCAATATCGGCGAGCGGCTGTCCGGATCGTTCGGCATCGCCCTGCTCGCGACGTTCTACGCGAGCCGGGCCCAGGCGTCCGGGTCTCCGGTCACAGCGCTGCACGACTGTGCGGTCGTGCTCTCGGCCGTCTCCGCGGCCGCGGCGCTCGCCGCCGCGGCGATGGCGGCCGCCGGGACCCGGGCGGGAAACACCGTGCGACGATGAGAACTGGGTAACCACTGGGAGGTCGGCCATGGATGCTGTGACGAACGTCCCCGCTCCGGTGAACGAGCCGGTCAGGCCGTACGCACCGGGCAGCCATGAGCGTGCCGTGCTGGAGGCCAAGGTCAAGGAGCTGGCCGGCGAGCACACCGAGCTGACCATGACCGTGGGCGGCCGGCCGCGGATGGGCGGCGGCGAGCGGATCGACGTGGTCGAGCCGCACAATCACCGCCACGTGCTCGGCCACCTCGGCAACGCGACCGACGACGACGTGGCGGCCGCGATCGAGGCGGCGGCCGCGGCCGCCCCCGGCTGGCGGGCGCTGTCCTTCGACGACCGGGCCGCCATTTTCCTCAAGGCCGCGGAACTGCTCGCCGGGCCGTGGCGGCCGGTGCTGAACGCGTCAACGATTCTGGGTCAGTCCAAGTCGGTGCAGCAGGCCGAGATCGACGCGGCCTGTGAACTGATCGACTTCTGGCGCTACAACGTCCACTACGCGCGCCAGCTGCTGACCCAGCAGCCCGAGTCCGAACCGGGTGCCTGGAACCGGTTGGAGTACAGGCCCCTCGAAGGTTTCGTTGTGGCTATTTCGCCGTTTAATTTCACGTCGATCGCGGCGAACCTGCCGACGGCACCGGCGCTCCTCGGGAACGTGGTGCTGTGGAAGCCGTCGCCGACCCAGCAATTGTCGGCACATTTCATCATGCGGCTGCTGGAGGCGGCCGGGCTGCCGCCGGGGGTGATCAACCTGGTGACCGGGGACGGCCAGGCGGTATCCCGGGTAGCGGTCACTCACCGGGACCTGGCGGGTATACATTTCACCGGATCCACGGCCACATTCCAGCATTTGTGGCGGGCCGTGGGGGAGAACATTTCCGGCTATCGCGGTTACCCGCGGCTGGTCGGCGAGACCGGCGGCAAGGATTTCGTGATCGCGCATCCGTCCGCCGACCCGGATGTGCTCTCGGTGGCGCTGATCCGGGGGGCGTTCGAATATCAGGGGCAGAAGTGTTCCGCCGCGTCGCGGGCGTATGTCCCGCGGTCGCTCTGGAATGGGCTGCGGGACGATTTCGTGGCCCAGGTGGAGTCGCTGAGCATGGGCGATGTGTCGGCCGACTTGTCGCTGTTCATGGGCGCGGTGATCGACCACCGGGCGTTCGCCAAGCACGCCAGCGCCCTGGAGCGGGCCCGGGCGCGGCCTTCGGTGCGGGTGCTCACCGGCGGCGGAGTCGACGACCGGGTGGGCTTCTTCGTCCAGCCGACCGTGCTGGAATGCGCCGACCCGGCCGACGAGGTGTTCAGCACCGAGTACTTCGGGCCGATCCTGTCCGTGCATGTCTTCGACGACGCCCGCTACGACGAGGTGGTCGCCCAGGCCGCGGACGTCGCGCCGTACGCGCTGACCGGCTCGATCATCGCCCAGGATCGCGCCGCCATCGCCGCGGCGGCCGAGACGCTGCGGTTCGCGGCGGGCAATTTTTACATCAACGACAAGCCGACCGGCGCTGTCGTCGGACACCAGCCGTTCGGCGGCGCGCGGGCCAGCGGCACCAACGACAAAGCGGGCTCGATCTTCAACCTGATCCGCTGGGTCAACGCCCGCACCATCAAGGAACTGTTCGCCCCGCCGGTGGACTACCGCTACCCGCACATGGGCTGAGCCGGCGTCCCGCGTTTCCGCGGAAACGCCTCCCGTGACGTTTCCGCGGAAACGTCACGGGAGACTCATGACCGTGGCGGCGCCGTCAGCCCTCGGGCGGCGCCGTGTTCGTCCAGTGGGCGCCGGTGATCGCCGTGTAGTCCAGCACCGTGCCCGCTGGGGCACCCGCGACCGGCTGCAGGGCAATTTCCTCGTAGGCGAGCAAGTTGCCGGTCGCCGGGTCGACAACGGCGCACTCCACCGACTGGCCCGGCTGGCTCAGCCACACAGCGGTGCCGACCCGCCCCTCCGGGTCCCGCGCACCAGGCTTCACTACGATCCCCGGCACGCCGGCCAGCACCTGGAACGCAGCGGCGCGCACCGCTGGCGTGACCGGGCCACTCATGACAGTGATTGCGGCAATGACAAGTTCCTGGCTCTGGGTCGGGTGGGTCTGGGCCGGGCTGGTCCCATAGAAGTACGGCAGCGGGTGGGCCAGAAATACTGCCCGCAGCTTCGCGGGGTTGGCGGGCAGTGCCATGTCGCTACCCCACGGCTCCTGGCCAGCCTTGGTGCTGCCCGGCTGGCGCTTTCCGGGCTGTCCTGAGACGGTCTGCGATCCGTACCACGCCTTCCAGCGGTCCGGCGAGCCGGCGTGGCGCCAGGCCGCCGCGTCCGCCGGACTCGCGGGCGTGGCACCGAGCGACTGGGTGAAACCGCCGACGGTGCCTCCGGGCCAGCCAGGCCGGGGATTCTCGAGGCAGGAATCTTCTAGAGACCTGCCGAAGATCGCGTATAGGTAGCCGGCCGGCGCCGCTGCGGACACGTGCCGCGCGCCGTCCAACCAGGGTGCAGGGAGCAGCGTGTCGTCGGGCCCGACCAGTTCGCGGGTGCCGGATATGTCCTCGCTGCACCAGTACAGGCCCGTCGCCTGGCTGCTCGGCTGGCTGTGTCCGGCCTTGGTGGCCATGGCGAGGAGGAATTCGCGGGCGGGTTGCGCCGTGAGCGTGCCAGCGGGACCGGCTCCGGTAAGTGCGGGCCCGCCGGGGGTGCCGTCCGGGAGCAGCGCCACGGTCACCAGCGCCGCCGCCACGCCAGCAGCTACCGCACCGAGTGCGATCCGGGGTGCCAGGCGTCGCCGGGTGGGCAGCAGGCCGCGGCCGCGGCTCCGGGCGCGCATGCGGCCCTCGAGGCGCCTGCGTGCCGCGGTCGCCACGTCCGGTCCGGGCGGTGCTGGTTCGGCCAGCAGGTCGCGGACCATTGTCATTTCGTCCATGGGGTTACTCCTTCGGGTAGTGCGTGGACCGTTCTGCTGGGTTGCGCCCGGCTCATCCATGGGACTCCGCCGGGTTGCCGACCGGGTTGACCCCGCCCAGTGACTCCCGGAGCTGGCTGCGGGCCCGGTGCAGCCGCGAGCAGACGGTGCCGTACGGGATGCCGAGTGCCTGCGCTACCTCCTGGTAGCCGAGGTCGGCCAGGGCGACCAGTAGCAGCACATCCCGGTCGCCGCTGGCCAGCGCGGCTAGGGCAGCGGCCAGCGCGGGCCGGGAAGCTGAGGCGCTCACCCGGTCGGCCACCCGGTCCTCGTCGCTGTGTGACACGAGTGCGGCGTCCGTGCGGACGAGTGCGTGATAGAAGCGCCGCTCGTGGCGCCAGTGCGAGCCGACCTGGTTGGTGGCGATGCCGTAGAGCCACGGACGGGCGCATCCCCGGGCCACGTCATAGCGCTTGCGCTGGGCGAACGCGGCCAGGAAGACCTCGGCCGCCAAGTCATCGGCTATTTTCCCGCCGACCCGCCGGGCGATGTACCGGTGGATCTCGGTGAAGTAGCGGTTGAAGATGGCGGCAAACCGCTCCGGGTCGTCCCACGACTCCTCAATCACCGTGGCATCGCCGTCCGGTGGGTCCGCCAGGTGGGTGGTCACGTTCAATAGTCACGTCCTTCGTGCGGCGGGTCGGTCACCCTGTACTTAGCCGACGCCTCCTCTTCCCTTCTCCGTCCGCTCACCCGGATGCTGCCGCGGTGCCGTGGGCCCACGCGGTACGCTCGCGGATGACTACGCATCGGAGGCCCCCATCGACCGCTTGGTCCTGTGGAACATAGACCTGACCCTCGTTGACGTCGGGCGGGTGACGAGAGTCGCCTATGCGGAGGCGTTCCGGCGGGTAACGGGCCGGCCGCTGGTCCAGCTTCCGCAGATGGCGGGGCGGATCGAGTCGGAGATCTTCTTCGATGCTCTCGCCCTGAACGAAGCCGCGGTGGGCGTGCCGCCCGCCCGCAAGCACGGTTCGCCCGGCTCGTCGGGTTCGCCCGGCTGGACGGTGAGCGGCAGCGACGATCTGCTGGCGCGGTTCACCGGAGAACTGGCCGCCTCGTTCGGCGCCCGCCGCGACCTGCTGGCGCAGCAGGGCCGCATCCTGCCGGGTGCCTGGGACGCGGTGTCCGAGGTGGCGCACCGCCATGGCGTCGTCCAGTCCCTGCTCACGGGCACCATCAAGCCGAACGCCGTGGAGAAGCTGCGTGCCTTCGGCCTGGAGGGGTTCTTCGACTTCGAGGTCGGTGGCTACGGCTCTGAGGTGTATCCCAAGGGTGCGCAGCTGCTGATGACCCGGGCCCGGGCCGCGGAGAAGTACGGCGTTGCCTTCGATGAGAGCTCGACCGTCTACATCGGCGACTCCTGCCGCGACGTCGAGGCGGCCCGGATGGGTGGCGCGCGCTCCATCGCCGTGGCCAGCGGGCGGTCCACGGTCGGCGAACTGCGCGGCGCCGGAGCCGACGTCGTCTTCGCGGACCTGGCCGACACGGCCGCGGTGGTCCAGGCCATCGACCAGCTGACCATGCTCCGCGCGGCAGGCTGACCATGCTTCTCGCGGCTGGCTGACCGTGCTCCCGCGTGGCTGGCTGACCATGCTCCGCGCGGCTGGCTGACCGTGCTCGCCGTGGCTGGCTGACCTGGGCATGTCCACGGAGGCCCCGGACCAGCCGGAGCCAGCGCCGCCCCGCGTGGCGCTGGCCACCATCGCCCGCGAGTGGGGGCGCATCGGCTGCATCGGTTTTGGTGGTCCTCCGGCGCACATCGCGCTGCTGCGCAGGCTCTGCGTCAGTGACCGGGCGTGGCTGTCGGATCGCGAATTCGAGGACGGCATCGCCGCCTGCAACCTGCTGCCCGGCCCGGCCTCCACCCAGCTGGCGATCTTCTGCGCGTGGCGGCTGCGTGGCCCGGCCGGCGCCGTCCTCGGCGGGTTCTGCTTCATCGTCCCCGGGCTCGTCGTGATTCTGGGCCTGGCCTCCGTGTTCCTCGCGGCCAGGCCGCCGGGCTGGATCCAGGGCGGCGCGGAGGGCGCCGGGGGCGCGGTCCCGGCCGTCGCCGTCGCGGCCGCGGTCGGCCTGCTGCCCGGTAGCTGGCGGCGGGCAGGCTCGCGCCGCGCGGGCCGGGCCCGGTGGTGCGGGTACCTGCTGGCGGGCGGCCTGGCGTCGGCCACCGTCGGGCCGTGGCTCGTGCTCGTCCTGGCCGCCTGCGGGCTGATCGAGGTGGTCGTGGCCATCAGGGCGTCCGCCAACCGTGCGCTGGCGGCGCTCCCGCTCGGGCTGCCGTTGGCTCGGCTGCCAGTGTCTCGGCTGCCGATAGTGGGGGTGCGGGTGGCAGGTTTGCGGGTGACCGGGGTACGGGTGGCCGGGGTGCGGATGGGCACCGTGGCGGCGCTACCCGCGGTCGGCGGCCTCCTGGC
>JAWWPY010000511.1:0-9737 GCA_033854735.1 Streptosporangiaceae bacterium | reverse complement strand
CGGTGACGGACCGCCCCCCGACTGTGACGGTGCCTTCGTCGCTGTCGAGGGCACCGGCCACGATCCGGAGCAGGGTGGACTTGCCGCACCCTGACGGCCCGAGCAGGCACACCAGTTCACCCGCGCGGACCTCCAGCCTGACCCCGGCCAGGGCCACGGTGCGCCGCCCACCCCGGCGGAAGGTCTTGCCCACGGAGTCGATCACCACGTCGGCCCCGCGGGTCCTGACTGGGGCCTCAGCTGGGGCAGCCACCGGCCAGTGCTTTCTTGATGAAGGTGATGTCGATGTGCTGCGCGATCTGCGCCGCCGACGGAGCGGACGTGAGCCTGCCCTGCGAGACCAGGAACGTGCCGGTCTGCTGGTAGGCCCGCACGATGCGGCTGGTCGGGTCGTGCAGGGTGGAACCGAGCCAGTAAAGCTGCTGGCTGGGCGGGATGAACGGGTAGCCCTTGGTCGCCGCCACGATCGTGGCTGAGTGGCTGGTCGGAATGCCCTGCACCTTCGCGCTGGCGGTCAGGTACTTGGCCGCCTGCGGGCCGGTCATGTCCTTGCTGCCCTGGACCTCGGCGCAGACGTAGTCCTGCACCAGCGTGGGGTCGCTCTTGATGAGGCTGGAAGCCACCGCTATCACGTCGAGCCCGGGGATGCCGAGCTTGGCGATCTGCTCGGCGTTGACCAGCGAATGGTCGCCCTTCGTGATCAGATCGGCCGCCGGGGCCCCGTACACGTAGGCGGCATCGACAGCGCCGGACAATGCGGCTGCGCCCGCCGCGGGCTCGCTGGCGAAGCTGACCACCTTGACCTTGCCGGTCAGGTGCTCCAGCGCCAGGTAGCCCAGCAGTTCGTAGTCCTCCGACGAGCCGACCAGGACGCCGATGGACTTGCCGGCCAGCTGGCTCGGCGAGGTAACCGACGCCGGGACGAGTAGCTGGTCGTCGTCGAAACCCCATCCCATGACGACGGTGACCCCGGTGTTGATCCCGATGGCCGCGGTGGCCGGCGGGTTACCGACGCCGCTGATGGCCTGGATGGATCCGCTTTTCATCTCGGCGATGGCGGTGACTCCCGCGTCGAACGGCACGGTGTGCACGTGCGCCGGGATGCTCTTCTCCAGTGATGGCTGGCTCAGGATGATGCTGTCGGGGCTGGCCACAGTCCCCTGGCTGACTGCGATGGTAAAGCTGGGCAGCGTCGCCGGCCCCGAGCTGCCACCCTGGGTGACGGCCCAGGCGATGAGGGCGATGACGACGACGGCAGCCACGGTGATGATGCCGTAGATCCGCCGTCTCTTGCGTTTGTAGACGGGCACCGACCGGGTCGCCGGCACGTTGACGTCAGCTGGACTGCTCATTGCTCCGCCTCTGCCCCTCGGGGTTGCTCGGGAGATGCTGGGCTGATCGGCTGCGGATCAGTCCGCCGCACCTGCGTAGTAGGCCGACGCATCGCCCCTGAGCGAAACGCTCGGGCGGCCGTCCACGCCGACCGGCACCGGGCCCGCTACCGTGACCCGCTCGCCACGGCGGTGCGCAGAACCGTAGTCGAAGATCGCGTAGTGCTGAGTCGCCCGGTTGTCCCAGATGGCCAGGTCGCCTTCGCGCCACTGCCAGCGGACTGTCTGCTCGGGACGCGTGACGTACTCCTGCAGGACGCGGATCAGGTCGCGTGATGCCTGCGGCGAGAACCCCAGCACGGTCCGTGCGAAGCCGCCCAGGACGAGCGAGTGCTCAGCGGTCTCCGGGTGCACCCGCACCGCCGGATGCTCCGTCTCGTAAACGGTCGAGATGAACTGCGCCTGCGCCGCCTGGAGAGCCGCGTCGGCACGCTCGCCACGGCCGTAGACCGCCGCGTAGTCGTAATCGTTGGTGTGCACAATGCGCAGCCGGTCAGCCAGGTCCCGCAATTCGGCCGGCAGGCTCTCGTAGGCGGTCACCGTGTTGGCCCAGATCGTGTCCCCGCCTACCGGCGGGATGACGACGGCGTGCAGCAGGGTGAAGGCCGGAGGCCGGTCGACGAAGGTCACATCGGTATGCCAGTGGTTGGCCCGGCCGCCCTTGAGGGAATCAATCTCCTCGAGGAGAGGCTGGTCGGGCGGCGATACCAGGGTCGGATGGCCAAGCGTCAGCGGGCCAAGCCGCTCGGCGAAGGCCACCTGCCGGGCGTAATCGAGGCTCTGGCCGCGCAGGAAAACCACCTTGTGGTCGAGCAGCGCCTGGCGTACCTGGGCTACCGCATCGTCGCTGAGCACGTCGCCGGTGTCGACACCGGATATCTCGGCGCCGATGTTGCCGGCCAGGCTGGTGATGTCGATGCGGGTCGTGGTGCTGATGGTTTCGGTCATGGTGTGAGGCTCCTTGATCATGGGATAAACGGCAGGCAGCCATGGGTGGCTGGGCTGATATCTGTGGACAAACGTCATCCGTTCGGTTTTGGCCTCTCTGGGGGCCGAAAACCGAACTGATAATTGATCGCGACTGCGCGCCGGGGCGTGGAGCACCGCGATGGGTGGTGGAGGGAGACGCGAAGCGTCAGACCAGGGGGGAACAGACCGCGCTAGCTACGAGGAGCAGGTCCACGTAGCGGCGCTCAGTACCGTCGTGGGTCGTCATGGAACCCACGATGTCAGCCCGCTTTATCCTTGTCAATATTTCCGATCAATTTTATAGGTATTTCGGCCTGCGAAGCAGCTCAGGTGGTGCCGCAACCGGGGCGAGCTTCGCCGGGGGTCAGCAGCCGGAGAGCCGTTCGGAAAGATAGGGCTCGATGGCGTCGATGCCGATCCGGTCCTGCCGCATGGAGTCGCGCTCCCGGACGGTCACCGCCTGATCAGTCAGGGTATCGAAGTCGACAGTCACGCAGAACGGGGTACCGATCTCATCCTGGCGGCGGTAGCGGCGGCCGATCGCGCTGGCGTCGTCGAAGTCGGTGCTCCACCGTTTGCGCAGCCGCGCGGCCAGGTCGCGTGCCTTGGGCGAGAGGTCCGCGTTGCGGGAGAGCGGCAGCACCGCCACCTTGACCGGGGCGATCCTCGGGTCGAGGCGGAGCACTGTGCGCTTCTCCATGTTCCCCTTGGCGTCCGGCGCCTCGTCCTCGGTGTACGAGTCGAGCAGGTGCACGAGCAGGGTCCGGTCGACGCCGAGCGCCGGCTCGATCACGTACGGGACGTACCGCTCCCCCGACTCCGGGTCGAGATAGGACATGTCCTGGCCGGAGGCCCGGCCGTGCGTGGTCAGATCGAAGTCCGTGCGGTTGGCGATGCCCTCGAGTTCGCCCCATTCGGTGCCGGTGAAGTCAAACTTGTACTCGATATCGACCGTGCGCTTGGAGTAATGCGCGAGGTCCTCCTTGGGGTGCTCGAACAGCCGCAGGTTCTCCGCGGCGATCCCGAGGTCGACATGCCAGTTGAGCCGCTCATCGATCCAGTGCTGGTGCACTTCCTCGTCCGCCCCCGGCCTGACGAAGTACTCCATCTCCATTTGCTCGAACTCGCGGGTGCGGAAGATGAAGTTGCCTGGGGTGATCTCGTTGCGGAACGACTTGCCGATCTGCCCGATGCCGAACGGGATCTTCTTGCGCGATGACTGCAGGACGTTGCGGTAGTTGATGAAGATGCCCTGGGCGGTCTCCGGCCGCAGGTAGGCCAGGCCCGACTCCTCGCCCGACTCCCCGTCCCGCTCCACGGCGCCGAGGTACGTGCGCAGCAGCCCGTTGAACATCCGCGGCTCAGTGAAGGCGCCCCTGGTGCCGCAGTTCGGGCAGGCGATCTGGGCCAGGCCATCCTCCGGCGGGTGACCATGCTTGTCCTCGTAAGCCTTGATGAGGTGATCAGCGCGGAACCGCTTGTGGCAGGACTGGCATTCGGTGAGCGGGTCCACGAACTCGGTGACGTGGCCGCTTGCCTCCCACACCTCGCGGGCCAGGATCACACTCGAATCCAGGCCGACGATGTCGTCGCGCTCCTGGACCATCGCCTTCCACCACTGGCGCTTGATGTTGTTCTTCATCTCCACGCCGAGCGGCCCGTAGTCCCAGGAAGCCCGGAGCCCGCCGTATATCTCGCTGGACGGGAAGACGAAACCACGCCGCTTGCTCAGGCTGACGATCGTGTCCATGCGGTCATTGCGTGCCATGACAGACTCCATCCGGCTGGCGGTCGGCGGGTTGCGGGCGTCGGGCAGGCCCGCCTGGGGTTCGTTCGCCTAAGGCGCGTCCCGCAGGCCGGCCGTCAACGCAGGCCGCAGATCCACGGGACGGGCCCTAGTTTAGCGGGCCGGCCGGCGCCGAATACCCGTGTCGCGGCACCAGGCGGTCACTGACCGGTTACTGACCGGTTACTGGCCCACACTGCGCCCCCCGGCAGGCCTCACCGCGCCCGGGGCCTCACCGGGAACCCTCGGGGCCTCACTGGGACCACCGGCCCTTACCGGAACGCGGGACCGCGGATCAGGTCGGCGTCGATGTTCAGGCTGAAGCCGTTCACCGAGCGGTTGTGTCCTCCCAGGTACTGCTTGATCCGGTGGTATCCCGGCCACCACGACGGAGACAGGTAGGGCGTGCCGATCACGTTGGACCAGCCGTCCCAGAACGCGAACCAGATCGAGTCCGGCTTGGCCATCGAGTGGCCGTTGACCGAGCCGGCCAGCCCCAGGGACTCGGCCCCGGTGGCCGCGCTCGAGTACACGCCGGACACGTACCCCAACGCATGGATCTCCCTGGTCCACCCGTCGAGGAAGGAGAGCACCTGGGCGGTGCAGAACGCCTTGGCGCTGTTGAACGACTCCATGTCGTAATAGATCGGCGTGCCGCGGCCCATGCCCAGGCCGGCCGCGTCCTGGACCGCCCACTGCGCCGCCGCCTGGCCCTCCGCGGATGCCCACCCCGGCTGGATCCGCACCGCGAACTGCTTGTTGCAGGGCGCCTGCGCCCCGACGTAGGTGGGGATCAGGCCCCAGCCGAGCCCCCTGACGTAGCGGACCCACGCGGGCGACAGGTTCCCGTACGGGCAGCCGACCTCCGCGCCGCCGATGTAGATCCCGACGTAGGAGAAGGAATGGACCCAGGCCTGCATCGCCGCCATGGAGGGCGTAGCGCAGGTGTCGAACCCCTTCCCGACGATGCGCGCGTCAACGCTGTTGGCACGGACCGGGACGGCCGGCTGACTGGCCCTGGCCGGCCGGCGGGCCGTGGCGGCCCGGCTGGCCGTGGCGGGCCGGCTAGCGGTGGCGGGCCGGCTGGCCGTGGCCGACCGATTGGCCGTGCCGGGCGGGCTGGCCATGGCCGGCTGGGACGTCGTTCGGCGCAGGCTCTGGATGATGGCGAGCACGGATGCGGCGTCGCTGCCGTACGTGGCGGTGATGGACAGCCCGGGGCGGCCGGCGGCCGCGTAGAGTTCGTGATCCTGCGTGTCAGCGCGTACCGACCCGCCGCCCTCCGGCAGGTTGCTCACCGTGGGCCAGGCTGACGTCGAGTGCCCGGCACCCGTGGCAGGCCCGTTGACGCCGGGCAGGCGTGCCGCAGCCGGGCCCGTGGCGGACAGGCCCGCGGCGGGCGGAATCTGAAGACTGATCGTGGCGACACGGCCGACGACACGCGCCGGGCAGTCCTGGTTGAGGCCAGGCCGCCCGAGGTACAGGGCGTTCCGGGCGTAGTCGACGCACGTCGTCGAAGAGAGGCCGAGGTGGTAGACCGCCCAGCTCACCGGGACACCGATCGTGTACCCGCCGTACCGGACAAGCTTGACCGGCGAGCCGCCGGTGATGATCCGTGCGTCCAGCCGTGCCATGGTGACGCCGGGCACGGGCCGGCTTACAGTAGATCCCCCGATCCCGCTGATGGTGAGCCCCAAGGCCACGATGAAGATGGCTATGCGTCGCATCTGCATTCCCCCGAATGCGTGACAGCACTGCCGCGGCTGCGGCTATGGCTTTCACGTCTTCCCCGATAATGCCCGTGCCCGTGGATTCGACGGACATGCGCACATGGGGATCCCAAATGCGTTATCAGGCCGTATCTTTGCCAAGGATATGCGAAATCGTTGGCCGACGGGCCAACCCCGCACTGGCGGGCCAACCCCGCACTAGTGGAGGTTCCGGATGAACACGCGCCGGTCGCTGGAAAAAGCCAGCGCCATGCCCATCGCGTTCATGAATCAACTGCCGCCCTGGCTCGTGCCTATTGCGGTGGCCGGCCTGTTCGTGGGCGGCGCAGTCGCGCGCGGCTGGATCGGCGCGGTGGCACTCTTCCTGGTCGCCGCGTTCGTCGCGTGGCTGGCCAGCCTGTCCTGGCCCGCGCTGCGCCCCGCAGGGCGGCTGCTACGGGTACTGATCGTCGCCCTGCTGATCGCGTTCGCGCTATGGCAGGGCCGCAGGTAACCGCGGCAGCAGGTTCGGAACCGCCCCGCCGTAGCGGCGGTCCCGGCTGGCATAGATCTCGCATGCATGCCAGAGATGACGGCGGTCGAAATCAGGAAATAGGGTGTCGAGAAAGACAAGCTCAGCATAGGCCGACTGCCAGAGCATGAAGTTGGAAATCCGCTGCTCTCCCGATGATCGGACAAAGAGATCTACATCGGGTATGCCTGGCTCATCCAAGTACCGCGCGAAAACTTTCTCATCCACCTTGTCAGCACGGAGCTTTCCGGCCGCCACGTCGGCGGCTATCGCCGCGGCCGCATCGGCGATCTCGGCCCGTCCACCGTAATTGACGCAGAATTGGAGGGTAAGGACCGAGTTACCCGCTGTCATACGTTCTGCGTCTTCAAGCTCGCGGATGACGCTGCGCCATAGCCGCGGCTTGCGGCCCGCCCAGCGGACGCGGACGCCCATCTCGTTCAACTGATCACGGCGCCGGCGGATCACATCGCGGTTGAAGCCCATGAGGAAGCGAACCTCGTCAGGCGAGCGCCGCCAGTTCTCGGTAGAGAACGCGTACGCCGACAGGTAGGGAATGCCCAGTTCGATCGCGCCCATGATGACGTCGAAGAGCGAGTACTCCCCCCGCTTGTGACCTTCCGTGCGCGGCAGGCCGCGCTGCTTGGCCCAGCGGCCGTTGCCGTCCATCACCAGCGCTACATGCCGGGGCACGAACTCGGCCGGGATGGCAGGAGGCCGGGCGCCGTCACGGTGTGGGTCCGGGGACCGGACGGTCGGCGTCACGCGCTCCCCCCGGTGCCAGCCGCGTGTTCCACGGTGCCAGCCGCGTGTTCCACAGTGCCAGCCGCGTGTTCCACGTGGCGGAGCGAGCGGATCGAATGCTCCATGTGCCACTGCACGTACGCGGCGACCAGGCCGCTGCACTCCACCTGGTGCCGGGGCTGGCTCATATCGGCACGCGCCCAGTCCCCGCGCAGCAGCGCACCCATCAGTCCGACCGTCAGCACCGATGGCGTGGCCGCACCGGGCGGCCGGCAGGACCGGCAGGTCAGGCCGCCCGCGGCGATGCCAAAGACACGCGAGCCGGTGGCGCGATCCGCTGTGTCCGGTGTCCCGCACACGGCACACTCTTCCAGCGCGGGCGCGTACCCGGCCACGGCCAGCGAGCGCAGCAGGAAGGCGTCGAGCACGAGCCGCGGGCCGTGGGCCTCATCGGTGAGCGCCCGCAACCCGCCCACGAGGAGCAGGAACTGCCGGATGGCCGGTTCCTTCTCCACCGGGGTGAACCGCTCCGCGGTTTCCAGCATGGCCGTCCCGCTGGTGTACCGCGGATAGTCCGCTATCAGCGGTACACCATAGGGCCGCACCGTCTCCGCCTGGGTGATCACATCAAGGGACCGGCCCGTGTAGAGCTGGAGATCAACATGAGTGAACGGCTCCAGCCGGGACCCGAACTTCGACTTCGTCCGCCGCACCCCTTTGCCCACCGCCCGGACCCGCCCGGTGCGCCTGGTGAGGATGGTGACGATGCGATCAGCCTCACCCAGCTTCTGGGTGCGCAGCACGATCCCGTCGTCCCGGTACAGTCTCACCATGCCATTGTGGCGCACCGGCCGGGCGTGGGCCGCCAGGCACCAGCGCGCAGGGTTATCTCACCCTGGCCCGGTTCAGGGCGGACAGCACAGCGCGCAGCGACGCGCTCACCGTGTTGGCATCGATGCCGACTCCCCACAGCGTCTGCCCGCCGATTTCGCATTCCACGTAGGCGGCGGCCTGCGCGTCGCTCCCGGCCGACAGCGCGTGCTCCGCGTAGTCGAGCACCCGGACCTCGGCACCCACGGAATTCAGGGCGTCACAGAACGCGGAGATGGGCCCGTTGCCGGTCCCTTCGATCTGCCGTTCCTGCCCGTCGAGCTGAAGCTCCACGATGAGCGCGTCCTTCGCGTCCACCACCGAGGACGTGTGGTGGGCCAGCAGCGTCGCCGGGCCCTCGGCCAGGTACTCGGCTGAGAACGCCTCCCACATCTGTGCGGGGCTGACCTCCCCGCCTTCGGCGTCAGTGTGCGCCTGGATCACCCGGGAGAACTCGATCTGCAGCCTGCGGGGCAGCTCGAGCTGGTGCTCGGCCTTCATGATGTAGGCCACGCCGCCCTTCCCGGACTGCGAGTTGACCCTGATCACGGCCTCGTAGCTGCGTCCCACGTCGGCCGGGTCGATGGGCAGGTAGGGGACCGCCCAGGCGAACTCGCTGAAGGGGACCCCGGCCGCGGCCGCCTCCTGCTCCAGCGCCTCGAACCCCTTCTTGATCGCGTCCTGGTGCGACCCGGAGAACGCCGTGTAGACCAGGTCGCCCGCGTACGGGTGACGCGGATGCACCGGCAGCTGGTTGCAGTACTCGGCGGTCCGCCGGATCTCGTCGATGTCGGAGAAGTCGATCATCGGGTCGATGCCCTGGCTGAACAGGTTCAGGCCGAGCGTGACCAGGCACACGTTCCCGGTCCGCTCGCCGTTGCCGAACAGGCAGCCCTCGATCCGGTCCGCCCCGGCCAGCACCGCGAGCTCGGCGTCGGCAACCGCGGTGCCCCGATCGTTGTGGGTATGCACGGACAGGCAGACGTGCTCCCGCCGGGACAGGTTGCGGCTCATCCACTCGATCTGGTCGGCGTACACGTTGGGCGTGGAGCGCTCGACGGTGCACGGCAGGTTGAGGATGATCTCCCGGCCCGGCCCCGGCTGCCAGACGTCCATCACCGCCTCGCACACCTCGGCTGCGTATTCCAGCTCCGTGTCCATGAAGATCTCCGGCGAGTACTCGTAGCCGAAGTCACAGTCGCCCAGGTAAGCCTCGGCGTACTTCATCACCGACCTGGTGCCCTCCACCGCGAGGGCCTCGCACTCCTTCCGGTCGATGCCGAACACCACCCGGCGAAACAACGGCGCTGTCGCGTTGTACAAGTGCACCGTGGCGCGGGGGGCGCCGACCAGCGACTGCACCGTCCGCTCGATCAGCTCGTCCCGCGCCTGGGTGAGCACGGAGATCTGCACGTCATCCGGGATGAGATGGCCTTCGATGAGGCCGCGGACGAAGTCGAAGTCCGTCTGGCTCGCGGACGGGAAGCCGACCTCGATCTCCTTGTATCCCATCCGTACCAGCAGGTCGAACATGGCCCGCTTGCGGGCCGGGCTCATCGGGTCGATCAGCGCCTGGTTGCCATCCCGCAGGTCGGTGGACAGCCAGCGCGGGGCCCGCGTGATGGACCGGCCGGGCCAGCGGCGGTCGGGCAGGTCGACGGGCTTGAACGGGACGTAGCGCTGGCAGGGCATCCCACTGGGCTGCTGCCGTACGCCCATAGTGTGCTGGTTTTGCA